>CAZUYW010000007.1:0-35624 GCA_964624775.1 uncultured Iamiaceae bacterium
GTGCGACCCGGTCATCGTGGTGCTCGGAGCCGGCGTCGACCCGCACGGGCCGCCGGCCGTGGAGGCGGCAAGCGCGGTGGTGGTGAACGCCGACTGGGCGGTCGGCATGTCGACGTCGCTGCTGGCCGGGCTCGAGGCCGCAGCTCGAGCCGGCGCGCCCGGGGTGGTCGTGCTCCTCGTCGATCAGCCCGACGTGACGACCACCGCGATCCGTCGGCTCGCCCACGCGCACCGCGCCGGCGCGAGCCTCGTCCGGGCGACCTATGCCGGGCGCGCCGGCCACCCGGTCGTGATCGGCGCGGCACACCTGGCCTCGCTCGCCGCAGACCTCGCGGCGAACCCGGGGGACGAGGGCGCGCGCGGCTACCTGAGGGCCCGGGCGGCCGAGGTCGAGCTGGTGCCGTGCGACGACACCGGCTCCGACCGCGACCTCGACGCGCCCGAGGACCTCTAGGTCAGATGTCGCCCATCGTGGCGCCCGGGAAGAAGGGCAGCGTGCGGATGCGGGTCTTGGTGAGGGCGGCGTGGGCGTTGGCCAGCGCCGCGGCCAGCGGGGGCACACCCGGCTCGCCGACGCCGCCGATCGGCTGACCGCTCTGGATCACCGAGACCTTGATGGTGGGCGACTCCCTGAGCCGCATCATCTTGTACTTGTTGAAGTTGGTCTCGTTCACCTTGCCGTTGGTGAAGGTGATGCGACCCCACAGGGCGGCGTTGAGCGCGTGGATCACGCCGCCCTCCATCTGGGCGACCACCTGGCCCGGGTTCACCGCGGTGCCGCAGTCGATCGCCACGGCGACCTGGTGCACCCGCAGCGAGGTGGCGGTCGCCGCCGACACCTCGACCACCTCGGCGGTGAGCGAACCGAACGACTGCGAGAAGGCGATGCCCCGTGCGTGGCCGGCCGGGAGGGCCGTCCCCCAGCCGCCCAGGGTGGCGGCCGTGTTGAGCACCTTGAGGGCGCGGGTGTTCCCGGCCAGCAGCTTGCGCCGGTAGGCGAGCGGATCGAGGCCGGCGGCGAGGGCCAGCTCGTCGATCGCGCTCTCCACCACGAAGCAGTTGAGCGAGTGGCCCACCGAGCGCCAGAAGCCAAGGGGCAGCGAGGTCGGCTGGGGCACCCACTCGACCTTGCGGGCCGCCATGGCGTACGGCAGCTCGATGGCGCCGTCGACCGCCTGGCCGTCCACCTGGCCGGGGCCGATCCAGCCGCGCTGGCCGAGGATCGACGGGGTGACGAGCCGGTTCCACCAGCCCTTGATGGTGCCCGTCGCGTCGATGCCGGCGCGCACGCGGGCGACCGCCATCGGCCGGTACTTGTCGTGGGTCATGTCCTGCTCGCGGCTCCACATGACCTTCACGGGCTTCTTCACGACCTTGGCCACCCCGACGGCCTGGGCGATGTAGTCCTGCTCGATCTTGCGGCCCAGTCCACCGCCCAGGAGCGTCTGGTGGACGGTCACCTTGGAGATGTCGAGGCCCGAGACCGAGGCCGCCGTCTGGGCGACCCAGCCCGGCGCCTGGGTGGGAGCCCACACCTCGCACCCGGCCGCGGTGATGCTGACGGTGCAGTTGAGCACCTCCATGTACGCGTGCGCGAGGTACGGCAGCGAGTAGGTGGCGTCGATCTGCTTGGCCGAGCCCGGCAGTGCGGCCAGCGGATCGCCGACCGCCTGGGCGACGATCGGCGTGCCCGACCCCAGCAGCGTCGCGGCCTGGGCCTGCATGGTGGCGGTGGTGTTGCTCGCGGCGTCGGCCGGCGTCGTCCACGTCGCCTTGAGGGAACGGGCTGCCCGCATGGCCGCCCAGGTGTTGGTCGACACCACCGCGACCGCGTCGCCCAGCGGCACGACCGCGGTCGCCCCCGAGGGCACGGCGGGCGTGCCGACCAGCTTCCCGCCGAGCACGGGCGAGTTGACGATCGCGGCGTAGACCATGCCGGGCACCCGGACGTCGATGCCGTAGACGGCCTTGCCGGTCACCTTCGCGGGCAGGTCGAGGCGAGCCACGTTCTTCCCGATGATCCGGAACGACGCGGCCGGGGTGAGCGGCGGGTTGGCCGGCGGCGTGCGCGTGGCGGCTCCTGCGGCCAGCGCGGCGTAGGTGAGCGTGGCCAGCGACACGGTGTCCTGGACCGTGCCGTTGACCGCCTTGCACTGCGTCGTCGGGACGCCCCAACGGGACGCGGCCTCGGCGATCAGCATCTCGCGCGCCTGGGCGCCGGCGAGGCGCATCGGCGCGAACCCGTTGCGGATCGCGGTGGAGCCTCCCGTCGTGTAGGTCTGGGCGATCGGCGCGTACTCGGTGCGCACCACCGACCACGGCACCATGAGCTCCTCGGCTGCCGCCTGGGCTAGGCCGGTGAGGGCGCCCTGGCCCATCTCGCACCCGCCGAACGCGATGGTCACGGTGCCGTCGGAGCCGACCTTGACCCAGCCGGTCAGCGGGGTCTGGGTCGCGGCGCCTGCGGCCTCGGCACCGATGAGCGAGGCGAGGGTCCCCGAGCCGCCTCCGATGGTGAAGGCGACGGCCAGGCCGGCGCCGGCGCCGCCGAGGAAGCTGCGGCGGCTGATGTTGGTGTCCGGCGCGTCGCCGGTGGGGTGATCGATCGTCGTCATCGCAGCCTCAGTTCCCGGCCGCGCGGTGGATCGCCTTGCGGACCCGTGGATAGGTCCCGCACACGCAGAGGTTGGGCACCTCGTCGTTGATCTCCTCGTCGTTGGGCTTCGGGATCCGCTGCAGCAGGCACGCCGCCGAGAGCAGCATCCCCGACTGGCAGTACCCGCACTGCGGCACCTGCTCGGCGATCCAGGCCTTCTGGAGCGGATGGCTGCCGTCGGCCGACAATCCCTCGATGGTGGTGATCTGCTTCCCGACCGCGGACCCGAAGTCGAACTCGCAGGAACGCTCGGTCTGCCCGTCGATGATGACGGTGCAGGCCCCGCAGATCTCCATCCCGCACCCGTACTTGGTGCCGGTGAGCCCGAGCAGATCGCGCAGCACCCAGAGGAGGGGCATGTCCTCCGGTGCGTCGACGGTGTGGGAGACGCCGTTGACGATGATGGTTGGCATGGCGGAGCGCCGCCCTTTCCCGTTCCCCCGGCCGCGCGTCGGCTGACCGGATGCCTCCCGCCGGGGACCATACGCCTGTTCGGCCGATTTGACCAGAGGCAAGTCCAGGCCCGATCAGCTGCTCGATGTCGGTGCACCTCAGCCCCGCCCGAGGCCGCTCGCACCACACAGGGTCGCCATCTTCGGCAAGTGCTTCACGTTCCGTGACCCGAGCCGATAAGGCATCCATGGAACCGGTAGGCGGAACGGTGCGGCGGCCCCCTCGGAGGCGGGTGCTGATCGTGGACGACGACGGTCCGACGCGGGCGCTGCTCGCCATGGTGCTCCGCCAGGCCGGCTACGACGTCGTCCCTGCCACCGATGGCCCGGCCGCACTGGCCTGCATCGCCACCGAGGACATCGCCCTCGCCCTCGTCGACGCCACCACGCCCGGGATGCTCGGCACCGAGCTGGTGAGCGTCCTGCGCGCCGACCGCGCCACGCGCTCCATCCCGGTGATCCTGGTGACCGGCGAGCGCGACGTGAGCGAGCGGGTCCTGGGCTCGGCACCGGGGGCGGACGACTACCTGGTGAAGCCGGTGGACGTCCACGAGCTCGTCGCACGGGTGGACGCCCAGCTGACCGGGGCCGGACCGCTCCGCGAGACCGCCCAGGCGGTGCGCGCCGCGCCGGCCAACGCGACTCGGGACCGGGTCGGTGCCTGGCTCGCCGAGTCGGCGTTCGTGCCCTACGCGCAGCCGGTGGTGGATCTCGGGACCGGCGACGTGGTCGGTCACGAGGCACTCACCCGCTGGCTCGACGGCACCCCGCCCGCGACCGCCTTCGCCCTCGCCCGCCTCGCCGGCCTGGGGGACGACCTCGAGCTGGCCACGATCGAGGCGTCGGTCGCCGCGTCCCGACTCCTGCCTCCGGACGGCTGGCTGTCGCTCAACGTCACCCCCGCCCTCATCGACAACCCACGCCTGGCCGAGCTCGCGGCCCGAAGCCCGCGCGACCTCGTGCTCGAGATCCGGGTCGACCAGCCGGTGCCGGACGCCCCCGCGCATCGGCGCACCGCAGATCGCCTCGGCCCGCGGGTGCGGCTCGCGATCGATCAGGTCGGCACGGATCCCCGCAGCCTGCGGGCGATCACCGAGCTGCGGCCCTCGTTCGTGAAGCCGGGGCTGCGCCTGATCCGCGACATCGAGCGCCGACCCGAGCATCAAGAACGCCTGGCGCTCCTGCGCGTCGCGGCCGAAGCGGTGGGCGGTGAGCTCGTTGTCGAGGGGATCGAGACGGAGACGCTGCAGCGCCGCCTGCGCACCTGCGGCGTGCGCCTCGGCCAGGGCTACCTGCTCGGCCGCCCGGCGCCGGTCAGCGAACCGGTGCTGCCGCGACCGGCGGGACGGGTCGGCTGAGCGAGGCGAGCGCCCGCATCAGCACCCGTGGCGGGCGGTGTACGCCGCAGCCATGGCCCCCATGAGACCCAGCGCGTCTGGCACCTCGTGGGCTGGCTCGAGCTCGGCCCACACCTGGTGCGCGGTCACGATCAGGCGTTCCCGATCGGTCCAGCCCGCGTACGGCGAGCGATCGAGCTCGGCGTCGAGGTCCGCGACCGCCGTCTCCAGCCCGAACCCCGCCGCGTGGCGGGCCGCGATGCCGTCGCGCACCGTGCGGAGGTAGGCCGCGACGGCGCGCACTCCGGCGAGGTCGGTGAGCGGACCGTGCCCGGGCACGATGACGGCCGGGTCGAGGGACTCGATCAGCTCGCAGGCCGCGATCCAGTTGCCGATCGGACCGGCCCACATGATCGGGGTGCCACCGATGAACAAGATGTCCCCGGTGAACACCACCCGCTCGTCGGGCAGCCAGGCGATCACATCACCGGCCGTGTGGGCCGGACCGACCTGGATGAGCTCCACCCGACGCTCCCCGGCGACCACCTCGTGGCGACCCGTGAAGGTCGTGGTCACCGGCGGCACCTCGATGCCGGCGAAGGTGAACCGGCCAAACGCGTGCTGCACGAACGCCTCGAGGGGCGTGCCCACCGAGGCGGTCACGAGGAGGTCCAGGAGCGCGGGGGTCACCTCCTCGAGCTCGCGGGCTGCTGCGGCGGAGGCCACGATCTCCACGCCGTCCCCCGCCAGCAGCTGGTTGCCGTAGCAGTGGTCCCCGTTGGCGTGGGTGTTGACCACCGTCTCGATGGGACGGGTGCCGGTGAGCGCCGCCATGGCGTCGAGCATCCGGCGGGTGAGGTCGAGGTCGAAGAGGGTGTCGACGAGCAGTGAGGCGGCGTCGCCCACCAACAGGCCCGCGTTGCTCCACCCCCAGGTGCCCGCGGGCTGGAGGTAGGCGTGGACGCCGTCGGCGACCTCGAGGAGCTGCGGCTCGTCCACCTCAGGCCTGCGGTGCCCGGTTGGCGAACGCGTCCCGGTGGTCCCGGTCGGCCTGCGCGTCGTCGCGGACCCGCCCCACCTTCACGACGTAGTCCGCCGCGAACTCGGGGCGCACCGCCCCATCGGCGTCGAGGAGCCACGCCGGTGCCATGCGCCGCGGCACGGTGACGGTGCCGGGCGGGTCGTAGGTGCCGAAGGCGCGGTCCCAGATCGGAGAGGTCACGCCGTGGTTGCGCATCGGCGCGCCGAAGTGGTGGTGCAGGTGGCTGCGTCGGAGCCACCTGCCGTACGCGGTCCGCGGCGGGTGGGTGTGCGCCCGACGGTGCAGCACCTCGTAGACGAAGTACATGGCGATGAGGCCGGCCACGAACGCGCGGGCGCGGGACCGGTCCGTGACGGCGACGGCCACCGGGTAGGCGACCGCTGTGGTCGTGGCGGCGGACAGGAGCTTCTTCGAGGTCGGCGAGAAGTACGTGACGTCGGCATGGTGCGCGAGGTGCTCGCGCGACGCCAGGCCGCGTCCCCGCAGCTCGTGCATGGCGAAGCGGTGCAGGCCGTACTCTGCCGCGCTCCACGAGGCGACGCCCGCCGCGAACGGGAGGACCAGGGAGAACCGGCGCCTCACGAGAACTCGAGTCCTGCGAAGGCGCCGTCGCTGCGCCACCGGTCGATGTAGGCGAAGTAGGCGGGGGGACCGCCGGGGAAGCCGCTCGCGTTGAGGCGCTCGCGCCGCCCGATCGGCCGGCCCTCGTTGTTGTAGTAGCCGGGCGTGCAGTCCGGGCTGCCCAGGAAGGAGGCGGCGTTGGACTCGATGCGCTCGATCCAGGCGTCCTCCGCCTCGGCGGTGACCTCGATGCGGGTGGCTCCCACCTCGCCGGCGCGGGCCAGGATCGCGGCGATGGTGGTGCCGGCCTCCACGAAGTTGTGGGTGATGTTCGAGATCAGGTTGCCGGCCTGGGCGAGGCCGACGATGAACAGGTTGGGGAAGCCGTGCACGTGCATCCCGTGCAGGCTGCGCATGCCGTCCTCCCAGCGCTCGGTCAGGGTGACGCCGTCGCGGCCGGTGGTCTCGAAGCCGTTGCGTCGGGCGAGCTCGGTGCCCACCTCGAAGCCCGAGGCGAAGATCAGGCAGTCCACCTCGTGGTGCACGCCGCCCACCCAGACCCCGGTCTCGTCGATGCGCTCGACCCCCTTGCCGTCGGTGTCGACGAGGCGGACGTTCGGCTCGTTGTAGGTCTGGAGGTACTCGTCGTGGAAGCACGGGCGCTTGCAGAGCTGGCGGTACCACGGCTTGAGCGCCTCGGCCGTCGCCGGGTCGCGGACGATCTCGTCGACCCGAGCGCGGATCTCGGTCATCTTCTCGTCGTCGCTGTCCTCGAACGCCTGGCGCACCGTCTCGGGGGTGAACTCCCCGCCCGCGCCGACGGCGGCCACGACGCGGTCACGGATGCGCTGGGCGATGTCGGTCCACCCGTCCTGCACGAGGTCCTCGTCGGCGAAGCCCCCCGTCTGGAGGGTGGCGAAGTTCATGAGCCAGCGCTGCTGCCAGCCCGGCTCCAGCGAGGCGAACCAGTCGGGGTCGATCTCGTGGTTGTTGCGCACATCGATCGACGACGGCGTGCGCTGGAACACGAGGAGCTCGCGGGCGGTGCGGGCCAGGTGCGGGATGGCCTGGATCGCCGTGGCACCCGTGCCCACGATGCCGACCCGCTTGTCGGCGAGACCGGTCATCGGCGCCCCCGACGGGTCGCCGCCCGTGTAGGCGTAGTCCCAACGGGCGGTGTGGAAGGCGTGGCCGCCAAAGGATTCGATGCCGGGGATGCCGGGCAGCTTGGGCCGGTGCAGCGGGCCGGTGCCCATCCCCACGAACCGGGCCCGGATCGCATCACCCCGATCGGTGCCGATGACCCAGCGGCCGGCCGCGTCGTCCCAGTCCAGGGACCGCACCGCCGTCGAGAACCAGGCGCCGTCGTACAGGTCGAAGGAGGTGGCGATGCGGCGGGCATGCTCGAAGATCTCCGGCGCCGGCACGTACTTCATCGAGGGACGATGGCCGGTCTCCTCGAGCAGCGGGAGGTACACCATCGCCGCCGTGTCGCACATCGCACCCGGATAGCGGTTCCAGTACCACGCCCCGCCCACGTCCCCACCACCCTCGATCAGGTGGACGTCGTCGATGCCGGCCTGCTTGAGCCGCGCGCCGGTGACCAGGCCGGCGAACCCGCCGCCGATGAAGGCGACCTCGACCTCGACGTCGACCGCGGGACGCTCGGCCGGGGTGACGTAGGGGTCGTCCAGCAGATGGGCGAAGCGTCCGGTGGGCTCGACGTACTGCTCGTTGCCGTCCGGACGGAGCCGCTTGTCGCGCTCGGCCCGGTAGCGGTCGCGGAGCGCCTCGTGGTCGATGCCGTCCCCCGGATTGGTCACGGGGCGAGTCTTGCACCAGCCGCCCCGGTCCGGCTGACGAGCGGGTTTGGCAGGGGCCGGACATGGGAACCAGGGAGGGCCACCCCGACGAAGAGGTCCCCATGCGCGCCCCACTTCCCCATGCCCGCGGTCCCCTGTCCCACCACCTCCTCCGAGCGTGGTCGGCCGGCGCGACCGTCGGCTCCCCCGAGGACGCTGGGGCCGCGCTCGACGCGATCGATCCCACCACCGACGACGACCTGCACCTCGCCCTGTGGTGCTGCTACCAGCTCCACCACGGCGGGTTCGAGGGGCTCCCCGACGATCTCGAGTGGGACCTGGCCACCCTGGCGTTCCGGAACGAGCTCGACGCAGTGTTCGAGACCGCCCTCCGCGAGGAGCACCACCCGGCGGCGCTGCCCACCGACGCGACCCTCGCACTCCGCGTGATCACCGAGTGGTCGGGGCCGCCGCTCGCCTCCCACCTCGCGACCCGCGGCGACCGCTGGCAGCTCGACGAGTTCGCCATCCACCGCTCCGCCTACCAGCTGAAGGAGGCTGACGGGCACACCTGGGGCATCCCCCGGCTCGACGGCGAGGCCAAGGCCAACGTGGTCGCCATCCAGCACGACGAGTACGGCGCCGGGGACGTCAGGACGGCGCACGCCACGCTGTTCGCCGAGGCAATGGCCGAGCTCGGCCTCGACCCCGGGTACGGCCATCACATCGATCACCTGCCGGGCACCACCCTCGCGACCGACAACCTGTTGTCCCTGTTCGGGCTCCACGGGCGGTTGCGCGGCGCGCTCGTCGGGCACCTGGCCCTGTTCGAGATGACGTCGACGGCCCCGATGTCCGCCTACCTGCAGGCGGCGCGCCGACTCGGCGAGCTCCCCTCGCTGGCCCGGTTCTACGAGGTGCACGTGCACGCCGATGCGGAGCACGGCCAGCTCGCCCTCGACCACGTGGTGGCCCCGTTCGTGGCCGCCGAACCCGATCTGGAGGCTGATGTGATCTTCGGTGCTGCGGCGCTGAGCCGCGTCGAGAGCCGCTTCGCCCGAGCCCTGCTGGGGGCGTGGGGCAGCGGCCGGACCTCGCTGTGGCTACCCGATCACGGGGGTTCCACGGCGTCGCTGATCGCGGCGGTCCCGGCGTGAGCGACCCCGCGGCGTCGGAGGAAACCGGCGGTACAGTCTTCGGTATGGCTGACGGGGATGCGTATTTCCAGGTCCAGCTCGATCGGGAGGCCAGCCCGGTGAGCGTGGTGGCCTCGGGCGAGCTCGACGCGGCGTCCTCCCCCGAGCTGAGCTCGGCGCTCGACGCGGCGGTCGCCGCCGGCAACGGGGTGGCGCTCGACCTCCGAGCGGTCACCTTCATCGACTCGTCAGGCCTGCGGGTGATCACCGCGGCCCTGCGCGACGCGAGCGAGGCGGACCACCGCTTCACGGTGTCCGCTGCGAGCGAGTCGGTCCGGCGCATCTTCGAGATCACCGGCCTCACCGCCCTGCTCGAGGCCTGACGCGCATCGGGTCGGCGCGCTCGTGGCGCACCGACCCGACGGCAACCTCAGACCGGCGCCAGCCGGCCCGCGACCTCAGCGGCCGAGCTTGTCCTTGACCTTGTCGACCACGTCCTCGACCTTCTCCTTGGCGTGCTCGGCGGCCTCCTTCACCGCACCGCCGGCCCGGTCGGCCTTGCCCTCCAGGCGCAGGTCCCGGTCGTCGGTGGCCTCGCCGATCGCTTCCTTGGCGTGGCCCTTGGCCTTGTCCATCGCGCTGCCCATCTGGCTTGCTCCTCATGTGGGGATGTCGTTCGGGGGGATGGTGCGGCCCGTGGACCGCATCGCAGCTCCGGTACCCCTGGCGGCAGCGGGCCAGACGCGTTTGTCGACCGGGGTCGGCGGGTACCGAGGGCCGAGACGATGAAAGGCCAGGGCATGCACGACCTCCGAACCGCCGATCCGCGCGGCCCGCACCACCCCTCCTGCGCGTGAGCCGTGCCACCCGGCGGACCGGCGCGGATCGACGCGAGGATGGCCCCATGAGCGCCACCGACGGCCCCGATCCGGCCTCCACGATGACCATCACCATCCCGGCCGACGTGCGGTTCTTCCGGCCGGTGCGCCTCGCGGTCGGCGGCCTGGCCGCGCTCGCAGGGTTCGACGTCGAGGCGATCGACGACCTGCGCATCGGGGTCGACGAGCTGTGCGCGGCCCTGACCGAGGCCGGCACGGGCGATGCCGTGCACCTCGAGCTGCACGCCGAGCCCGGCGTGCTGCTGCGCATCGAAGGCCACACCGACCGCGGCCCCGTCGGCCTCGACGACGAGCGGTTCGCCTTCTCCCGCCAGATCCTCTCCGTCGTGGCCGACTCGTTCGGCTACGAGATCGTCGGCGACGACGTCACGGTGTGGCTCGAGCGTCGCCCCCTCAGCGGCCGGGACGGCCCGTGACCCAACGGCGCTCCGACGGTGACGACCCGTCTGTCACCGCACGCTTCGCGACCTATCGCCAGACCAACGACCGCCGTCTCCGCAACGCGCTCGTGGCCGAGCACCTGTCGATCGCCCAGGCGCTGGCCCGGCGGTTCGCCAACCGCGGCGAGCCCCTCGATGACCTGGAGCAGGTCGCCACGCTCGGCCTGGTGAAGGCGGTCGAGCGCTTCGATCCCGCCCACGGGGTCCCCTTCGCCGGCTATGCCGTGCCCACCATCTCCGGTGAGCTGCGGCGCCACTTCCGCGACGCGACCTGGGCGCTCAAGGTGTCGCGACGGGCCAAGGATCTCCACGTCCGGGTCCCTGCTGCGGTCGAACGCCTCCACGCGGAGCTCGGCCGGCCCCCGACGCCCGACGAGCTCGCCCAGGAGCTGGGCTCAAGCGTCGACGAGGTGCTCGACGCGCTCGATGCCGAACGGGCCTACCGGACCGCGTCCATCGACACGCCCGAAGGCGCGAGCGCGGCCGGCCACGCCCTGCACCGCGCCGGCCCGGGCGGGGGCCTCGATCCCGAGGACCGGCTCCTGCTGCGGGAGCTCCTCGACGGCCTCCCCGAGCGCGAGCGCACGATCGTCGGGCTGCGGTTCTTCGAGGACCTGAGCCAGTCCGAGATCGCCGAGCGCATGGGCATGAGCCAGGTCCACGTGTCCCGCCTGCTGCGCCGGTCGCTGCGCGACCTGCAGGATCGCGGGCTCGGCCAGGCCCCGGGCCCCGACGACCGCACCGCGGAACCCTGAGCGCGCCGTCGGCCTGAACGGTCGAACGCCCGCCCCCAGCCAGGGAGAGGGAGGGGCGGGGGGCGGGCGCTCGACGATGCCGGTGGGGAGAGGGAACAAGCCGGCGTCGACTCATGCCCACGGTCGATCCATCCGATACCTCGACCGCCCGGTTTGGATCCGGCAGGCGACGGGCACGAGGTCACGATCATGGACTCCACCCGAGTTGGACGACGAGGGGTGCGCGCGCTCGGCGTGCTGCTGGTGGGCGCAATCGCGGTCGGGGCCCTCGCCGTCGCCGCCGCAGGCGTGCACCGACGCAGCCAGCGGGAGCTGCTGCACCAGCGCGCCTCGGAGGCATCGGCCGCGCTGCGCGCCGTGCTCCCCGCGTTCCAGGTGCCGCTCTCGTCTGCCGTCGCCGTCGCCCAGCAGGGCAACACCACCGAGTCGGCGTTCCGCCGGATCATCGGCGGCTTCCTCGGCGACGCCAAGCTGCTGCAGTCCGCGTCGCTGTGGTCCGTCGCCGCCACGCCTGGGGGTGACCCGCCCCACCCGCTCGTCCAGATCGGCCGGCCGTCGAAGCTCGCGGCGCGTCCCGAGGCCGACCTCGCCGCCCGGCTCGGCCGCGCCCCGCAGGGCGGGATCGGCATCGTCGACCTCCTCGCCGGCTCGGACCGCGCGCTCGGGTTCACCTTGGCCAGCGAGCCGGTCGACGGTCGCCGCATCGTCGCCTACCTCGAGGCCCGCCTGCCCGACGACCCGACCGCCCTCGACCTGACCGGCGACGCCTTCGACGATCTCGACTACGCCGTGTACCTGGGCCCGAGGGTCCGCGCCGAGAAGCTCCTCCTGGCGACCACCGACCAGCTCCCCCTCCGCGGTTCGCCCGAGGAGCAGGTGGTGCGCTGGGGCGACACCGACCTGCAGCTCGCCTTCACCCCGCGCGGCGAGCTCGGCGATCACCTGCTCGGTCGGCTGCCGTGGATCATCCTCGCCATAGGCGGCGTGCTCACCCTCGCGTTCACCTGGCTGACCTGGCGGCTCGACGTCGCCCTCCGCGCCGCCGCGGGCCGGGCCGAGACGAACCAGCAGCGCTTCCTCGCCGAGCGCAGCGTGGCCCTCACCCTCCAGCGCGACCTCCTGCCCGATCGGCTGCCGGACCACCCGGCGATGGCGCTCGCCCACCGGTACCAGGCCGGGGCGGCCGGCGTGGAGGTCGGCGGCGACTGGTACGACGCCGTCCTGGTGGACGACGACCACCTGCTGCTCACCGTCGGCGACGTGTCGGGGCAGGGCCTGTCCGCCGCCCACGTGATGATGAGCCTGCGCCTCGCCGTGCGCGCCTTCGCCTCGGAAGGCGACGGGCCCGGCGCGATCCTCGCCAAGCTGAACCCGCTGCTCGACGTGCGCAGCGACGGCCACTTCGCCACCGTCCTCTGCGCGTGCTTCGAGCGGTCGACGGGCCGCCTGGTAGCGGCGAGCGCCGGGCACCCGCCCCCGGTCGTGCTGCGCGGCGGCCGGGCGGTGCTCGAGCCCGTGCCGGTCGGCCTGCCGATCGGCGTGGACCTCGGCACCTACCCCGAGGTGACGATCGACCTCCCGCCCGGCGCGACCGTCGTGGCGTTCACCGACGGCCTCTTCGAGCGGCGCGGCGAGCACGTCGACGAGGGGTTGGAACGGGTCCGGGCGACGGTCGAACGGTTGGCCGACCTGCCCCTCCCCCGCCTCGTCGACCAGCTCACCGAGACGCTCCAGGCGGCCGCCGCCCCCGATGACACCGCGGTCCTCGCCCTGCGCAGCCTGGGCGAGCCCACCGATCAGATCGACGGACGCTGGAGCCCGGCCACGAGCGCGGCATCGTCGGCGCTGGCCTCGGGGCCGTAACCGAGCACGATCGTGCCGCCCGCGGCGCAGACGGGGCAGCTCAACGCCTCGACCAGGACCATGTCGTCCGGGTCCGACGCACCCTCGAGGCGGCGCTCGTCGTGCACCGTCATCCGCTCGACCGCCGAGGTCGACCCGCACACGAGGCATCGCAGCGTGCCCGGATCCCTGCCCGGCACGAACTGGTGCCCATAGCCCTCCTCGGCGAGGGCGCGCAGGATGCCGCTCACCGTGTCGCGCACTGCAGGGGCGCTCGGGTCGGGCTGGATGTCGCTGTCGGCGGTCATGGGGTCCTCGTGATCACGGTTCGACTACTTGTCACTGCCCGCGGCGCGCTCGCGCCAACCCGCAGCCCGCGTTTGTCGGGCCACCGCCGGGGGAACGAGGCCCCGACCGAGCGATCACCGGGAGCCCCATGCACCACCGTCCAGGCACGATCATCGCCGTCGGCGACGGCGGCCCAGGCGCCGTGAGCGCTGCCGGCGCGCTGCTCGACGAGGTCGCCGTCGCCCTCGCCTGCCACCGTCGGGCGCGCCACCTCGCCCAGCGCACGTGCGACGCCACCCTCGAGGCGGTCGACCGGTGCGCCTCGAGGCGCACCGTGCCCCGCGGCAGCGGCCCCGATGACTGCGATCGTCGGCCGGGCGTCGATCCCGAGGTGTGGCGCCTGCACGTCCGGTTCCACCGCAGCGGGGACCCGACGGCCCTCGATGACCTGGCGCAGGAGTACGACCGGTACGCGACCTCGTTGGCGATGCGCATGCACCGGGACCACGAACGACTCGACGACCTCGAGCAGATCGCCCGGGAGGGCCTGATCGCGGCGCTGCGCCGCTTCGACCCCGACCGCCGCCTCCCGTTCCCGGCGCTCGCCACCCCCACGATCCTCGGTGCCATCCGACGGCACTACCGCGACCGCGGCTGGGCGATCCGGGTGCCGCGGCGGGTCCACGAGCTGGCCGTCGCGTCGCGTCGCACCGAGGAGCACCTGACGGCGCTGCTCGGGCGATCACCTCGGGTGGACGAGATCGCAGCGGACCTCGGCACCTCGGTCGACGAGCTCCTGGAGGCGCACGACGCGGTGCACGCCCGGAACACCGCGTCGCTCGAGGACGAGCTCGGACCCGACGGTGCGGATACCGATGTCGGTGCCGGCGATCCGCTGCTGCTGCGGGTCGACGACCACCTGGACCTGCGCGCCGCGCTCGACCTGCTCGACAGCCGCGATCGCGAGATCGTCCGGCGGTACTTCTTCGAGGAGCAGTCGCAGAGCACGATCGCGGCGGCGTTCGGGGTCAGCCAGATGCAGGTGTCCCGATGGCTTGCGAGCATCCTGCGCCGGATGCGCGTCCGGGTGCGCGAACGCTGATGCCGGTTCAGGCGTCGGGGCGTCGCGGTTCCGGGTCGACCAGCACGAGCACGAGCCGTCCGCCCGGCGCGTCTGGTGCCGCGGCGATACCGAGGCTCAGCGCGGCCGATCCGCCCGCCCCGATGATGCGCCCGGGGGGCGCCTCGACCGCGGCGCGCACGAGGTGGGACAGCCCCGTCCCAGCGGCGGCGTCGGCCCCGATCTCATCGGCCGCGGCGTTGCGAGCGATGACGCGCAGGTCACCGTCGACGAGCAGGGCCGGCCGTCGCAGCTCGGGCAGGATCGCCACGACCACCGCCCTGGTCGCCTCGGTCGGGGCGCGCACGGCCGCAAGCTCGCGGTCGGCGGCGTCGAGCTCGCGACGAGCCTCGTTCAAGGCGTCGGTCAACCGCTCGATCTCCAAGGTGCCCGAGCGCAGCGACGCGGCGGCGTCGCGCAGGAGGCGCTCCGGGTCCCGGGCCCCGAGCTGGTCGGGCCCGTCGGCCCGCCCGTCCGTCGTCGCGTCCATCAGCGCACCACACCAGCCATGGCCTCCGGGTTCCCGATCGCGGCCGGCCCGAAACCCGGTCTGGCGGGGCGCGCCCGTGCCGAGGTTGACGGCCCCGCCGACCGGGGTACCGGTCGGGCGGAGCGACCACATGGGCCATCGGAGGACGACATGGCGAGCGAGGCAAGCGTGGGTATGACGCGCGTGCAGCGATACCGCGCCGCGCCCGTCGAGACCACCCCACCGCTGCTCGAGGCCGTCGATCCCGCGCCCGTCGAGGCCCGACGGCTCACCCGCTCGTTGCTCCTCGACGCGTCCGATCTGCCGATCGCCCTGCACGAGGGCCTGGTCACCGCCGTGAGCGAGGTCGTCACCAACGCGGGGCTGCACGGACGCCCACCGGTCACCTTGCGGGGCTGGCGCCGGCCGGGTGAGGTCGTCGTGACCGTGGAGGACCACGGCCCGGGCCCCGACCAGGGCGATCTCGGCCTGGCCCCGGTCGAGCGCGACGCCGGCCACGGCGGGTTCGGGCTCTGGCTGGCCGGGCAGATGGTGAGCGAGGTCGCCCTCGGCCGGACCGATGGCGCGTTCGTCGTGCGCCTCGTCGCTCGAGCCGACCGACCGGGCCGATGAGCCGCCCGCCCCGGGATCCGTCCGCCGGTCCGCCCCTCCCGACGCCGCCTAGGGTGCCCACCGTGGGGAGCTCGGAGCAGGCCGCGCCGAGGGACCGGGGCCGCCTCATCGCCCCGACCGTCAAGGCGATCAGCGATCGCTTCGACGGGGCCGTCGTCGCGCTGCTGACGGTCGACGAGGCCGAGGGCACGGCGTCGCCGATCGAGGTCCACGACCCCGACCCGGCCGGCGGGCGCGACCTGGCCCGCCTCGTCGGCGCCTCGGTGCCGCTCGCGGGCACGATCTGCGGCACCGTGGTCGCCACGGGTCGGCCCGCCCAGGTCGGCACCGGCGCGGAGAGCCTTCCCGAGGAGGCGCTGCCCGACGGCTGGCTGCACTACGCGGAGCGCCACGGGATCCAGGTCGCGATCGCTCTGCCCATCACCCACGGGATGGCGACGCCGGGCGTGCTCGTCCTGGCCCGGCGTGTCGGCGGACCGTTCGCGCCCGACGTGGTCGCCGCCCTGGCCGAGTCCGCCCAGCGGCTGGCCCCGCTCCTGGCGTCGGCGGGGGACACGGCGTCGACGCCGCCCCCGGCCGAGCACGGCGAGGCCACCCCCACCCACCGCTACCGACGCCTCGAGCAGGCGGGCGACGTGCTGCTCGGGCTGGTCCCGGCGACGCTGGCCGCGGCGCTCGTCGGTGGGGACGCGACCCCCAACACCTACCGCCCCGTCTCGGCCCTGGTACTCGGGGTCACCGCGCTCGGACTGCTCCGGGGCGTGCGCGCCGCCGTGGTCGCCGCGGTCGCGAACCTGGTCGTGATCTGGTGGTTCTTCACCCGGCCCTACCGATCCTTCGAGATCGCCGGCGGCAAGGAGGCGGCGGGGCTCCTCGTCGCTGCGCTCACCATGGGGCTCCTGGTCCTGCTCATCGATCGCATCGACCGAGCGCGAGTGCGCGCCGACGCCGAGGCCGGCATCACCGACGCGCTCATCCGGCAGCTGCCGATCGGCTTCGGGGTGGTGGACCGCGACCTGCGGTTCCGGCGGGTCAACCAGCAGCTCGCCACCATCGACGGCGAACCGGTCGCCCACCACCTCGGCCACCGGCCCGGCGAGGTCAACCCTCTCATCGGGGAGCTGGTGGAGGACCTCCTCCAGCGCGTGATCCACACCGGGGAACCCGTCGTCGATCACCTCGTGTCGTTCGAGATGCCCGACATCGGCACCGAGCACCACTGGCGGATCAACCAGTACCCCGTCCGCAGCGAGGGGAAGATCATCGGCGCCGGCATGGCGATCGATGACATCACCGAGGACACGGTGATCCGCCACCGGGCCCAGCTGCTGCTGCGCCTGTCCCGCTCGATCACCGCGGCGTCGACGGTCGAGCAGATCGCCGCCGAGGTCACCCGGGTCCTCGCCGAGGGCCTCGGCGCACGCACCTTGTTCGCCTACGTCCGGGACGACGACGTGCTCGACGTGGTCGACCAGCACGGGTACGCCACGAGCGACGGCGACGCCGACTGGACCTCGTTCGCCGTGCCGCGCGACGACCGCGGCCGCCTCGCCACGGCGGTGCGCGCCAGCGAGCTCGTCATCGGCATCACCTCGGAGGACCCGACGCCCGAGCACCTCGACGAGGAGGCAGTCCGACACCGTGCCGCGGGGGACGTGACCGTTGCCTGGCAACCGGTGCTGCTGCCCGGCTCGGCCGATGCGACCGCGGCCATCGGCGTCGCGTGGGCCTACCCCCGCCGGCTCACCGAGCACTCCCGCACCCTGCTCCAGACGGCCAGCTCGATCGCGGGGCTCGCGCTCTCCCGCATCGAGCTGACCGAGCGGACGCGCCGCAACCAGTTCCGGATCGCGATGGACGCCATGATCGACCAGGTGCTCCTCGCGAGCGCGGTGCGCGACGAGACCGGCGAGATCGTGGACTTCACCTGCGACTTCGCCAACGCGGCCACGCTGCGCAGCACGGGGCGCCGGGCCGAGGACCTCGTGGGCCGACGCATGCGCGAGCTGTACCCCCGCTGGGCGGCCTCGGGCATGTTCGACCGCTTCCGGCGCGTCGTGGAGACCGGCCAGCCGTGGGTCGCCGATCGGGTCCCCTACTCGGACCGCGCGACGGACGGCCGCGAGGTCTCGGGCTACTGGAACGTCCAGGTCGTGAAGGTGGACGACGGCTACATCGCCGCGAGCCGCGACGTCACCGACCTGATGGCCGCTGAGAAGCTCGCCGAGGAGGCCCGCGAGCTCGCCCAGCGGGAACGGATCGCGGTGGAGCTCCTGCAGCGCGCCGCGCTGCCCGCGCACCTGCCCCGGCGGGACGGCGTGGACCTCGGGGCGCACTACCGACCGGCCCGGCGCCACCAGCCGGTGGGCGGCGACTGGTACGACGCGTTCCCGCTCGACGACGACCAGCTCGCGCTCGTCATCGCCGACGTCGCCGGTCACGGCCAGGAGGCGGCCGCCTACATGGTGCAGGTGCGCAACATCTTCCGGGCCGTCGCGACCGAGCGACTCGAGCCCGAGCCGGTGCTGCGTGGGGTCGACGACGTGCTGCAGCGGGTGAACGACCGCGGCGCTCCCTTCGTGACGTGCTGCTACGCCACCCTCGACACCCGGACCGGCGCCCTGGCCTGGTCCTCCGCCGGCCATCCGCCGCCGCTGCTGGTCCGTGCCGACGGCGAGGACCGCTTCGGGACGACCGAGCCCGGGCCGCCCCTCGCCACGGTCCCGCGGTCGCGCTACGAGACGGCCAGCGCGCAGCTGGCGCCTGCCGATCTGCTCGTGCTCTACACCGACGGACTCGTCGAGCGCCGGGGCGAGATCATCGACCGCGGTCTCGAACGCCTGCGGACGCAGGTGCGCGACCGCCCGACCACCGGCAGCGAGGACATCGCCCGCTACCTCGCCGACCTCGTGCACGACCCCGTGGACGACATCGCCGTGCTGTGCGCCCAGAGGAGCCACCAGGATCGGTCGACCTGACCGCGCCACCCGGGGAATCGGCGCGGGGCGACCGGGGTACCGAACGGCCATGAGCAGACCCGTGTGGACCGGGCGCATCAGCTTCGGCCTGGTGAACGTGCCCGTGAAGGCCTACACCGCGGTGCGCGACCACAGCATCCACTTCCACCAGATCGACCGGGCGTCGGGCGCCCGCGTCCGTCACCAGAACGTGTCCGCCGCGACGGGTGATCCCGTCGAGCGCGCCGACATGGTCAGCGGCTACGAGGTGGCGACCGGGCGCTACGTCACCTTCGAGCCCGATGAGCTGGACGCCCTTCGTCCCCCGTCGACCAAGGCCATCGAGGTCCAGGACCCCGTCGCGCTCGAGGACGTCGATCCGATCTTCTACGAGCGGACCTACTGGCTGGGCCCTGACGGGGACGGGGCGCTGGCGCCGTACCGCCTGCTCCACGCGGCCATGGTCGACCGCGGCCGGGTCGCCATCGGCACGGTGGTCATGCGCACCAAGGAGTACCTCGCCGCGATCCGCCCGATCGGCGGCGCCCTCGCCCTCTCCACGATGCGCTTCGCGGACGAGGTCGTCGCCGCGGACGACGTGCCCGAGGTGCCCGGCGAGGGCGAGGCGCCGGAGGCCCGGGCGCTCGATCTGGCGACGCAGATCATCGACTCGCTCACCGCGGACTGGGAGCCCGAGCGCTATACCGACACGATGGTCACCAGGGTCCGGGAGGCGATCGAGGCCAAGGCCGAGGGCGAGGTGCTCGAGGTCGAGGCCCCGAGCGAGCGGGGCGGCAAGGTCCTCGACCTCATGGAGGCGCTCGAGGCGACGGTGGCGGAACGGCGCACGCGTGCCTGACCCGACCGGCCCCACCGCCGACGAGCTGGCCGCGCTCGAGGAGCTCGGCGAGGCGGGCACCTGGACGATCGACGGGCACGAGATCGCCCTCACCAACCTCGACAAGGTGCTGTTCCCGGCGCGGCCACCCGAACCCGGCCGAGCCGGGAGCGGACCGCTCACCAAGCGGGATCTCGTCCGCCACCTCACCTCGCTGGCGCCGACCCTGCTGCCGTACCTGACGGGCCGCCCGGTGAACCTCCTGCGCGCTCCCGACGGGGTGGGCGGCTCGAGCTTCTGGCAGAAGGCCCTCCCCGCCGGCGCACCCGGGTGGCTGGCACGCTGGGACGACCCCGACGCGCGGGAGGGCCGCACGACCACCTACCTGGTGATCGACCGTGTCGCCACGCTCGCCTACGTCGCCAACCTCGCCGCCCTCGAGCTGCACCCGTGGATCTCGACGACGGCCGACTCGCACGAGCCGAGCTGGGCGCTGGTCGACATCGATCCCGGCCCCCGCACCTCGTTCGACGATGTGCGGGAGCTGGCTCGGCTCCACGGCGTGGCGCTCGACCAGCTCGGTGTGCGGGGCTGCCCGAAGGTCACCGGCAGCCGGGGGATCCAGATCTGGATCCCGATCGCCTCGGGCGCGGCCTTCGCCCAGACGCTCGCCTGGGTCGAGGACCTGTCCCGAGTCGTGGCCGACACCGTCCCGGACCTGGTCAGCTGGGCCTGGCGCACCGGTGAGCGCGAGGGGAAGGCCCGCCTCGACTTCACCCAGAACGGGCGCAGCCGCACCCTCGTCGCCCCGTGGAGCCCGCGTGCCGCCCCCGGCGCGCCGGTGTCGGTACCGATCACGTGGGACGAGCTGGACGACCCGGCGCTCGCGCCCGACCGCTGGTCGATCACCAGCGTCGGCGAGCGCCTCGCCGAGCACGGTGACCCGCTGGCCGAGCTGATCGGCCTCGAGCAGCCGCTGCCACCGCTCGGGTGACCCGGGGCCGCCAGACCGGCGTCGGGTCCCATGTCTGCCCGACCTCGGTTCCGGGTAGCGAGCGGCATGTACATCGGCCTCGGCACGCTCCTGCTCATCGTGATCGTCGTGGTGCTCGTCCTCGCGCTGCGAGACCGCCGCGGTCCGCTCTGAGGGGTCGAACGAGGCGCGACGTCATCCGCCTGCGCTGACCGGTCCGTAGAGGGGGCAATCCCGCCCCACTCCCCCCCCTGGAGGACCCCATGCGCAAGCAGCTCACCGCAGCCGCGCTCGCCCTTGCCGCGATCGCCGGCTCGACCGTCGCCCTCGCCAGCACCAGCTCGGCCGACACCACGCCCTCGAAGGTGTACGTGGTCCACGGTCTCCCGCTCGACAACGCGGGCACGGTCGTCGACGTGTACGCCGGCGCGGCCGGTGCCCCGGTCGGCGACGCCGGACTCATCGCTGACGGCTTCCGGTTCAAGCAGGTCGCCGGCCCGCTCGAGCTTGCGCCCGCGGCCTACGACGTCTACATCGCCGCCCCGACGGCGAGCGACGACGGCACGCTCAGCGCCGACGAGGTCGTGTTCTCCAAGACGCTGACGGTGCCGGCCGGCCAGAACCTCTCGGCCGTGGCCAGCTTCGACGCCGACGCCAACCCGACGATCAACGTGTTCGCCAACAAGGTGGCGAAGGCACCGGCCGGCGGCGGTCGGCTCTCGATCCGCCACGCCGCCGCCGCCCCAGCGGTGAAGGTCGACGTCGGCTACTACCCGCAGAGCCGGAGCTTCGGGTTCTTCACCAACCGGTACGGCCCGGCCGCCAACGGCCAGCAGGCCGACATCCTCACCGCGGCCGGCCCCTACGACGTGGTCGTCCGGGTGGCAGAGAACGGTGCCCGGGTGGCCGCGGTCCCCCGCTTCCCGGTGACCGCCAACAAGCTGACCGCCGTCTACGCGGTCGGCAAGCCCGGCTCGACCTTCGGCTTCGTCGTCCAGACGATCGCCCTCTGATCCCCCCCCGACCGTTCCCCCCACGGTCGATGGACGGCCCCGCCCCTCCCCTCAGGGCGGGGCCGTCCCGCGCCCGGGACTGGCCGCCGGACGGACGGGGTAGCAGAGCCCATGCACGCACCGGTGACCGCACCCTCCGCCCTCGGCACCCGCCACGGCGCCTCCCACCTCGGCCCCTACGCCATCCGCTGGCGCGAGCGCGGCCCCGAGCACGCCCCCGTGACGCTGCTCCTGCACGGCATCTACGCCGGCGCGAGCAGCTACGAGTGGCGGGGCCTGGCCCCGCTCCTCGGCGGTCGCGTCCGCACCCCGGACCTGCTGGGTGCGGGCGCGAGCGACCGACCCGACGTCGAGTGGACGTCGGCGCTGGTCACCTCCGGGGTCGACGCGCTGATCCGCGACGCCGCCACGGACGCCGGGCCGCCGATCGTGGTGGCGTCGTCGCTCACCGCCGCCCACGCGCTGCGCGCCGTCGCCGAGGGGGCCGCCGTGGAGCGGCTCGTGCTCATCACGCCCACCGGCCTCGGGCGCGCGCAGTCCCATCCGTCGGGGTCGGTGTCCCGGATCCTGTACGCGCTCGGTCGCCACACGCCGCTCGGCGACGTCGTGGTCCACGCGCTGTCCTCGGCGCCGAGCGTCCGCTGGTTCCAGACGCACCAGACCTACTCGGACCCCGAGGTGCTGACCGAGGAGGAGATCGAGGAGACGTGCCGCGTCGCACGGCTCCCGAACGCCAAGCACCTCCAGCTCGCGTTCGTGGCCAACCGCCTCGCGCTCGAGGTCGAGCCCGACGAGGTGGCCCTCACGCGGCCCGAGGTCGTGTGGGGCGCGGGCCAGCGCTACGTGGGCGACGAGGAGCCGGACCGCTGGCGTGCGGCCGGCGCCACCGTGCACGTGATGCACGAGGGCCTGCCCCAGGTGGAGGATCCGGCCCGGGTCGCCGCCATGCTCGCCCTGGACTGAGCCCGCCCCACCGCCCGCGACGTCAGGCCCGCTCGAGTCCCGTCGTGTGGTGGGCCACGAGGGCCTCGAGGCTGTGCAGCCGCGCGGACTGCGAGCCGGTCGCGAGCAGGTGGCCGTCGGGCGTCCAGCAGTGCACGAGGCCGTGGCCGAACCCGCCGACGGCGACGTGGGCGTCGAGCTCGAGCAGCACCCACTCGGTGTCGACCATGTGGCCGAAGCGCAGCGTGTTGTCGAGGCTCGTCCCCACGCCGTCGACCCCGCACGCGTGGGCGATGGCGAGCGGCACCATGTCGGCGAGGAAGGCGAGGACCGTGGGCGTCATGACCGGCGGATCCTCCGCGAGGTGCCCCGTGAGGCGGGCCCAGAGGGCCATGCGGCCGGGACGCATCGGGTCGTCGTGGAGCAGGGCGGCGTGCCGGTACTCGCTGACGAGGTGGTGGCCGATCGGCATGGTCGGCGGATCGGGCAGCGCCTCCTCGGACAGCCCGAGCACGGCGCGGATGCGACCCATCTGGGCCACCATCCAGTCCTCGCCGCCATCAGGACCCTCGACCGCGGGCATGACCTGGCCGACGCCGGACATGGCCTCGGGGTTCGGGGTCGCGGCGCCCCCGACCGCGGCGAACACGAGCCGCTCGCCGGCCAGGCCCCGGACCTGCACCTGGTCGACGGTGCGGCCCGACGCCACGACCTCGGCGGACACGTCGATGCGCTCGTCGACGCCCGCGGTGCTGATGAGCTGGGTCGCGCACCACAGCGCGGGCCGGTCGGTCACCGCCTCGATCGCGGCGACCGTGGCGGCGACGCCCGACCCGCCGTAGAGGCGGCCGTCGCCCCGCGCGAGGTGGGGGCGCACCGTGAAGGAGTGGTGCCCCGCGTCGGCGCCCTCCTCGAAGCCGAGCAGCCGTCGATCGATGTCGTGGGTCACCGGCGCAGTCTCACAGACCGCCCCGGCCCACCCCGAACCCGCTCAGGTCCGGGCGAACTCGCGCAGCACCCGCCCCGGCCGGGCCCCCGTGTTGGCGCCGTGCTCGGTGACGACCTGCCCGTTGACGAGCGTGGCCGCGTAGCCCTCGGAGCCGACCCGCAGGCGCCCCTTGCCGTTCGGGAAGTCGTAGGCGTACTCGGGGTACGCGGGCTGCAGGCGCTTGGGGTCGAACACGTTGAGGTCCGCGTAGGCGCCCGCGACGAGGGTCCCCCGATCGACGAGGCCGAGCACCGCGGCGGCCTTGCCGGTGAGGCGGTGGATCGCCTCGGGCAGCGCCACCAGCCCCCGGTCGCGGCACCAGTGCGCGAGGTAGTGGGTGGGGGCGTCGGCGTCGCAGATCTGGCCGGCGTGGGCCCCGGTGTCGCTCGCCCCCGGGTACACCGAGTCGACCGTGAGGAGCCGTTCGAGTCCGACGGTGTTGCGGTGGAAGTACCACACGTTGAAGAGCTCGCGGCCGTCGCTCTCGAGCAGGCGGTCCACCATCCACTCGACCGGGTGCTGCCCCGCTGCGGCGGCGAGGTCGGCGACGGTGCGGCCGTCCTCGATGCCGTAGTCGGGCACCGGCCCGGGACCCAGCGGATGGATGTGGGCCGGGTCGTACCAGGTGCCCTTCTCCAACCCCTCCTCGAGCAGGGCGGCGCGCGTGGCGTCGTCGCGCAGGGCGGCGATTCGGTCGGCGAGGGTCGGCAGGGCCATGAGCTCGCGCCAGCGGGTGCTGGCCACCGGCGGCACCTGGGCCAGGCCCATGAGCGTGCCGCCCGGGCGGGTCATCACGATCTCGGTGATCCGCCCGGCCTTGGCGCGGGTGTCGGCGAGGAACGCACCCCAGCCGTCGGCGACCGCCGCCCCCGCGGCCGGGTCGTTCCCCGGGCCGCCCGTGAAGATCACGTCGCCGGCGCGCTCGGCCATGGCGGTGAGCAGCCCGAACTCGTGCCCGGCGCGCGTGTCGAAGTCGAGCACCGCCTGGAAGATGCCGCCGCCCGACGCGTTCATGCCGTCGGCGATGGCGAGGAGCTCGGGCAGCTCGGCGTAGGTGCCGGGGACCTTGCGCCCGTCGGGCACGACGTGCAGGAGGATGCGCGAGGTGGAGAAGCCGACGGCTCCCCCGGCGACGGACTCGGCCACCACGTCGCGCATCTGGGCCAGCTCGTCGGCGGTCGGCGGCTCCTCGCCGAGCGAGCGCTCGCCCATGACGTGGTACCGGACCGCGCAGTGCCCGACGAGCCCGACCACGTTGAGCGCCGGCGCCATCCGCTCGACTGAGTCCAGGTACTCCGGGTAGGTCTCCCAGTCCCACGGCAGCCCGTCGAGGATGGCGTCGCGCGGGATGTCCTCGACGCTCTCCATCATCTCGGCCAGGTAGCTGCGGTCACCGGGGGCGACGGGCGCGAAGGTGACGCCGCAGTTGCCCATGAGGACCGTCGTGACGCCGTGCCACGAGCTCGAGGTCATGAGCGGGTCCCAGCCCACCTGGGCATCGAGGTGGGTGTGGAGGTCCACGAAGCCGGGTGTGACCACCAGCCCGGTGGCGTCGATCTCGGCGGTGGCGGTGGCGTCGGCGAGGTCGCCGACGGCGGTGATCCGATCGCCGTCGACGGCGACGTCGGCCCGGCGCGCCGGCGCACCGGTCCCGTCGATCACCGAGCCATTGCGGATGATGAGGTCATGGGCCATGGCGGAGCTCCCCTGCTCGTGCGCGTCCCCGGCGCGTCGGGGATCGTACGGGAGTGTGGCGCTGGAGGGGTCGTGCGCGAGGCTGCCCGCCATGGGGAGGACACGATGACCGATGCCACGGTGCGCACCGCGCACGCCTTCGACGACGAGCTCGCCCGGCTCGACGCCACCGCCACCGCGGCGGCGGTCCGGTCGGGCGACCTGAGCCCCGCCGAGTCCATCGCCGCGGCCATCGCCCGCGCCGAGCGCCTCGAGCCCGAACTGCGGGCGATCGCCACCCCGGACTTCGACCGGGCGCGGGCAGCGGCCGCCGCCGCCGATGCGTCGGGCCCCTTCGCCGGCGTGCCCACGTTCGTGAAGGACATGACCGACGTGGCCGGGCTCCCCACCCGCAACGGCTCGGGCGCGTTCGCCCACGCCGCACCGGCCACGAAGACGTTCGCCATCGCCCAGCAGCTCCTCGACATGGGGACGGTGTGCCTCGGCAAGAGCTCCCTCCCCGAGTTCGGGTTCACGCCCTCCACCGAGTTCCCCGACGGCACGGCGACGCACAACCCGTGGAACCTCGGGCGCTCGGTCGGCGGCTCCTCGGGCGGCGCCGCCGCGCTCGTCGCGTCCGGCGTGGTGCCGATCGCCCACGGCCAAGACGGCGGCGGGTCGATCCGCATCCCAGCCGCGTGCGCGGGGCTCGTCGGCCTGAAGGCGTCGCGGGGCCGCCTGGTCACCGACCCGCACGACAAGCTCATGCCCGTCCAGATCGTGGTGGACGGCGTGGTGACCCGCAGCGTGCGCGACACCGCGGCCTACTTCGCCGAGGCCGAGGCCCGGTTCCGCAACCCGAAGCTCCCCGCCATCGGCCACGTCCGCGCCCCGCTGGCCCGACCCCTGCGGATCGGCGCGGTGATCGACTCGCCGATCGGCGTCGCGATCGACCCGGCCACGCGGGCCACGTTCGAGGCCACGATCGCCCTGCTCGAGGAGCTCGGGCACCACGTCGAACCCATGGACCCGCCCGTCGGCGCCGACTTCGCCGAGGACTTCATCCACTACTGGTCCTCCCTCGCCTGGGCGGTGACCGTCGCCGGTCGGGCGCTGTTCGACCCGAGCTTCGACAAGCACGGCCTGGCCGACATCACGTGGGGCCTCGGGCGCCGGTTCCGCAGCCGGTGGCGCTCGACGGTCGGCGCGATGGTCCGCCTCCGCCGCTCGGCGCAGGCGCAGGCGTCCGTGTTCGACGGCATCGACGCCTTCCTCAGCCCGACGATCGCCCACCTCCCACCGCCGCTCGGGCACCTCGGCACGGACCTGCCCTTCGACGTGCTCTTCCCCCGCGTCGAGCACTGGGTCGGCTTCACCCCGCTCGCCAACGCCACCGGCGCCCCGGCGATCTCCCTGCCCCTCGGCCACGACGCGGGCACGAACCTCCCCGTGGGGATGATGTTCAGCGCCGCGACCGGGCGGGAGCGCCTCCTGCTCGAGCTGGCGCTGGCGCTCGAGGAGGCCCGCCCGTTCGCGTCGCTCGCGGACCTCCCGGCGGCGCCGCCCGCGGCCCAGCCCTAGCCTGGCGCGGTGCTCCGGGGACCACGCCGCCTCGCCGCCCGTCGGCGCCTCACGCTCCTCGCGCTGCCCGTGGTGCTCGCCCCGCTCGTCGCGGGCCTCACCGCGTGCGATGCGCCGCCACGGGTGCTGATCTTCGGCGACTCGCTCACCGTGGAGTCCCAGGGGTCGGGCGACTGGGCCTCGATCCTGCAGGGCTACGCGATCGACTGGACCGGCACCCGCTTCATGACCGCGCCGTGCAACGGGCTGGCGGTCGCCAAGACCATCCGGTACGTGCCCGACGTCGTGGTCATCAACTACGCGGGCAACCGGGCCTCGTTCCAGGACAACTGCATGGGCGGCGAGACGGGCACCGCGCTGGCCAACCGGTACCTGAAGGACACCCAGGCCCTCATCGACCGCTACCGGAACGGCACCACGAAGATCGTCATCGTCGGCGCGCCGACCCGCAAGCCGGTGCAGGAGGAGTCGAACCTCGTGTTCGACACGATGAAGGCGCTCGCGGCCGCCCCGTCGAACCAGGTCGCCTTCTTCGACGGCGGCCGCTTCATCACGCCGGACCGCCTCCACACCAGCAGCGTCGCCACGTGCCTGTCCCGGGAGACCGGCGCGCGCTGCGGGACCTCGAAGGACCCGACCAAGAACTACATCCGGGACTCCCGGCACGAGCACCTGTGTCCGCTCGGCGGCCAGGCCGACGGCACCTGTGCCATGTACAGCAGCGGCGCGGTCCGCCTCACGCTCAACCTGCGCGACGGCATCCGCGCCGCCAAGGTCGCCAAGCGCTGAGCTCGGTCCCCGCACCGCGTCGGTAGGGTCTGACCTCGTGGCGAGCAGCGATCAGGCCCCCGGGCCCACCATCCCGATGCACGACCTCCTGGACCTCCGGTGGCAGATGCCGCCGCGGGGCGAGGGGTGGGCCGAGGTGGCGATGCCCGTCGCCCCGCCGGCGTTCGGGCCGACCGGCGCCCTCCACGGCGGCGCCATCGCCACCATGGTCGACCTGGCGTGCGCCGTCGCCGCCGTGTCCAACAGCGAGTGGGACGGCGAACGGCACACGCTCGTGACCACCGACATGCACGTGCGCTACCTCGGCAGCCCCCGCACCGACACGGTCGTGGCCCGCGCCGAGGTGGTCCGCGCCGGCAGCCAGCTGATCGTGCTGGAGTGCAAGGTGCGCGACGACGGCGGACACCTGATCGCCGCCGCCGACTTCTCGATGATGCTGGTCCCCCGGCGCGGGCCTGCAGCCTCCGGTGACGAGCGCACGGAGCTGCCCGCACTCTGACGCGCGCCTGTCGGGCCATGTGCCCAAATCGGACACAGCTGCCAGAATGGCCCTGCGTATGGAGGCCGGGCCCTGGACGACCCGGCGCCGGACGCGGACAGCGAGGCGGGCGCGGCGATGCGCCCGGCGCGTCCCGTTCGGCGCCGCCGCGTGTGCGCTCCTCGTCGCGCTCGCGGTCACGGCCTGCCAGCCCGCGGCGGCGCCGGGCGCCCCGGCGACGGTGACCGCCGTACCGGGGGACGGCACCGCGAAGGTCACGTGGTCGACCCCGGCATCGAACGGCTCGCCGATCACCGGGTACGTGGTCACGCCGATCGAGGGCACCACCGAGCTGGCCGCCCGCACCTTCACGTCGACCGCCACCACCCAGACGGTGACGGGCCTGACCAACGGTCGGGCCTACGCGTTCCGGGTCGCGGCGGTGAACGCCATCGGTACGGGCGCGGCCACGACCTCGGCCGCGATCGTCGCCGGGTCGCCACCGGCACCGGCCTTCCCGGCCGCCGTGGCCGCGCCGACGAGCGCTCGCGTGTCGTGGTGGCAGCCGACCGGCCTGCCCGCACCGGTCAGCGGGGCGATCATCACGCCGATCTCGGGCGCGACGAGCTTCGTGCCGCGGGTGTTCACGTCGACCGCCAACAGCCAGACCGTCACCGGCCTCGTCGCCGGCACCCGCTACCGCTTCCGCATCGCCCTGGTGAACGCGTTGGGGACCGGTCCCACGACCCTCACCCCGGAGGTCACCGTGGGCGTGCCGGCCGCACCGACCAAGCCGACGACCACCCGCACCCACGGCCGGGTCACGGTGCGCTGGAGCGTGCCCGCGACGCCAGCTGACGCCGCCCCGACGGGCTACGTGGTCACCCCGCTCGTCGGCGGCAAGGCCCAGGCCGCCCGGACCTTCGACGCGAGCGCGTCCACCCGCGTCATCACCGGGCTCGACGACGCCACCGCCTACACGTTCACCGTCTCGGCGGTGAACCGCCACGGCACCGGAGCGGCATCGGCGGCCAGCGCGGCGGTCACGCCCTCGGCCCCGCCGTCGCCCACCGTCGGCACGATCGACCTGGTGGGGGACTCGATCGCCTTCGAGGCGCACTGGGCCCGCGACGCCGAGTTCGGCGCCGGGTTCCCCGCCCGGACGGACCTAGTCAACGAGTCGACCCCGGGCGTGCGGTTCCAGGACCTCCAGCCCGACGAGGAGGTGCGGGTCCGCCAGGTCCAGCGGCCGTCGGCGCTCGTCATCGCGCTCGGCACCAACAACGCCAAGATGGACGACGGTGGCTGGACGATCGATGACGAGGCCGAGTTCGACACCCTGCTCCACACCCCCGCCGACGACGCGTGCGTGGTGGTCGTCCTCCCCGGCTACGGCCCCCAGGCCGACGCCGACCGCAAGCGGGAGGGCGACAAGGCGCGCGCCGCGATGGCCGCCCTCGCGGCAACCCGCGACGACACGGTCGTGGTCGACTGGGGCGCGGTCGCCCTCGCCCACCCCGAACTGCTCCAGGCCGACGGCATCCACCTGGCCAGCGACGGCGCCCTCCCGGGACGACAGGCCAACGAGGCCGCCGCGAACGCGTTCGCCGCCGTGCTGTGGGACGGCGTGGCGCGCTGCGACCTCCCCGAGGTGCCCGAGGGGACCGTGGACGCCTTCACCGGCCTCGCCAACCCGTCGGGCATGGCGATCGCCCCCGACGGCACCCAGTACGTGGCGGACACGTTCAACGACCGCGTCGTGTCCCTCGCTCCGGGCGGGACGATGCAGGTGGTGCCGTTCACCGGCCTGCGCTACCCGACCGGCCTCGCGCTCGCACCCGACGGCACGCTCTACGTGGCCGACACCGGCAACGACGCCGTCCGCTCCCTGAGCCCGGCAGGGGTCCAGGCCACGCTCCCGCTCACCGGGCTCGATCACCCGATCGGGGTGGTGGTGCGCCCGAACGGCGACGTGTACGTGACCGACGCGTTCAACGACCGCGTCGTGACCCTGCCGGCAGGCGGCGTCCAGCAGACGGTGGCCATCTCCGGCCTGGACAACCCGACGGGCGTCGCCGTCGACCCGAGCGGCACGCTCTACGTCGCCGACACCGAGCACGACCGGATCGTGGCCCGCTCGCCGTCGGGCACCGTCCGCGTGCTGCCGACCTTGGGGCTCGACGGCCCGGCGCTGCTCAGCCTCGAGCCCGACGGCGACCTCCTCATCGCCGACCGCGGCCGCAACCGCGCCGTGCGGTTCGGGGCCGACGGCGGGCAGGAGGTCATCGCCTCGCCCGCCCTCTCGCTCCCCATGGCGGTCGTGCGCGCCGCCGACGGACGCATCCACATCCTCGACACCGGCAACAACCGGGTGATCGTGCCGGACTCACCCGGCGACGACTGAGCCCCCGACGACGGGCCGAGCGAACGACCGGGTCATCAGCTGACCGACCCCGGGCCGATCACCTCGGCCTCGACGAGGTCCGCCACCGCAGCGATGCCATCCTCGTGCGGCCAGGCGACGGGCAGGCCGAGACGAGCGCCGAGCGACGCGCCGATCGCGCGCCGATCGGCCGGATCGATGCCTGCGGCGCTGAGGGTGAGGGCCAGGGGCGTCGCGCCGTAGCACTCGATCAGGGCGACATCGCCGGCCGGATCACCGAGGGGCACGCCTGGCGTCGACTTGTAGGTGGTGCGGGCCGGGGCGTGGTGGAGGATCACATGGGTGACGCCCGTGTGGGCGAGCAGCTGGGGACCGACCTGGCCGGTCGGGCCGCGGAACGAGCCCTGGCCCTGCACCACGATCAGGTCGGGGGCGCGCGACGCCGCCTCGATCACCGCCTCCTCGAGCAGACCGGACACGAAGTCGAGCGGGACCGCATCCATGACGAACCCCTGCCGCGCGCCCTGCAGCAGCCCGGTCTGGCCCGTGGCGATCATCTCCACCCGCCGCCCACGCCGTTCCAGCTCGCTGACGAGCGACACCAGCGTGGTGCGCTTGCCCACATCGCAGTCGGTCCCCAGCACGGCGAGGCGCGGCACGGTGACGTCCAGGATCGCCCCCGACCAGAAGCGCAGGTCGGCGAAGGGACGCGGGGCCCGGAGCTCGACGACGCGGCAGCCCATCTGGTCGGCGAGGGCGGCGAGCTCGGGGTCGCCGCGGACGGGCTCGTGCAGCCCCGACACCACGTCGAGCCCGCCGCGGAGCGCGTCCCGGAGCTGGTCGCGGACGAGCGGGGGGATGGCCCCGCCGTAGGACGCGATGCCGACGATGGCGACCTCCGGGCGTCCCGGCGCCTCGCCCACAGAGGCCACGACCGGCACGTCACCGCCGCCCGGCACGACCTCGGTCGAGCGGCGGCCGGCGGCGGCCAGGTCGACGATGGCCACCACGTCGAACAGCGGCGAGGACCGGAGCAGGCCGTGGGCGGTCTTGGCGTCATCGAACCGATCACCGGTCAGGACGATCGCCCGGCGCCCGAGTCCATTGGCCCAACCCCCTCCCATGGATGAGAAGCTATCGAGATGAGCGCGGGCCACGGGCATGGCGCGAGCGGGTTCGTGGTGACACCGGGGACCAGGCGCGTCACCGACGACACCTGCCGGTGCACGGCCGTGCTGACCCGGCCCGGCGCCGAGGACCTCGAGCTGTGGTTCGAGGTGCCCGGCGCGTGCGCCGAGCACCTCACCTCGCGCTCGGACCCGTGGCTCCTCGCCGCGGTCCACGCCGCCATGGCCCATGGGCGACCGCTGCACGTCGCGGGACCGGTCCACCGGACCTTGCTCGCCCACCTGGAGGAGTACCAGGCCGCGTTCGCCGCGTGGGCCGACCGGGACCGTTGGCCCAACAGCCCCCGCTACCACCACGTGGCGATCACCGCCGACGAGGTCGCCGACGACCCCGCGCCGGCCGCATCGACCATCTGCGCGTTCTCGGGCGGCGTCGACTCGACGTTCACGCTGGGGCGCCACGCGCGGGGCGAGGCGGGCGCCGCCACGCGCCCGATCGGCGCCGCGCTCATGGTCGCCGGGTTCGACATCCCCGTCGCCGACCGCGCCGTCTTCGACCGGGCGGTCACCCGCGCCCGCCACATCACCGACGACCTGGGCGTCGAGCTGTTGGCCGCCCGCACGAACCTGCGGGAGCTCGATCTGGTGTGGCCCGATGTGTTCGCGGGGGCGGTGGCCGCGGGGCTCAGCCTCTTCGGCGCCGGCTTCGGGGCCGGGATGCTGTCGACCGGGCGGCGGTGGTCCTGGATCGACCTGCCCGACGATGGCTCCTCGCCCGCGTGGGACTGGCTGCTCGGATCGACGGCCTTCGAGATCGTCCACGACGGCGCCGGCTTCGACCGGCCCGACAAGGTGGCCGCGCTCGCCGACTGGGAGGCTGCCCGGCGCAACGTGCGGGTCTGCTGGGCCGGCGCCCAGCTGGACCGCAACTGCGGGCGGTGCCGCAAGTGCATCGGGACCTACCTCCTGTTCCGCTGCCTCGGGATCCCGCCCGACTGCTTCGACGAGGTCCCGGCCGACGACGAGCTCGCGACGCTCGTCGCGGTCCGCCGCCCGGGCTGGACCATCGCGGCGCGCTACGCCGACTCGCTGCTCGCGACCGCTCGGGCGCAGGGCGTGGACGAGCCCTGGGTCCGGGCCCTCGCCCGATCCCGACGGCTGGATCGCGTGCTCGACGAGACCGACCGCCTGGCGCAGCGGGCCCGGGCCCGGCGGGCGCGGTCCTGACGCGCGGCGGGGCGCATCCCCGAGGACCCCGCCCGACCACCGACCCCGGCGTACGCTCCACCGATGCACGCCACCCCGCCCGGACGACGCACCGGGCTCGCCGCCATCGCCCTCGCGGTCGCGGTCGCGCTCGCCGGCTGCGGGAGCGACGGCGGGTCGTCTGCCGCGACGACGTCGGTGGCCCGCACCGGGACCCGCCAGGCTGCGAGCACGACCACGGCCCCGGCCCGGCCCGCCCCGGGTGAGGTCATCAAGGACATCCTCGGCACCGAGGTCGATCCGCCGGGTGCCACCGGACGCACGCTCACGCTCATCCGGTACCGGATCGGGGCCGGCGCCAAGCTCGCGCCCCACATCCACCCGGGGGTGCAGCTCGCGTCGATCCGCAGCGGGATCCTCACCTACACGGTGGTGTCGGGCACGGTGATCGTGCGCCGGGCCGGCACGACCACCGACGAACAGCTGACCGCACCGGTGACCACCAAGCTGCGGCCCGGCGATGCGGTGACCGAGCTCGACGGCGTGGTGCACTACGGGGCCAACGACACGACCAAGCCGATCGTGATCGACGCCACCCTCCTCACCAGGACCGGCGAGGACCTCGCCGTCCCGGTCACCTCGACGACGACGACGGAGCCGGCGGGCGGCTGAGGCGGGCCTCGCCCACGACCCAGGCGAACAGCGCGGCGTGCGCCGGGCGGTCGAGCAGCAGCTCGGGGTGCCACTGCACCCCCAGCACCGGCGCGTCCGGGGCCTCGATCGCCTCGACCGTGCCGTCCGCCGCCCGCGCCGACACGACGAGGCCCGTGCCCGGGTCGTCGACCGCCTGGTGGTGGAGCGTGTTCGCCGGGAGGACGTCCACGCCGACGATGCCGTGCAGCCGCGAGCCGGGCACGACGTCGAGCGGCTGGACCTCGTCGAAGGAGCGGTCCTCGAGGTCGTGGGCCAGGTCGGTGCGATCGGGCAGGTGCTGGTGCAGCGTGCCCCCGTGGGCGACCGCGAGCACCTGGATGCCCCGGCAGATGGCGAGCACGGGCACGCCCGCGTTCTCGGCGGCCGCGAGGAGGGCGAGCTCCCATGCGTCGCGCGCCGTGTCGATGCCGCCGGTCTCGGGGTGCAGCTCGGCGCCGTACCGGGCCGGGTCGACATCGGCGCCGCCGGTGAGGACCAGGCCGTCCACCGATGCCACGGCGTCGGCGGCCAGCACCGCGTCCCCGGTGGGCAGCACGAGCGGGAGGCCACCGGCCGCGGCCACCCCGTCGAGGTAGCCGCGGCCGACCTGCTCGATCGCGGTCGTGCGACCCGTCCCCGAGGACGACGTCACCCCGATCCGGGGCCGGCCGGGCCGCACGCCCTCGGTCACTGGCGGGCCATGATCACGCGCAGGCGCTCGGCCGGATCGATCAGGTGATCCTCGTCGAGCTCGTCGACCTCGATGAGGACCCAGTGCACCTGCCCGTCGAGCTCGTTGCCCCGGCCGGGGTAGTCCGGGCTGACGGCGGTGCCGGCATCGACGCCGATGTCGAGCGTCTCGTCGCCTGAGAAGAGCAGCGGGATCGTGGCGTCCACGCGGCCGGAGCCGATCGCCTCGCCCTCCCGGTACAGCGTGGCGGTGCCGCCGATGCCGAGCCCGGGGCCGTCGGCCACGAACTCCACCCGCACCTGCTGGCGGCCGGCGGGCAGCACGCTCGTGGCCGCGATCGTGAAGCGCTGGAGGCCGAGGAGGTTGTAGCAGTACCGCAGCTCACCATCGACGACGTACAGGCTCCAGCCGCCGAAGGCGCCGCCCTGGGCGACGATGACGCCCCCGCCGCGCTCGGTCACCTCGATGTCCGCGGTGATGGCGTGGGATCGGTTCTTCACGTTGATCACCGAGCTCTCCGAGAGGCGGTGCATCCCGCCGTAGAGCATCTGCTTGGTGCCGGTGATCAGCTCGGGACGGCCGGCGAGGGACGCGAGGAAGCGCTCGACGGAGCGATCGTCGAGCGGCAGCACGTTGTTGCGGGTCGCCTCGATGAGCCACAGCCGCTGGAGCTCGGCCAGCTTCTCGGGCTGCTCGGCGGCCAGGTCGTGGGACTGGCTCCAGTCGCCGGGGCCGTAGAGCTCCCAGGTGTCCTCGTCGAAGGGCGGCGCGCCCGTGATCTCCCAGGGCGTGCGGTGCTTGGTGCAGGCCGACCAGCCCTTGTGGTAGATCCCGCGGTTGCCGAGGATCTCGAAGTACTGCGTCTCGTGGCGGTCGGGGGCGTCGGCGTCGCCGAAGCTGTAGGCGAGGCTCGTGCCCTGCATCGGGATCTGCTGCACGCCGTGCACGAACGTGGGCTCGGGGATCCCGGCCACGTCGAGGATCGTGGGCGCCAGGTCGATCACGTGGTGGAACTGGTCACGGATCCCGCCGCTCGCCTCGATCCCGGCGGGCCAGTGGACGACCATGCCGTTGCGGGTGCCGCCCCAGTGCGAGGCGACCTGCTTGGTCCACTGGTACGGCGTGTCCATGGCGTGGGCCCAACCGACCGCGTAGTGGTTGTAGGCCTCGGGGCCGCCGAGCTCGTCGATCTTCGACATGAGGAACTCGGGCGTCTCGATGGCGGCCATGCCGTTGAACGTGAAGAGCTCGTTGAACGTGCCGTTGACCTGGCCCTCGGCCGACGCGCCGTTGTCGCCCACGATGTAGAAGACGAGCGTGTCCTCGAGCACGCCCAGCTCGTCGATCGCGTCGATGAGGCGCCCGACGTGGTGGTCGGTGTGCTCGAGGAACCCGGCGTACACCTCCATCTGGCGGGCGAGCACCGGGCGCAGCTCGGCGGGCATGTCGTCCCAGGCGGGGATCTCGGCGTGGCGCGGGGTGAGCTCGGTCTCGGGCGGGACCACCCCGAGCGCCTTCTGCCGGGCGAGGGTCTCCTCCCGCAGCGCGTCCCAGCCCTGGTCGAAGCGACCGCGGTAGCGGTCGGCCCACTCGGTCGGCACGTGGTGCGGCGCGTGGGTGGCGCCGGGTGCGAAGTAGCAGAAGAAGGGGCGGTCCGGGGCGATCGAGCGCTGCTGGCGGATCCAGGTGATGGCCCGTTCGGCGAGGTCCTCGGTGAGGTGGTAGTCGGGGTCGTCGGGCGGCTCGATCGGCGTGGTGCCCTCGTAGAGCGCCGGCGCGTACTGGTTCGTCTCACCGGCGATGAAGCCGTAGAAGTACTCGAAGCCCGAGCCGGTGGGCCACCGGTCGAACGGGCCGAC
>CAZUYW010000007.1:35724-38536 GCA_964624775.1 uncultured Iamiaceae bacterium
AGCCGTAGAAGTACTCGAAGCCCGAGCCGGTGGGCCACCGGTCGAACGGGCCGACGGGGCTCGTCTCCCAGGTCGGGACCTCGTGGCACTTGCCGAACTGGGCGGTGCTGTAGCCGTTGAGCCGCAGGATCTCGGCGACCGGGGCGACGGTGTTCGGCCGGCTCGACGTGTAGCCGGGCGCCGAGGTGGCCAGGTCCGCCACCGCGCCCATGCCGGCCATGTGGTGGTTGCGTCCCGTGAGGAGGGCGGCGCGGGTCGGCGAGCACAGGGCGGTCGTGTGGAACCGTCGGTACGCGAGGCCCTCGGCCTTGAGCCGCTCCGCGGTCGGCGTGGCGCAGGGCCCGCCGAAGGCGCTCGACGCACCGAAGCCCACGTCGTCGAGCAGCACGATCACCACGTTCGGCGCACCATCCGGCGGGCGGATGGGGACGATGGGATCGAAGGACGTGTCCGGGTCCTTGGCGTCGTAGGTGACGAGCCCGACGCGTGCGACGTCGGGCACGGGGAGGACGGTGCGCGCGGATGCGTGATCAGCCATGGGTTCCTCGCTTCAGGTGGGGTGGGCTTCGAGGGCGGGGGTGCCCGCCGAGCGGCGGGCGTAGCGGTCGGCGAACGGGGAGGCGGTGATGCCGTGGGCGACGACGCTGAACAGCACGGTCAGCGAGGCGGCGGCGATGACGTGCTCGGCGTCGGAGCCGCGCAGGTCCTCGAACGCGAGGAGCGTGAACACCACCGACGCAAGGCCCCGCGGCCCGAACCAGCCGACGAGGGCCACGGTCGAGCGGTCGAGGCCCGAGCCGATCAGGGCGATGGCGACGGGCACCATGCGCACCACCGTGAGGGCGACCAGGGCGAACACGACGTCGCCGGGCGTGGCCGCCCGCACCGCGGGCACGACGAGCAGCGCGCCGAACAGGAACCAGACCGCGTACGACAGCAGCCGGCCGAACTCCTCGGTGAACGCGAGCAGGGGCTCCTCGTCCGCCTCGGGGATGACCGCGCCGAAGGCCAGCCCGGCCACGAACGCGGCCACGAAGCCGTTGCCTTCGATCACCAGCGCCCCCGCGTAGGCCGCCCCGGCGAGGGCGACGGCCACGAGCGGCCGCGACGCGGCGTCGGCCCAGTCGCGTCGGGTCGCCTGCTGCAGGAGCCAGCCCCCGACGAGGCCGACGACGATCCCGACGACGGTGCCCACCACCAGGTGCTCCACCGCGTGGCTGACCTGGTGACCGTGCGCCGCGCCCTCGGCGAGCACGCCGGCGAGGAACAGGTTGACGAAGGGGGTGGCGATCCCGTCGTTGAGGCCGCTCTCCACGTTGAGCGTGCGCCGCACCCGCTCGGGGATGCGGCGGTCGAGGAGGATCGGGGCGCCCAGGGCGGCGTCGGTGGGGGCCACGATCGCGGCGACGAGGGCCGCGAGCCAGATGCCCGCCCCACGGAGGAGCACCGCACCGGCGAGGGCGCCCGTCAGGATCGTGAGCGGCAGGCCGAGGACGAGCAGCCGGGTCGGGAAGCCGGCATCGGCGCGGAGGCGGCGGAGGTCGACCCGGGCCGCGTCACCGAAGAGGACGAGGGCCAGGGTCACCTCGGCGAGGAGGCGCGCCGTCTCTGAGGTCAGGTCGAAGCGGGCCACCGCGAGCGGACCGTTGGCGAGCACGAGGCCGGCGGCGACCAGGGCCATCGCCGCGCTGACGTTGGCACGCGCCGCCCGCCCGGCCACAAGGCACCAGGCAGCGACGACGATGCCGAGGAGGGCCAGCGATCCTGCGGTCACGCGGGGACCCTAGCAACGGACACTTGGTCACCGATCCGGGGTCGACGTCGGCCGGTCCCGGCTCACCCGATGAGTGCGAGCAGCTCGGCGGCCGCGACCTGCGTGCTCTCGGGGGTCAGCCCGCACCACACCGCACCCATGCCGATGGCACGGGCGCCGACCACGTTGCCGTGGTGGTCGTCGATGAACAGCGCCGCCTCGGGCGCCACCCCGAGGCGCTCGCAGGCCAGGCGGTAGATGGCGGGATCGGGCTTGCGGAGCCCGACGGCACTCGAGTCGACGACGTCGTCGAAGAGCTCGTCGACGGGGATCATCGCCCGCCAGGCAGCGCCGAACTCGGCGATGTTGTTGGTGATGATCCCGGTGGCCAGGCCCCGGCCGCGCAGGTCGCGCACGAGGTCGACCATGAAGTCGCGCACACCCCGATCGGTGGCCAGCGCCATGAGCACGTCCATCGGCTGCACCCGCCCGTGCCCGGCCGCGTCGGCCAGGTCGGCGATGGCATCGTTGGCGTCGCCGAAGCTCAGCTCGCCCCGCTCGAGGCGGTGCCACGGGTGGTCGCCGTCGACGTCGTAGGGGCCGAACACCAGCTCGAGGAGCTCACCTTCGGGGATGCCGAGCTCGCGGGCCGCATCGGCCGCGGCGGCGAAGGGCGAGTTGATGAACACACCGCCGAAGTCGAAGAACACCGCCTCCACCCCACCGGGCGCCCGCTCCTCGCCCGCGCCCCCCACTCGTGCCGTCGACCAGCCTGCATCCATCCGGCTTGTCTAGCCGTCCCGCGCGCCCGTCCCCACCCGTGACCTGATTCACCAACCATCACTGTTGCCAACAGCGATGGTTGGTGCTTTGCTGGAGCCATGTCCGATCTGTCCACCTCCGCCACCGGCGTCGTCGAGGACCCCCGGGCCACCGCAGCCCGGCTCGCCCCGATCCTGAAGGCGCTCGCCGACGAGACCCGGCTCACGATCCTGCTCACCCTCACCGAGCGACCGCGCTCGGTCGTCGAGCTCACCGAGGTCCTCGACCTCGGCCAGA
>CAZUYW010000007.1:38636-41671 GCA_964624775.1 uncultured Iamiaceae bacterium
ACCGAGCGACCGCGCTCGGTCGTCGAGCTCACCGAGGTCCTCGACCTCGGCCAGACGACCGTGAGCCACCACCTGAAGGCCCTCCGCGACACGGGCCTCGTCGTGGCCACGCCGGTCGGGCGCAGCAACGTCTACGAGCTGTGCTGCGACGTGGTGAGCGAACCGATCCGACTCCTCTCCCACCTCTCGGCCGCCGGGCCGAGCTGCGACGAAGGATGCGCGCCATGACCGAGCCCACGACCACCACCGAGCACGACGGCGAGGCCATCCGCACCGCCGTCCGCGACCGCTACGCCACCGCCGCCCAGGCCGCCACCTCGTGCTGCGGCGGGCCCCAGCCCGTCGGCTTCGGCGCCACCCACTACGCCGCCGACGAGGCCGACGCCCTCCCCTCCGCCGCGCTGGGCGCATCGCTCGGCTGCGGCAACCCGACCGCCCTCGCCACCCTCGAGCCGGGCGAGGTCGTCCTGGACCTCGGGTCCGGGGGTGGCATCGACGTCCTCCTCTCGGCCCGGCGCGTCGGTCCCACCGGCACGGCCTACGGACTCGACATGACCCCCGAGATGCACGAGCTCGCCCTGGCCAACCAGGCCGAGGCGGGGGTGACCAACGCCGAGTTCCTCCTCGGCACGATCGAGGACATCCCGCTGCCCGACGAGAGCGTCGACGTCATCATCTCCAACTGCGTCATCAACCTGGCCGCCGACAAGGACCAGGTGCTGCGCGAGGCGCACCGCGTCCTGCGCACCGGCGGCCGGCTCGCCGTGTCCGACGTGGTGCTGCGCCGACCGCTCCCCGCCCACCTGAACGCGCTCCTCGGCCTCTGGACCGGCTGCGTGGCTGGCGCCCTCACCGAGGCCGACTACCGCGCCAAGCTCGACGCTGCGGGCTTCACCGACATCGACATCACGACCACCCTCGTGCACGACCGGGCCGGCCTGGAGCAGATCGCCGGTGTGGTCGACATCCCCGAGGGCATCGACGTCGAGGCTGCGATCGCCGAGCTCGACGGCATCATCACGAACGCCTTCGTGCGGGCCCGGCGTGGCTGAGCCGGCTGCGGTGCGCCGACCCGTCGAGACGGCCGCCGCCTGGCGTGCGGCCGACCTCGCCGACCCGGCCGAGTGGACCGTCGTCCTCACCGACGACGAGCGGGCCGAGATCGTCGCCGCCACCGACGTCGCCCGCCGCGCCGGCGCCACGGTCGCCGACCTCGACCGTTCCGGCTTCCCCCTGCCCACGCTCGGGCCCCGCATGGTCGAGTGGTCCCGTCTGCTCGCCGAGGGCCGCGGCTTCCTCCTCCTGCGCCGCTTCCCCGTCGACCTCCTCGACGAGGCCGGCACCGAGCTCGCGTACCTCGGCTTCGGGAGCCACCTCGGCACACCCGTCGGCCAGGACAAGGACGCGACCCTCCTCGGCCACGTGCGCGACGAGGGCATCGCGAGGACCGACCCGAGCGTGCGCTTCTACCGGACCAACGCCCGCCAGGACTTCCACACCGATGGCGCCGACCTCGTCGGCCTCCTGTGCCTGCACCGCGCCCGGACGGGTGGCGAGAGCCGCATCGCGAGCTCGGCCACCGTCTACAACGAGATCCTCGCCCGGCGCCCCGATCTGCTCGAGGTCCTGCACCAGCCGTTCGCGTGGGACCGCAACGACGAGCAGTCGCCCGGCGAGCCGCCGTTCTTCGAGCTGCCGGTGATCCACGACGTGGGCGGCACGCCGCGCGTCTTCTACATCGGCTGGTACATCACCGACGCCCAGCGCCACCCCGACGCACCGCGCCTCACCGGCGAGCAGCGGGAGGCCATGGCGCTCGTGGAGTCGATCGCCAACGACCCCAGCGTCCACCTCGAGATGGACTTCCAGCCCGGCGACATCCAGCTCCTCGACAACGCCCGCATCCTCCACGCCCGCGAGGCCTACGAGGACGACCCGGACCCGGCCGAGCGCCGGCACCTCCTCCGCCTGTGGCTCGTGGCTCACCACTACTCGAGCGTCGAGGCGTTCCTCCAGCAGGGCATCCCCAAGCAGCAGCCGTGAGGCAGACCCCGACCCGGGCGTCGGGCTAGCGTCACCCGGGTCAGGGAGCACGATCAGGGGGACGATCACATGCAGGCTCGACGGGGGCGCCTCGGCGCGGTGATGACGGCCACGCTGCTGGCGCTGGCGCTGGTGTTCGCGACGGTGTCGCCCGCCGACGCCCGCACCGACACGAAGTCGAAGCCGGTGATCCTGGTGCACGGCTACAACTTCACGGGCGGCACGAACTGCTCGTCGAACTGGAGCACCGTGATCGCCTCGCTGAAGGCGCAGGGCTTCACCGGGCCGTTCATCCGGGTCTCGTTCTACGGCGCCGACACCAACTGCGACGTCAACCTGCACAGCTACGGCTCGTTCGCCGACCGCGACTCGTGGAAGGCGATCGCCAAGGCCCTGTCGAACTACGTGTACACGACCTACACGTCCAAGGGCATCGCCGTGGACCTCGTCGGCCACTCGATGGGCGGCCTCATCACCCGCGGCGCGGTGTACGGCGCCGGCAAGGGCGAGTCCGGCTTCTCCAAGCCGATCGACGTCGAGGACTCGGTCACCCTGGCCACCCCGCACGACGGCGCGGCCTGGTACTCGTACCTGTGCCTCTGGGGCCAGTGCTCCACGCTCAAGCCGGGCAGCTCGGACCTCAACTGGCTGAACCAGAACGGCAACCCGCAGGGCGCCAAGGGCACCGACTGGACCGTCACCGGCTCGAGCGCCGACGACGTCGTGCCGCTCGCCTCGGCGATGCGCATGACGCTGCCCGCCGCCCAGAAGGTGGCCTTCGCCGACGTCGAGCACTCCGACGAGCTCACCAACTCGACGGTGATGGCCCGCCTGGGCACCGCGCTCACCTACGGCGGGCAGTAGCCCCCACCCTCAGATGGCGAGGGCGTCCCAGCCGGCGCTGGGGTGACCCGTGCCGTCGGCGTCGATCACGAGGGCGGCGACCTCGAGGCCCTCGGCCCGGAGCTCGGCGAGGAGGGCCATCGACTCCG
>CAZUYW010000008.1:0-36574 GCA_964624775.1 uncultured Iamiaceae bacterium
CCCTGCTCGCCATGATCGACCACGAGGGCTACGACCCCGAGGCGGTCGCCGCGGTGCTCGACACCCCTCGGTCCGTCGTCCTCGGCCGGGTCGGCGCCGCCCGCCGGGCCCTGGCGTTCGCGGCTGGCAACGACCCCGACATCGACCAGACAACAGAGATCGTGGATCGCACGCGGGAGGCCCTCGCCGCGGTCGAGCTGCCCGCGGCCGACGATGCCTTCTGGCCCGCGCTCGGCCAGCGACTCCTCGACGAGCAGCAGACCCCTGCGGCACCCACCCCCGACCCCCTCGACCGGCTCCAGCGCTCCCATCCATCGACGCCGAGGTTCGCGCCCGACGACGAGGACGACCTCGACGATCGACCCGTGCTGGCCCCGTCGGTGACGATGGCCGGGCTCGCGGAGCAGGCCGAGCGGACCAAGGTCCGGCGCGATTGGCGTCCGGTGGCCGCGACCGTCGTCATCGTGATCGTGGTCGCAGCGGTCATCGTCGGCGCGGTCCTGTACGGGACGTCGAGCCCGCCGAGCGACGGCTCGGTGGCCGCCACCGACCTGGGTGACGAGATCGCCGCCGCGCAGGCTGACGGCAAGCCCCGCACCTTCGACGCTGCCGTCGTCGAGCCGAACGCCGGATCGGACACCCGCCGGTACCGCGTCACCATGGATGGCGACGGCTCCTGGCTCGTCGGCGCCGATGGCGCGATCGAGGCCATCGCCCTGGATGCACCGGCCGGCGTCGTGCGCCGCATCGCCGCCGTCGTGGGCACCGACGGCACGCCGACCGTCGTCGCGAGCGAGGAGACGGGCCTGTCGGCCGGGGATCCCGACGCCGCGCCGAACGCACCCGGGCTCCTCGACGACCTCGAGCTGGCGGGCACGGTGCTGCGCTCGGCCCGCGCAACCCGCGCCGCGCCCACGCACCGGGGCGACCTCGCCACCTACACCGTCCGACGCGACCTGCGGACCGACAGCGTCGGCGGCATCGAGTCGTGGACGATCGAGGTCGGCCGCGACGACCACCGGGTGGTCCGGATCGAGCGTCGGCGCCTCGGCCGGCTCGTGCGGCGCACGCTGTACACGCGCTGGCGCCGGCCCGACACGGTCGACCCGGCCACGTTCCGCCCCACGATCCCACCCGAGGTGAGCCCCACCCGAACGACCCACGACTTCCTGGCGACCGACGTCGCGGGGGTGGCCATCCTCGGCCGAGGCCCGGCCGTGACCCCGTCGTGGCTGCCGCGGGGCTACCGCCTCGCCACGGTGCACATCCGCCAGCAGGACCGCGTGGTGTCGCTCGGCTTCCAGCGCGGGGTCGAACGGTTCACCATCACGACGCGCCTGGTGCCCGACGCGGCGACGTGGGCCGACCCCTTCCCCCGCCGCACCGGCGCATCACCGGTCCGGCAGGTGACCGTGCGCAACGGGCGCTTCTCGGGCAGCGACGCCGCGGTCTCGACCGGCCCGGCCGGTGACGCCCGGATCTGGGGCGCGGCGCCCGCGGTCGACGGCGAGACGGGCGACACCGGGTACACCATCGCCGGCGCGGTGACCGCCGACGAGGCCCTGCACATCTTGCGGTCGCTGCGCTAGGTCAGAGCGCGGCGATGCGGGCCGCGTAGGCGTCGCTGGCGAGCAGCTCGCCCAACAGCACGTCATGGCCGGTCCCGCCGGTGCGCCGGGTGGCCCACGTCGTGACCTCGGCCGACGTCGGGGCCCGGCCGAGGAGGAAGACGTGCGCCACGGCGGCATCGACGTTGTTCGCCTGCTTGGTCTTGTACTCGTTGGACTCGCTGAACCCGACCATCACGCCACCCCGCGTGCGGCGGCCCTTGTCGAGCTGACCGGTCCAGAAGTCGACCCCGGCCGGGTCGGCGGCCCGGCCGAGCACGTCGGTGTAGATCAGCGTCACGAAGGCCCGGTTGGTGAGGCTGCCGTACTTGGCGGTGAACTCGCTCGACCCGGCGAAGAAGTCGGCGATGCGGGTGAGGCTCCAGGTCCCGGTGCGCCGGCGCGCGATCCAGAAGGTGAGGCCCCCCTTGTCCGGCGTCCGTCCGAGGAAGGCGCGGTACAGGCGGGTGGTGGGATCGACGTTCGTGGTGTTCTCGGTGCCGCGGCGCAGGGCATCCACGAGCCCGCCCTTGGTGGCCGTGCCTCCGCCGAGCTTGGTCACCCAGGCCGCGCTGTCCGCGGCCGACGGCGGGGCACCCGTGACGTCGCGGAACTGGCGGTCGACGAACGCGGCCCAGGACGCGAACGGCGCGTAGGCCGGCGGCGCGCTCGGTGTCACCGCGTTGGACTGGGCCGAGGGCGGGCCGCTCCCGATCGCGTTCTCGGCGGTGACGGCGAACCGGTACGCGGTGCCGGGGGTCAGCCCGGTGACCTTGGCGCTCGTGACGTCGCCCACGTCGAGGGTGGCGCCGCCCGGCGATGCCGTGATCCGGTAGCCGGTGATGGCGCTGCCGCCGTTCGCGGCCGCAACCCAGGTCACCGTCGCCGAGGACTGCCCGGCCGTTGCGACCGGGGCGACGATCGGTGCGCCCGGCGCGGTGGACGCGACACCGGAGGACCACGGACCGGCCGCGCGGACCCGGCTGCGCTCGCCCCCTGCCGGGGCCGGGCCGCGAGCCAGGACGTGCAGGGTCGAGGCCGCCCAGGTGATCGCGTCGATCGTGTCGTTCTTGCCGTACGCGATCACGGTCGCGGGCGTGCCGTCGGCGTCCGACGCGGTGTCGTCGAACAGATCTCCCGCCACCCGGATCAGGTCGGTGCCCGACAGGCGGCGGATCAGGCCGAAGCTGTCGATGAGCAGGCCCCGGTCGGCGGACCAGTCGATGGCGGACGGGTAGGCGACGCCCGTCGTCGTGGCGGTGAGCGTCGCGCCCGGGTAGATCAGGGTGGTGCCGTCCCCCGCGACCGTCGAGATCGTCCCGCCGACGGTGAAGGCCTTCACCTTGTTGTTCATGGTGTCGGCGACGTACACGGTGCCCGACGCGCTCACCGCGAGGTCGCTGGGACCGTTGAGGCGGGCGGCGGTCGCAGCACCACCGTCCCCCTGGTCACCGGGGGTCCCGGTCGTGCCCGCCACGCGGCTGATCGTTCCGCCGACCACGACGCGCCGGACCACGGACGCCGCCGCGTCGACGAACAGGATCGACCCGTCGACCGGCGACACGGCGAGCCCGTCGACCCGGATCGCGGCCGCGGTGGCGGCCCCGCCGTCACCGGTGGCGCCGTAGGCGCCGCTGCCGGCCACCGAGTTGACCCGTCCGGCGTGGAGGCGGCGGATCTTGCCGTTGTCGGCGTCGTACCAGCACAGGTCGCCGTTGGCGGCGACGGCGAGCGCACGGGGGGCGATCGCCGCCTCGGTCGGCAGCGTGTTCTCCCCGCCCAGGTCACCGCCGCCGACGACGAGCGTCTGGCCACCGTCCGGCGCGATGGCCGTGATGCGGTCGCTCTCGGACACGTACGCGGTGCCGTCGGGGCCCCGGGCCAGGTCGTGGTAGGTGGCGTCCACGGCCGACGTGCGGATGGAGGTCACGACGGGCGACGGGGTGACCGAGCCCGTGGTGGCACTCACGCCGGAGCCGCGGGCGTTGACGGCGGCGATCGCGACGGAGACCGGCGTGCCGTCGGCCAGGCCGGGCACGGTGGCCTGCGTCGACGGCGCGGCCACCGCCACCGTCCGGCCCCCGGGGCTGACCGTGAGCAGGTAGGCGAGCACCTTCGAGCCGCCGTCGTACTGCGGCGGGCTCCAGGTCACGGTCACCGAGCCCGCGCCGGCGACGGCGACGGCGACGGCACCTTCGGGTGCGCTCGGCGGACCGACGGAGCCGGACTGGTCGAGCCAGCCGCTGCTCGCCGGGTTCCAGTGCGTCTGGAGGTAGGACCCCGCGGGCGGGCTGGTCGAGAAGTAGTCGTCGTCCTTGCAGTCGTAGAGGTCTTCCTGGCTCGCCGGGCACACGTTCGCCATGACCACGCCGGGGCCGTCGACGTAGCACATGATGTCGCTCTCGTCGGTGCAGTGGCCGTAGCCGGTGGCGTGGGGCGCGTCGTCCTGGACGGCCCCGAGCGTGTGCATCAGCTCGTGGGCGGCCACGTAGGTGGACCAGCAGTCGGGCTCGAGCGCGGCGAACAGGGCGCCGATCGGCTGGGTCTCGTTGTTGTTCGTGGGGCCGGCCTTGGAGTCGGGCATGGTCTGGCCGAGCCCGCAGAACGAGGCGGTGGCATCGCCGTCGTCCCACGCCACCAGGTACTTGCGGCTCGACGACGTGAGACCCTGCGCCTCGAGCGCGCTCACGAGCCCGCTGAAGTCCGTGACCGTGTTGGCGACGGTGAGCACGAGCACGGTGGGCACGCAGCTCGCGTCGTGGGCCCACCGCACCTTGCGGACGCCCCCGGTCTTCTGGGCGGAGAGGACCATGATCGACTCGATGCCCGCGGCCCAGGCCTTCATCTGCACCGCGGCCGCCGCCGATCCGTCGGCCTTGTTGGCCCGCCGGGCGTACACGAGCTGGACGCGCTTGCCGGACGCGCCGTCGCCGATGCAGGTCACCTTCGCGTCGGCGCCCGAGGCCGAGGTGCCCGCCGCCACCGCCGGCGCGCGCTGCGCCGCGGTGAAGCGGTCGGCGGGCATCGGCCCCTGGGAGCAGTGGGGTCCCCTGGCGGTGTCGAAGCGGTACCACGAGCGGCAGAAGCCGTCCGGCGCGTCGCGGCGCATCCCGTTGGCGGTGGCGACCCGGTCCATCTCGGCGCGGTGGGCCGCGTGGACGTGCCCGACCGGGTGGGCCGCGTGCGCGTCGGCGCCGACCGACGCACCACCCGGGCCGACGAGCACGAGCGCGTAGGCGAGGAGGAGGGCCGCGGCGAGGCCCCAGGCCCCGCGTCGCACCGTCGCTGCCATGCCCCTCCCCTCGTGCCCGGACCCCCATCATTCGGACGAACCGGGGTGCAGGGCAAGGGTTTGCCCGAGATTGGCGCAGATCGGGGGTCAGCCCGGGGCGAGCCAGTCGTCGAGGGAGGCCTCGTCCCAGTCATCGGGGCCGTACACGGTGCCGGGCATGGGGGTCATCACGTGGGTGTCACCCCCGGTGACGAGCTCGGCGGCGGTGCGCTCCCACGCCACGAGCCGCTCGTCGGGCTCACCCTCGTCGCCGAGGCCCCGCGCCGCGTCCCGGTTGGCCCGCAGGCGGGTCTGGCCGGCGATCGAGGAGGCCCAGACCACGATCGCCTCGTGCTGGTTGCCGAGCACCTCGTAGGCGCCGGTGAGCTCGTGGCCGTACTCGCGCCACAGCGGGACCTGCTCGGCGACGACGGCCGCCAGGTAGTCGAGCGGGGCGCCGGGTCGGACGGTGAGGAGCTGGTGCACGAACAACGTGCCCCGCACCCCGCGCGCCGCGAGCTCGGCGGTGGTCGGGCTGCCGGGCACGCCGCCGCACAGGCGATCGAACCCGCCGGTGCGCCACTGCGCGGCCTCGTCCCACCAGTCGCCGTAGAACGCGTTGCGGCGCTTGAGGTTGAGGCGGTCCACGTTGGCCGCCCAGGCCTGCCAGCCCCGCTCCCCCGCGTCCCAGATGTTGATGACCTGGGGCCAGCGGCCGCCTCCCATGGCGCACACGAAGAAGGTGCCCTGCAGCGTGAGCATGTCGGGCATCACGTTCGTGGGCTCCTTGAGCGCGTGGGCCATGTAGTCGTACTGGCCCTGCCCGACGATGTCGACGGTCTCGTGCAGGTAGAGCGGTCGCGGCGCCATGGGCGCCAACCGTAGGCGTCGCCGCCCGACGCCGGTACCGTCGCCGCATGGCCGACGACCCCTACGTGCGCAAGAGCTTCGAGCGCGACACCCGCTACCTCACCGACCGCATCACCGCCGATGGCTCGTCGGGCTGGCCCGTCGAGCCGGGCCGCTACCGCCTGATCGTGTCCCGGGCCTGCCCGTGGGCGAACCGGGCCATCATCGTGCGCCAGCTGCTCGGCCTGGAAGACGTGCTGTCGATGGGCGTGGCCGGCCCGGTCCACGACGAGCGCAGCTGGACCTTCGACCACGACCCCGACGGCCTCGACCCCGTGCTCGGCATCCACTGGCTGCGCGACGCGTACGACGCCCGCCAGCCGGACTACCCCCGCGGTGTGACCGTGCCCGCCATCGTGGAGATCGAGACCGGCAAGGTCGTCACCAACGACTTCGCCCAGATGACCCACGACCTTGCGACCGAGTGGCTGGCCCACCACCGCCCCGATGCCCCCGATCTCTGGCCCGAGCACCTCCGCGCCGAGATGGACGAGGTCATGGCCCGCATCTACCGGGAGCTCAACAACGGCGTCTACCGGGCCGGCTTCTCCACCGACCAGGCCGCCTATGAGGCCGCCTACGCCGATGTGTTCGGCTGCCTCGACTGGCTGTCGGAGCGGCTCGCCGACCGGCGGTACCTGATGGGCGACGCCATCACCGAGGCCGACATCCGGCTGTTCACCACGCTGACCCGGTTCGACGCCGTGTACCACGGCCACTTCAAGTGCAACCGCTCCAAGCTCACCGAGATCCCGGTGGTGTGGGACTACGCCCGCGACCTGTTCCAGACGCCCGGCTTCGGCGAGAACACCGACTTCGTCGACATCAAGCGGCACTACTACGAGTGCCACCGGAGCATCAATCCGACCGGGATCGTGCCAGCCGGCCCGGACCCGGCCGCGTGGCTGGAGCCCGTCGACCGCTGACCGCGCCCCTGCAGCCCGCTACTCGTAGACGAGGCAGCCGTCGTCGAGGTCGACGGCGGGCAGCGCGTCCTTCTCGATCCAGTAGTCCTGGGTGTGGGCCCACTCCGGCTTGTCGAGCCGCTTGGGCAGCAGGTGCATGGCCCGCATCAGGTAGCCGGGGTTGAAGTTGTCCGGGTCCATCCAGGGGAGGCGCTCGTCGTCGACCTCGTCGGGCCGGAGCTGCGGGGTGAAGCGGTGGGCGCCGAGCTCGTCGAGGTGCTGGAGCAGGCGGCACACGAAGTCGCCGATCAGATCGGCGCGCAGCGTCCAGCTGGCCCTGAAGTAGCCCATGATCCAGATCAGGTTGGGCACGCCGGTGAACCCCATGCCCCGGTACGTGACGGTCTGGGCGAAGTCGACCGGGGCGCCGTCGACCATGAAGGCGATGTCGCCGAGCACGCTCAGGTTGAAGCCGGTGGCGGTGACGATGATGTCGGCCTCGAGCTCCTGGCCCGAGGCGAGGAGGATGCCCCGCTCGGTGAACGTCTCGATCTGGTCGGTGACCACCGAGGCCGCACCCGACGCGATCCCCTGGAACAGATCGCCCTCGGGGATGAACGCGATCCGCTGCTGCCACGGCCGGTAGCGCGGGCTGAAGTGCTTCTCGACGTCGAAGTCCTCGCCCAGGTACTGGCGGACGTTGTTGAGCAGCTCCTGCTTGACCAGCTCGGGCTCGTCGAGCGCCAGCTGGGTGAGCAGGCCCTGGTCCTGGAGGGTCTTGCGCCGCACGATCTCGTGGATCCACTCCTCGGGGATCTCGAGGCTGCGCAACATGTCGGCCAGCTCGTTGTGGTTGAAGCCGGTGATGAAGTAGGTGGGCGAGCGCTGCAGCAGGGTGACGTGCTTGGTGTCGCCCGCGATCGCTGGCACGAGGGTGGCCGCGGTGGCCCCGGACCCGATGACGATGACGGTCTTGTCCTTGTAGTCCAGGTCGTCGGGCCAGGTCTGCGGGTGCACGATCGTGCCCTCGTAGCGGTCCATCCCCGGCCACTCGGGCGTGTAGCCCTCCGAGTGGCGGTAGTAGCCCTGGCACATCCACAGGAACGGGGTGGTGAAGCGGAGCGCCTCGCCCGTGTCGGTGCGGGTCGCCTCGAGCGTCCAGAGGTTGTCCTCGCTCGACCAGGTGGCCGCCGAGATCTTGTGGTGGTACCGGATGTGGGGGGCGAGGTCGTTCTCGTCGATGACCTCGCCCATGTAGGTGAGGATCTCCTCGGCGGTGGCGATCGGCGCGCCCGTCCACGGCTTGAAGCGGTAGCCGAACGTGTAGAGGTCCGAGTCCGAGCGGATGCCCGGGTACTTGTGCATGAGCCAGGTGCCACCGAAGTCCTCGAGCCCCTCGAGGACCACGAACGACTTCTCGGGGCACTGCGTCTTGAGGTGGTACGCGCTGCCGACGCCGGAGATCCCGGCGCCGACGATGATCACGTCGAAGTGCTCGGTCGGCGTGTCGCTGGTCTGGCTCATCGTGTCCCCTGTGCTCGCTGCTGGTCCCCGGTGCTCGCGACGCGAGCCTGCTGCCTGGGAGGTTCCCCTCCGCGCCGTGCGCACCGTAGAGGCTTTGGTCCCGCGCGGGAGTGACGTGCAGACTCGACGGGTGGCTCCTCCTCCCCGTCAGCGCGTCGTGCACCCCGACCGCATCCCACCCGAGTGGGGGAAGCTGCTCCGTCGGGGCATGACCAAGAAGTGCCCGCGCTGCGGTGGCGGCAAGATCTACGACTCCTGGTTCCACCAGAAGGAGCGGTGCCCCACCTGCGGGTTCCAGTTCGAGCGCGAGGACGGCTTCTTCTTCGGGTCCTACCTCATCAACTTCGCCATCGCCGAGGGCGCCCTGTTCGTGGTGATCATGGGGTTCGTCGCCTGGAAGGTGAACAACCCCGACGCCGGGGTGCTGGGCTTCCTGATCGGCACCATCGTGCTGGCCGTGGTCGGGCCGATGCTCATGTACCCCTTCGCCCGGACCATCTGGTCCGCCATCGACCTCGGCATGACGCCCCTGTCCCCGGCCGAGGAGGCCGCCGCGATCCAGGCCCTGGCCCTCGAGGGCAAGACCTGGGGCGACGCCAAGGCCGAGCTGCCACCCGCCGACGGGCCCGAGGGCCCGCCGGATCAGACCACGCCGAACGCCGACGCGTAGTCGGCGAAGCGCTCGCGGAGCTCGGCCTCGGTCAGGCCGAACGGGGCGAGGTCGCGCCGCACCCGTCCGTGCCGGTCGCGCTGGTGGTCTCGCAGGTAGGCCGCCTGGGCCGCCCGTGCCTCGCCGCTGACCGCCCGACCGGCCGCCGCGTCGATGCGATCGAGGGTCCCAAGCTCGTCGGCCATGAAGTCGGCGAAGCGCACGTCGATCGAGCGCTCCGGGGCGAGCAGGTGCCGGTCGCGGCGGCACCCGTCGAGGAGGTCGCCGAGGCGGGGCACCCAGTGGGCGGCGATCGCCGAGGGATCGGGGTGGTCGACCATGAGCCGCGCTGCGTAGGTCAGCATCATCAGCATCGAGGTGACCACCTCGGCCGGGTCGCGGTGGGTGATCACCACCGTGGCGTCGGGGAAGACCGTCCGGAGCGCGTCGAAGCGCTCGAGGTGCTGGGGCGACTTGAGGACCCACCGGTCCCCGCCGCGCAGGAACGTGCACACCTGCAGCACGCGCCGCAGGTAGCGGTAGTGCGGGACCGGATCATCGGCGAGGTAGTGGTCCCGGTAGCCGGGCAGCACGGCCTGGGTCTCGAAGTACATGGTCGAGCAGTCCATGGCGAGCAGGGCGATCTCCTCGTGCACGTGGTCCGGCGTCATCTCGTGCATGGCCTTGAAGTGCGGCATGGCGAGGTCCATGAACTCGCAAGCCGCCGCGGTGCGGGCCCAGCGCGGGTCGATGCCGTCGGCGCCGGGAGCGTCGCCCGGGATCGGCACGGGTTCGAGGCTCTCCCAGTACGGCAGGCTCCGCAGGGCCGGGTCGGCTGCGAGCAGCTGGTGCAGGTGGGTCGTGCCCGTCCGGGGCAGGCCGGCCACGATGATCGGGGCGGCGATCTCGATGTCGAGGATCTCGGGGTGCCGCGCGATCTGGTCCTCCACGAGGAGCCGGTTGCGGGCGAGCTGCACGAGCTGGGTGTGCAGGTTGATCGTGCCGAACGCGCTGAGGCCCGCCTCGTCCCGCAGGGAGGCGAGGAGCGCCCGGAGCGGCGCGCGGAAGCCGTCGTCGCCGAAGTCGTCGAGGCCGAGGTCCGCCGAGGCCTGGCCCAAGATGGCGTCCTCGCTGAGCGACAGGTGCTCGGCCATCGGCGCCGCGAGCTCGAGGAGCTCCCGGGCGGCCGGCGAGAAGACCGGGTCCCGCCAGTCGTCGATGACGATCTCGGTGGCGCCGCTCACGACGCGCGGCCGGTCCTCGCCGCCACCTCGGCGACCGGGACCACCTCGGCGGTGATCTCGTCGGGCGTGTGCTCGGGCAGGAACCAGCGGAACCAGATGCGCCCGGCCGGGTGGCCCTGGGTGGCGATCCAGTTCGGGTGCCCCGGGTCCGTGTCGGCGATCACGACGACCCACGAGCCGTCGGCCTCGTAGGCCGCCTGCATCCCGTTGAGGCCGACGCGGTCGTACGACGCGTTGTACGTGTGCAGCAGCGGGTTCCACAGGACCACGTTCCAGAACACGCACTCGGGCGAACGGCCCCGGAGCACGAGCGCCTCGCCGTCGGCCAGCTCGAAGCTGCCCATGGCGTAGGCCGCGTCGCCCGCCGCCCACCCGAACGTGGTCGTCGGCACCGGGTACGGCGGGTCCACGTGGTTCGGCTCGCCCATGGGGATCGGCACGATGGTGGCCTGCTCGCGCACCCAGGTGAGCGCGTGGCCCATCCGTCGGGCCAGGTCCGCGTCGGTCTCGCGCCAGCGGGCCGGCGGCGCGTCGGGAGCGTCGGGCGACGAGATGCGCCACACCGTGCGCGTGGCCGTCTCGGGGTCGACCACGTAGTCGCGGGTCACCGCCGCCACCGCATCGGGCGCGAGCTCGATCCACGGCATCGACGGGTCCTCGGGCGGGGTCGGCGAGATCCACAGCTCGAACGTGCCGTCGTCGGCGACCGGCACCGAGCGGTCGTTGAGCGACCCGACGATGCGCTCCGAGTACCGGCCGTCGTCGGGGCCGCCGTACACGGTGATCGAGAAGTACACCGCGTCACCGACGTCGCCGGTCACCCGGTACGAGCGCGTCGGGTCGATCGGCGCGTATTGGTAGAACGCGTCGGTGTTGTCGCCGCCCCACTTCTTGGTCGGGCCGACGATGTCGGTGAACCGGGGCCGCACCGGGTCACCCCACACGAAGCAGTCGAACGCCACCTGGGTGATCGAGAAGATCCACTTGTAGGTCTCCATGCGGCTCTGCTCATCGGTGAGCGCGGCCGGATGGTCGAGCATCTGGCGCTCCAGCGCCCGCAGCTCGTCGAGCAGCTCCCCGAACACCGCAGAGGTCGCCAGGTCGTCCATGCCATCCCCTTCGCGCGACCCGCGGTCGCCCAGGCGTCGAACCGTACCCCCGAGGCGGGCCAGACTGGTCGAGTCCACAAACCAGGAGTCCCCCCATGGACCTGACCGTCATCGCCATCCCCGGGTACTTCAGCTCCATGGGAGCGGAGTACCTCTACCTCAAGCGGCGCGCCGCCACCGAGGGCGCCAAGCCGAGCGACTACGAGCGCCAGGACACCATCGCCAGCCTCACCATGGGCACGGCGAGCCTGATCGCACCGCTCGTCTTCGGCAAGCTGCTGGCCCCGGTCACCCCCGGCAAGGGCAAGTACGGCAAGGCCCTCGTCGGCCTGGCCGTGGGTGCGGCCGCGGTCACCACCATCGCCGACGTGCTCGCCCGGATGCCCGACGAGGCAGGCGTGGTCCCCAACCCCGACGCCCCCGAACCGGATCCCGAGGTCGACTCGCCCTCGCGCGCGGCGCGGCGCAAGCGGGCGCGCCTGGCCCGGAAGGTGGCGTCATCGGGCGCGGTCACCGCGGTCGCCGCCGGCGTCACCGCCGCCGCCACCACCTGGGCGGCCCAGACCGCGGCCCGCAAGCTCTTCCCGAAGCGCGTCCTCCCCGATCTCGGCTCCGGCCCCCTCGCCCTGGCCGCCGCGATCGTCGGCTGGGACTTCATCTACTACTGGAACCACCGGATCCAGCACGAGAGCCGGTTCCTGTGGGCGATCCACGTCGTCCACCACTCCTCGGAGCGCTACAACCTGTCCACCGCCCTGCGCCAGCCCGTCGGCGAGTCCTTCGGCCTGTTCGTGCCCTACGGTGCCCTCGCCCTGTTCGGCATCCGGCCCGAGCTCATCGAGACCGCCCGCGGTGTGAACCTCATCTACCAGTTCTGGGTCCACACCGACGCCATCAAGAGCCTCGGCCCGGCCGAGTCGATCATGAACTCTCCGTCGCACCACCGAGCCCACCACGGCGCCAACAAGCAGTACCTCGATCGCAACCACGCGGGCATCTGGATCATCTGGGACAAGCTGTTCGGCACCTTCGAGCCCGAGGACGAGCCGGTGGTCTACGGCCTGACCAAGAACATCAACACGTTCAACCCGCTGCGCATCGCCACCCACGAGCACGCCGACATCCTCCACGACGTCGCCCGCGCCACCACGTGGTCGGACCGCCTCGGCTACGTGTTCCGCGGCCCGGGCTGGGCCTACGAGCGCAGGGACGCCCTCGTGTGAGCCCGACCCCGATCACCCTCGCCGGCACCGACGTCGCCATCCCACCGCTCGGCGTGGGCACGTGGGCCTGGGGCGACAGCTCCACCTGGGGCATGGGCGGCTACGACACCTCGCTCACCCTCGACACGATCCGCGACGCGTGGGACGCCAGCCTCGACGCCGGCGTCACGTTCTTCGACACCGCCGAGGTGTACGGGGACGGCGAGTCCGAACGCATCATCGGCTCGTTCCTCGAGACCGACCCCCGGGCCGACCGCGCCGTGATCGCCACCAAGTTCATGCCGATGCCATGGAAGCTCAACGTGGGCACGGCCCTCATGGCATCGCTGCGCGCCTCGCTCGACCGGCTCAGGCGGGAGTCGGTCGAGCTGTACCAGGTGCACGGACCGATCTCGCTGCGGGGCCACGAGGCCCTCGCCGAGGCCATGGCCACCGCCCACCAGGCCGGCCTGATCAAGGGGATCGGGGTGTCCAACTACTCGGCGCGCGAGACCCGGGCCTTCGACGCGGCGCTGCGCAAGCGGGGCCTGCGCCTCGCCACCAACCAGATCGAGTTCTCGCTGCTGCGCCGTCGCCCCGAGACCACCGGGCTCATCGCCGCGTGCGCCGAGCTGGGGGTCACCCCGCTCGCCTACTCGCCGATCGGCCAGGGTCGCCTCACCGGCAAGTACTCCGCGGCGAACCCGCCGCCGGGGCGCCGCAACTTCTCGACCCACCCGATGACGGTGGTCGACGGCATCGTGGCCCAGCTCCGCACCGTCGGCGCCGCCCACGACGACCGCACCCCGAGCCAGGTGGCGCTCAACTGGCTGATCGCCAAGGGCTCGGTCCCGATCCCGGGCGCCAAGAACCGCGCCCAGGCCGCGGAGAACGCCGGCGCCCTCGGGTGGTCGCTCACCGCCGAGGAGCTCGCGTCGCTCGACGCGGCCGCCGAGACCGGCACCCGCACCCTCGCCCAGCGCGTCTGGCAGCACGGCTGAGCCCGGACCCGTGACCGCGATCCACCGACGCAGGGTGCTCCAGGCCGGGGTCGGGGCCGGGGCGTGGCTCCTGCTCACCGCGTGCTCGCCCGGCGGCGGGGACGACGACGCCGAGGACACCGGGTCGGGCGCCCCGACGCGCACCACCGTCCCGCCGCCGGTCGCCATGGTCCGCACGAACTGGTCACAGGACCCCTTCACCTTCGGGTCCTACAGCTACCTGCCCGTGGGGGCGACGCCCAAGGACCGTGCCGCGCTGCGCGCCACGGTCGACGGTCGCCTCCGCTTCGCCGGCGAGCACCTCGATGCCACCAACCCGGCGACGGTGCACGGCGCGCTGCACAGCGGGCGTCGCGCCGCGCTCGACCTCATGCGCAAGCAGGAGACGGGCACCGGTCGCACGCTGGTGATCGGCGCCGGCATCGCCGGCCTCGCGGCCGCGCGCGCCCTGCACGACGCCGGGCACGAGGTCACCGTGCTCGAGGGGCGGGACCGCATCGGCGGTCGCCTCGACACGGTCCGTCCCAAGGGGTGGCCCGTGCCCGTCGAGCGCGGCGCGAGCTGGGTCCACGACACGAGCGCGTCGGACCTCGACGAGCGACTCAAGCGGCTCGGCGTGCGCACCGTGGCCTTCGACTACGCGAGCCGCATGCTCGACGTCGACGGCAGCGTCATCGCCGACGACGAGGATGCGATCGCTGAAGCCGAGGCCGCCGTCGACGGCGCGCTGGCCTGGGCCGAGGGCCAGGACGCCGATGTGTCGCTGGCCGAGGCGCTGCTGCGCAGCGGGGCGGCCGAGGAGGTCGACCAGGTGCGGCTGCGCCACTACCTCGACAGCGAGATCGCCGACGAGTACGGCGCGTCGGCCTCCACCCTCTCGGCGTGGTGGGGCACGGCGGAGGGCACCGAGGGCGACGACCGCCTGGTGCTGGGCGGCTACCGGGCGCTCGCCGCCGATCTCGCAAAGGGCCTCGACGTGCAGCTCGGCCGAGCCGTCAACGTGGTGTCACGACGACCCGACGGCGTGACCGTCTTCGACCGTGACGGCCGCCGGGAGGAGGCCGATCAGGTCATCGTCGCCGTGCCGCTCGGCGTGCTCAAGCGCGCCGCCGCGGACGGCGGGATCGCGTTCGATCCACCGCTGCCCGACGCGCAGGCGACCGCGCTGGCCCGCCTCGCCATGGGCCTGCTCGACAAGGTGTGGCTGCGCTGGGACGAGCCCTGGTGGTCCGCCGATGCTCTCATGTGGACCCGCGCCACCCGCACGCCCGGCTCCTACATCGAGTGGTTCAACCTCGAGCCGGCCACGGGCGAGGCCGTGCTGCTCGGCCTGATCGGGGGCGACCGGGCCAGGGAGTGGGCCGATCGCAGCGACGACGAGGTCCGGGCCGCGGCCATGGCGAACCTCCAGGCATTCGCCGACGCGGGCTGGTAGCCGGCACCCACGCCGGGTCGCCCGGTCCTACATCCAGGACTCGTCGGGCAGGTCCAGCCCGGGCCACGGGCCCGAGACGATCGGCTGGCAGTTCCCGATGCCGACGCCGCCGCCGACCGGGTCGGTGACCCGCACCGGGGTGTCGCGGATCTGGTGCAGGCGGCGCGCCGCCTCGGGGGTGGAGCAATCCGCAATGTGCTCGCCGTCCAGGTGGAGCGGCCCCCGCCATTCGCCGTGGTGGTGGCCGTCGAGGCCGAAGTACAGGCCGGCGCCGAGCTGCACGCCCGTGTCGCCGAGCACCTCGATCTCGAGCGGTCGGGCCGTGCCGTCGGCCATGGTCGCCTCGAGGCGCCCGCCGAGGAGCCGACGGTTGCGCGGGTCGAAGGCCAGGTCGGGCACGAGGTCGACGATCGCCTCGCTCGTGCCGTCGGGATGCTCGACCTGGGCCGTGACCTCCTTGGACTCGAACCCGGGCATGGCGATCCACACGTAGTGGAGGTGCAGGCCGTAGGTGCTGCCGTCGGGCCGCGTCATCAGCACCGGGCTCCAGATCATCTGGAAGCCGACGCCGTCGGGCAGGTTGTGGTCGCCGGGCTGGCGGTCCGTCGGCGGCGTGCCGACGTCGTACCGCACGCCCCAGCTGTGGTCCCGGGTGGACACCCACCCCTCGGGGTCGAGGGTGCGACGCTCGCCGTCGACCTCCACCCACCCCGATGCCACGCCGATCTGGTGGTAGCGCACGAGGTCGGCCGAGAGCCGGTAGCCGCTGCGCCGGTGCGTCCGCTCCTCGACGAACGGCGGCAGCGCAGCCTCGAAGGTCCAGTCGAACGCGATGGGCTGCACGTCGTTCGGCTCGAGCACGAAGCGCACGACCCGCATGGGCTCGACGACCTCGTAGCGGATCGGTCCGACGGCCAGCTCACCCGGCGCCGCGTCGAGCGCCCGGCTGCCGCGCACCGTGTGCTGGCCCACGCCGATGCTCACCGCCGCGTAGGCGTCGAGCACGTTGCGGTTCGGGTAGCGGCCGATGCCGAAGCCGAGCTGGATCGAGCCGTCCCGCGCCAGGGCCATGGCGCACGCCTTCTCGGTCCAGGCCGGGTCCGAGGTGCCGACGTGGGCGAACGTCTCGGTGACCTGGTGGGTGAAGGACTCGTCGGCGGGCAGCAGCGGACCGATGGGGTTGGGCATCGGCCCATCATGGCCCGCGACCGGGCACCGCCGCCCTTGTGACGAGATTCACGAAGCCCTGACTTGGGTGCCCCCGGGGGTAGCCCCCACAATCGGACACCGTGCCCATCCCCCTGATCGCGGCCGTCGCCTCGGCCATCTTCCTCGCCCGCCTCGTCCCCCAGCCCCTGCGCCTCGCCCGCACCGGGGTGCCCGACGGCGTGTCCCCCCTCGCCGCTCTCAACGGGGTGACCGCGTGCGTGGCGTGGGTGGCCTACGGCCTCATGATCGGCGTCGTCCCGGTCTGGGCCGTCTCGGTGGTCGCCCTCGTGCCGAGCGTGTGGACCGCGTGGCTGCTGCGCCGCGAGCTCGACGGCCGGGCCGTCGGCGCCGCACTCGCGTGGGTGGCGATCCTGCTGCTCGCGGCCCGCACCGGCACGTTCGGCGCCGCGCTCGGCCTGTGCGTCATCGTCACCCAGGGGCCACAGGTGCTCCGCGCCCTGCGCGACGACGACCTCGACGGCATCTCCGCCCTCACCTGGCGCATCGCCATCGCCGACGCCCTCGCCTACGGCCTCTACGGGCTGGCGATCGGCGACCGCGCCCTGCTCGGCTACTGCGTGGTGCTCACCACGTGCGCGGTCATCGTGCTCACCCGCCTGTGGCAGACCGCCACGCCGGTCGCGGAGCCCGCCTACGCGACCTGACGGCCTGCCATGATGGCGCCGTGACGCACCCCCACTGGTCCCCCTGCAACGACGCCATCCACCTGGCTCCGAGCCTGCTCGCCGGCGACTTCGGCCACCTCGCCGATTCGGTCGCGGCCATCGAGGGCAGCGGCGTCGAGCGCCTCCACGTCGACATCATGGACGGCGTGTTCGTCCCGAACTTCACGTTCGGCACCGACACCGTGCGCATGCTCAAGCGCATCACCGACCTGCCCCTCGAGCTGCACCTCATGATCGTGGAGCCCGAGCGCCACTTCGAGACGCTGGTCGATGCCGGCGCCGACGCCATCACCGTCCACTACGAGGCCTGCCCCCACCTCCACCGCAGCCTCACCCACATCCGCGAGCTGGGCTGCCGGTCCGGTGCGGCCATCAACCCGAGCACCCCGGCCGCCAACCTCGACGACGTGCTCGAGGCCATGGACCTCGCCCTCGTCATGACCATCAACCCCGGGTGGGGCGGCCAGAAGCTGATGCCCCGGATGCTCTCGAAGGTCGAGCGGGTGCGGGCCGAGATCGACCGCCAGGGTCTCGCCACCGAGGTGGAGGTCGACGGCGGCGTGGTCGCCGAGAACGCCCGGGCCTGCGTGGAGGCGGGTGCCAACGTGCTCGTGTCCGGCTCCGGCGTGTACGGCCACGCCGACGGCCCCGCCGCCGGCGCCCGCGCCGTGCTCGACGCCGCGGGGAGCTTCCAGTGAGCGCCGACGAGGTCACCGTCCACATCGAGGCGCCCCCCGAGGAGGTGTGGGGCATCATCACCGACATCGCCGGCATGGGGCGCCTCAGCCCCGAGTGCACCGGCGGCCACTGGCTCGACGGTGCCACCGGCCCGGCTCGCGGCGCCCGCTTCAAGGGCACCAACAAGCGGGGGTTCGTGCGCTGGTCGACCACCAACACGGTGGTGGAGGCCGACCCCTGCCGCACCTTCGCCTTCGAGACCGCCCAGAGCGGGGTCCGCTGGCGCTTCGACCTGGCCCCCGACGGCACCGGCACCGCCGTCACCGAGTCTCGGGCGGCGTTCAAGGACCGCCCGCTCGTGGCCAGGGTGTTCACCACGCTGCTGCTCGGCGGCATGGGCGGCCACGAGGACGAGCTGCGCGCCGGCATGGCCGACACGCTGGCCCGCCTCAAGGCGGTCGCCGAGGCCGATGCCGAGGGTGGTCGCTAGGTGGTCGAGGTCGGGGTCGCCCTCCCCCAGATGACCGAGGGCGTCGACCGGGAGCGGATCCTCGCCTGGTGCCGGGGCATCGACGCCGGCCCCTTCTCCTCGGTGTCGGCCGGCGAGCGCATCACCTTCGACAACCTCGACGGGCACACGCTCAACAGCGCGGCAGCGGCCCTCACCGACCGCGTGCGCGTCCTGTTCAACGTGGTCGTCGCCCCGTGGCACCAGCCGGCCATGCTCGCCCAGCAGCTCGGCTCGCTCGACGTGCTCTCCGGCGGCCGGCTCGACGTGGCGGTCGGCGTCGGCGGGCGCGCCCAGGACTACCGGGCCCTCGCCTCGCCCTTCGAGCGGCGCTTCGCCCGGCTCGACGAGGCGATCGCCGAGCTGCGGCGCCTGTGGGCCGGTGGCGAGGCGCTCGGCGGCGGCGTGGTCGGTCCCGCCCCGCTCCAGCCCGGCGGCCCGGCGATCTTCTGCACCGGCACCGGCCCGAAGTCGCTCGCCCGTGCCGCCCGCTGGGCCGACGGCCTGAGCGGGTTCGCCATCACCGGCTCGGCCACCGAGGCCGACGGCCAGTTCCGCCTCACCGAGGACGCCTGGCGCGAGGCGGGGCGCGACGTGAAGCCCCGCCTCGTCACCGGCGTGTTCGCCGCCCTCGGCCCCGACGGGCGCGAGGTGCTCCAGACCTTCGCCCGCCGCTACCTGTCGATCTTCGGCGCCGACCTCGCCGAGGCCCTCGCCGCCAACATGCCCGTGTACGACGACGCAGCCCTGCACCACCTGCTCGACGGCCTCGATGCGATCGGCTGCGACGAGCTCATCCTCGTGCCCGCCAGCAGCGATCCCGACCTCCTCGCCCGCTTCGCCGACGCCGTCGGCGCCTGGCAGGACGGACGCGCCTGACACCTCAGGAAGGCCGGTATCGGTGGATCGGCATCGGGTAGCCGAGCACCCAGCAGTAGACGGCGAGCGCGACGAGCGGCGCCACGACGCCCACGACACCCAGGACGATCCCGCCCCACGCCGCCGACCGATCATCGTCGGGACGCCCGAGGGCGATCGCCCCGCAAGCCACCGCCGCGACGGACCCGACGAGCGGCAGGACCGGCAAGAGCCCGGCGATGCCGAGCAGGAGGGACGTGAGCCCGAGGACGGACCGCCGGTGGGTGTCGGTCACGGGGAGCGGGTCTGGTGCGAGGTGCGGGGGAGCCATGCGTCGACCGTACGGACGGGTCGAGGATCTGCCATCGGCCGCGCTGCGGACGAGTCTCCCCCGCGCGGGGGATGACGGGCCGGCGCCTGATCGGTACGGTCCGGGGCATGCGCCCCGTGCCGATGCCCGCCCGGGCCGACCTGGGACTGGCGGTCGGCCTGGCGGTGATCCAGGTGAGCGGCTCGGCGGTCGTGGCCCACCAGCACGGCGAGCCCCGGCTGACGGTGCCCGCGGTCGCGGTGCTCGTGGCCCAGACGGCTCCGGTGGCCCTCCGCCGCGTGTGGCCAATCACGGTGTGGGCGGCGTGCAGCATCGCCGCCGTGGTCTATGGCCTGGCTGAGTGGCCCGACGTGTTGATCCCGTTGGGCCCGCTCCTCGCCCTGGCGACCGTCGTCCACCTCGCGTCCCGGCGCACGGCCGCCGTCGTCTGGGGCGTGACGGCCGTCGGCGGGCTCGCCGCCGTCGCCGCGTCGGGAGATGCCGATGCCCTCGACTGGTGGCTCGCCATCACCTCCCTGACCGTCGCCCCGCTGCTCGGCGCCTGGCTCCGAGCGCGCGACGAGCTGCGCGACGCGTCCGCCGAGGACGTGCGGCGCCAGGAACGACGGCGCCTCGCCCGTGACCTCCACGACGTGGCCGCTCACGAGCTGACCGTCCTCGTGATCCAGGCAGAGGCCGCCGCCAGCACCACCGCCGATCCGGCGGCGATCACCGCGTTCGGCGAGCTCGCCACGTCGGCACGCGCCAGCCTCGACCAGCTGCGCCAGGTCGTCGCCGTCCTGCGCGAGGACGCCGACGGCCTGGCGCCGCTCGCGCCGACCCCTGGGCTGGCTGACGTTCCCGAACTCGTCGAGCAGGTGGCCGGGACCGGCCTGGCCGTGACCACATCCATCGCACCGGTGCAGGGGGCCGACCCCGCGGCAGAGCTCACCTGCTACCGCATCATCCAGGAGGCGCTCACCAACGTGCTGCAGCACAGCGCAGCCCGTGAGGCCCGGGTGGCGGTGACCGCCGAGGCCTCGCAGCTCGTGGTCACCGTGGACGATCCCGGCCCGGCGACCACCACGACCTCAGGGCGCGCGCGTGCGGGGCGGGGCCTGGCCGGGATCGTCGAGCGGACCGCCCTGGTGGGCGGCCGGGTCGACGCCGGGTCCACCCCCGCTGGCGGGTGGCGGGTGCGCGCCGAACTGCCGGTCGGCGGGCGATGACCGCCGACCCGATCACCGTGGTGGTGGCAGACGACCAGCCCGTCGTGCGGGCCGGGCTCACGACCATCCTCCAGGCCGCCGACGGGATACGGATCGTGGGCCATGCCGCCGACGGGATCGAGGCGGTCGAGCAGGCGGCGCGCCTCGCACCCCAGGTCGTCCTCATGGACATCCGCATGCCCCGCCTGGACGGGATCGAGGCCACCCGCCGGATCACGACATCGACGCCGGCGCGCCGCGTGCTGGCGATGACGACGTTCGCGCTCGACGAGTACGTGTTCGGCGCGCTGCTCGCCGGCGCCAGCGGGTTCCTCCTGAAGGATGCGCCGGCGCCCGCGCTCGTGGATGCCGTCCGGCTGGTGGCGGCCGGGGAGGGCCTCATCGACCCCGTGGTCACCCGCCGCGTGATCGAGGCCTTCCGCACGGGCTCGCACCCGGCGAGCGGCATCGACCCGCTCGGCGGGCTGACCGAACGCGAGGTCGAGGTGTACGAACTGCTCGCGCGCGGTCGGTCCAACGCCGAGATCGCCGCCGAGCTCGGCGTGGGCGAGGCCACGGTCAAGACCCACGTCGCCGCGCTCCTCGCCAAGCTCCACCTGCGCGACCGGATCCACGTGGTCATCCACGCGTACGAGCACGGCGTGGTCCGTCCGGGGCGGTAGGTTGCGCCGCCATGGGGATGGAGTTCGGCCTGTTCATCGGTGGGTGGGTGCCCGACTACCTCGACGGGCGCGACGATGCCGCCGAGCACACCCGCCTCATCGACGAGACGCGCATCGCCGAGGCCGGGGACCGGAGCGGGTGGCACTACGTGTGGGTGACCGAGCACCACTTCCTCACCGAGTACAGCCACATCTCGGCCAGCGAGATCGTGATGCCGCACATCCTCGCCCGAACCGAGCGGATCCGCGTCGCCTCGGGGATCATCAACGTGACCCCGCCGGTGAACCACCCGGCCCGCACGGCCGAGCGGGTCGCCATGCTCGACCACCTGTCCGGCGGCCGGTTCGACTTCGGCACCGGGCGGGGCTCCTCGACCACCGAGCAGGGAGGGTTCGGCATCACCGACCCGGACCTGACCCGTGCCATGTTCGACGAAGTGATGCCCGAGTTCACCAAGATGTGGCGCCAGGACCGGTACTCGTTCGAGGGCCGCTTCTTCTCGATGCCCGAGCGCAACGTGCTCCCCAAGCCCCATGTGAAGCCCCATCCGCCGATGTGGGTCGCGGCCGGCAACCCGGAGACGTTCGTGAAGGCCGGCCAGATGGGCCTCGGCGTCATCTGCTTCACCGGCGGGTCCCCGGCGCGCATGGCGCCCCTGGTGGCGGCCTACAAGGAGGCGGTCGCCGATGCCGACCCGGTCGGCGACTACGTGAACGACAACGTCGCCATCACCACCAGCTTCATGTGCCTCGAGGACGGCGACGCCGCCCGCGAGGCCATGACCCGGTCGCGCAACGGCCGCCAGCAGAGCCTCGTGTTCCACTACCTGGACACGTTCCCCAAGCCCCCCGGCGTGCCGGATTGGCCCGTCGAGATGCCCGATCCCACGCTCGAGCAGCTCGCCGTCGGGGCCGAGAAGGGTGCGGCGATCGTGGGCACGCCCGATGACTGCGCCGCCGCCCTCGAGCGCTGGGTCGACATCGGGGTCGACCAGCTGATCATGGCGCCCACCGGTTCGACCTGGCCCTACGAGCTGGTCGAGGAGTCCGTCGAGCTGTTCGGCCGCACCGTGATCCCCCGCTTCGCCGAGCCGGGCGAGACCCGCGCCGAGCGCTTCCGGCGCGAGGCCGGCGAACGCCTGGCCTGACCTGAGGCCGGCGGTGCCCGGGGCGGGGTTCGAACCCGCACGGCCCCGGAGGGCCCGGGGGGTTTAAGCCCCCTGCGTCTGCCAGTTCCGCCACCCGGGCCGGTGGCTGATCACGCTACGCGCCTGCTCAGGCCGCCGTCGCCACCTCGCCGACCACCGCCTCCCACAGGTGCGTGCGGACGCGGGTGGCCTGGGCGCCACCGAGCTCGTTGGCCACGACGATCCCCTCGATCAGATCGGCGACGACGGCCTCCACCGGCCGGCCCCGCACCACCACCGCCACCGTGACCCCGCCGTCGGCCCGGCGGCGGAGGGTGCGCTCGGCGCCGGGCACGCGCGGCGGGGTGCGGAAGGCCGGCACCAGCAGCCCGCGCGCCCGGGCGGCGTTCCCGAGGGTGCGGACCGTGGTGGCGAACTGGAGGCTCGGCGATTCCATGCCGTCATCATCCCCAGGGGGACTGACAACGAAGGCCGCCGTCAGTTGAACCAGCCGAACTCCTTGTGGAGGCCCTGCTCGCCGGCCTTGGTGACCGTGGTGGCGATGCGCTTCCACTTGGCGATGTTGGCCGTGGCCTTCTTCAGCGTCTCGAGCCCGTTGTTCACCCAGGTCTCGTCGTACAGGGTGCCGGTGCGCTTCAGGTTCAGGCGGCGCAGGCCGCTGGTCATCTGGTAGCCGCCGTAGCGGGCCTGCTCGTAGAGGCCGTAGCCGTCGACCCCACCGTCCCCCTCCAGGCGCTTCATGCCGTAGGCGTAGGCCGCCTCGTCGGTGATCAGCTCGCCCTCGACGTAGGTCGCCTTCGACAAGAAGAAGCCGACCCCGCCGGACACGGCTCCGGTGATCGCCCCGGACAGGATCGACCACCCGTAGGAGGCGGCCGAGTGGGTGGTGCCGTCGATGGCGTCGGCGATCCCCATGGTGATCGGCCCGCCCGCGGCGCCCGCCACCACGGTCGCCACGGCCGTGGCCCAGATGCCAGCCTCGGCGGCGAACATGAACCCGGCGAACTCGGGGAGCACCAGGCTCACCACGAGGGCCACGGCGATCCCCACGACCTGGCCCCAGCTGAAGGTGCCGGGCAGGTCCGAGTCGTTGATGGGATCACCGCAGGTGTAGCCGTAGGTGGTGCAGCTGCCGCCGGGCACCGGGTCCGGTGAGGTGAAGATCCCGAGGCGCGGGATCATCGTCCGTCGACCGAGGTTGAGCAGGCCGGCCGCCTCGCTGATGCGCGAGTTCCAGCCCCAGATGGTCGACGGGTCGAGTGCACCGTCCGTGGCGGTGGCCGGGGTCGTGGTGGTGGTCGTCGTCGTGGTCGAGGTCGAGGTCGTCGACGTCGTCGAGGTCGTGGACGACGAGGTCGTCGTGCTCGAGGTGGCCGCCGCCTCGGTCGTCGTGGTCGCCCCGTCGGGCGCGGTGGTCGACGAGGTCGTGCTCGTCGACGGGTCCGCACCGGCGTCGGGCTCGGTGGTCGCCGTCGCCCCCGGCTCGGTCGTCGAGGTGGACGCCGCCGGCTCGGTGGTGCTCGTGGTCGAGGTCGCCGGCGCCGTCGTGGTGGTGGTCGACGGCGGCGTCGGGGTGCTCACGGCCGGCTTCGGCGTGAGGTCCTCGCCGAAGGGGCCGTAGCGCCGGGTCGGCGTCGCCTTGTCCCGGGCGCCCGCCGAGGTGAGGGCGATCGAGGGATGGCCCTGGAGGCTCACGATGTCCAGGCCGCTGCTGCGCCACAGGAGGCCGCCCGGCAGCGGGGTCGCGAACTGCACCGCGCCGTCGGGACCGACCGACGCGACCGGCGTGTCGCTGTCCCCGCTCGAGTACAGGAGTCGGGTCCCCGGTGCCGTCGCCGACGGCGCCATGGCCACGACACGGCCCGAGGCGTCCCGCGTGATGAACGTCGACGAGTCGCCGTCGGAGATCTTGGTGACCTCCTCGTAGCCGTCGTACTCGAGGGCAGCGGTGCCGACGCCGCGCAGGTTGCCGTTCGCCGTGTAGCGGGCGTCGGCGGCCGGGAGCTTCGCCTCTGGGTCGTCGGTGGCGGTCAGGATGCCGTTCGCGTACGTGTTGGTGGTGTGGCCCGCGTCGGTGGCGCAGCTGCCGGCGGGGCTGGGCAGGTCGCGCGCCACGCAGACGAGCGACCCGTCCCGGTCGAAGCCGTAGTGGGTGGTGCGGTCCCCCGTGGTGGCACCGGTGAGGCGCCCGCTCGGGTCGTAGGCGTAGGTGGTGTCGACCCCGTCGAGGCGCTCGGACAGCACGCGACCGCCCGTGGTGAGCGCGGTCGAGTCCTCGACCTTCTCGCCACCGGCCAGCGTCCAGTTGCGGGCGGTCGGTCGCTGCCCGGCGTCGTAGGTGAACGCGTTCGACACGCCTGCGCCCGGGTAGTCCCAGCCGGTCAGCACCCACGGGCTGCCGCCGTCGTAGCGGGCCTTGGCCACGGGCTTGCCGCCGATGGACACCGTGTCGATCTGGCCGCTGCCGGTGTAGGTCTGGCCCACCTCCAGCGTCGCCTTCGACGTGCCGACGGTGACCGTCGTGAGCGTGTCGATCGGGCGACCGAACGCGTCGGAGCCGTAGGTGGTCGTGGCGACGGGCCCGCCGGTGAGCGTCAGCTCGTAGCCGGTGACGCTGCCGGCGGCGGCCATCGAGGTGACCTCCTTGGTCTGCTGCTTGCCGCCCACCGTGCGTGTCTTCTGCACGGTGTGGGGCGAGGCGCCCGACCCGGTCTCGTAGTCGTAGTCGACCGTGACCGCGGGGGTGTCGCCGTCCGCGCTGCGGAACACCTGGCGGACGGGCCGCGAGAGCGCGTCGCGCTGGTTGCAGGTCCAGTGCCCGGCCGCATCGCGGTTCCCCGCCTGGCTGCAGACGGCCTGGCCGAGCTCGTCGTAGACGGTGGTCACGGTGCGGCCGTCGGCCGTGGTGGTGGACCGCAGGAGGCCGAGCTGCGCCGTGCCGCGCACCGCGTCGGGGATCTCCGACGCGGACGACAGGCCGGCGTCGCCCGGGGTGTCACCGCGACCCCAGTACTCGTAGGTCGTGACGTTGCCCTCCGGGGAGGTCTGGGTGCGCAGCCGGCGACCGCCGTACCCGTCGTCCTGGAAGGACCGGCGCTCGGTCCGCGTCGCCTTGGCGCCCGTGCACGCCTTGGCCGCGTCGGCCAGGGTCCCCGCGGTGCCGCACGGGACCGTGTCCGTGGCGGTCGCCACGTTCGCCGCCGGATCGTCGTACCGGCTGCGCAGCGACGATGCCGCGAAGGTCGCGCTGCCCGCCGGCTGGGCCTCGACCGACCGCTGTTCGGTCTGGGCGCCCCAGCGCTGCTTGGTGTCGCCGGCGTTGTAGGTGGCACCGCCGAGGCCGTCGTCAGGGTCGCTGATGATGAGCAGCGTCGGCGGCGCGTCGAACGCGAGGTCGGCACGGAAGCGGTACGAGGGCTTCTTGGTCCCCTCCAGCAACGGCAGCACGGCGGAGCCCGATGTGGTGAACCCCGAGTAGTACCGGCCGTTCACGAAGGCCGCGCCGCCGGACACCTTGCCCCCGGTCACGTCGACCGTCAGCTGGCTGGGCACCGAGTCGTCGGCGGGGTCGAGGCCACCGGTGATGCGGAGGCCGCCCCCGTCGGCCAGCGCCTTCACGACATCGGCGTTGGTGGGTGCGGTGATCTTCAGACCGCCGTTGGCATCGTCGAACTCGGTGATCTCGGTCGTGGCGATCGGGCTGCCCCCGAACTGGGGACTGGCGTACCAGGTCGCCACGAGACCTCCGGGCACGCCGTCGTCGTAGGTCGTGTACGACGCGGTGACGTGGCCGAGGTTCGCGACCGGGACGCACGAGGTGAGCGTCACCTTGGCCGAGCCGGGCGAGCAGGTGCCATCCGCGGGGAAGGCCGAGGCCGGCCCGGAGAAGGACGCGGTGGACCGGTTGTAGTCGTCGAAGGTCTGGGTGGTCGCCAGGCCGTCCGAGCTGAACCGGCCGAGCTGCACGTCGCGGGTCGGGTGCCACACCTGGCGGGTGACGATGCCGGTCGCGTCTCGAGACCCGAGCGAGCGGAGGCCGTCGTCGACCGCGCTGACCGTGGTCTGGGACCCGGCCCCCTTGGCCGAGGTGGTCAGCGTGACCTGGTGCGTCGCGCCGGGGAACGAGGTCGTGTCAGCGGCGGCGTAGGTCGAGGTCGCGGTGCTGCGCTCGCCGCCCGAGGCCAGCTCGGGGTCGACGACGGTGGCCACCCGCCCCAGGTCGTCGTAGGTGACGTCGGTGAGCTGGGCGAGGTCGACCGCCGAGAGGCCGTTGGCCATCACGTTCTGGGCCACCATCGGGCGGCGCATCCGACGCGGGTGCCCGGTGGCGGACCAGGCCCAGTCGGTCACGCCGACCGTCTGCCACGAGTCCTGGCACGCCGTGTAGTCACCCACCTTGCACGAGGCCGGGAGGCGCAGCACTCGCCCGATCTGGGGACCGACATCGCCCTTGGTATCCACGTAGAACAGCCGGATCCAGCCACCGTCGGGCAGCTCCCAGCCGCAGACGTCACCCGCGGGCACGGCGATGAACCCGGGTGGGGTCGGGCCAGCGCACGACGCGTCGCCCTTGCGGAACACGGTCCAGGTGAGCGGCTTGCTCGCCGCGCCCACCTCCCACGAGACCTGGCTGATCTGCTCGGACTTGGCCGCGGCGTACGCGTAGTCGACGCGCGGCTGACCGGGCCCGCTGAGGGCGGTGACCCGGCCCTCGCGGCGCTTCATGGTGTCGCCATCGTCGTCGGGGTCCGGCGCGCTCCAGGTCTCGAACGTCCAGGTCCGCCCGCCGTCGGCCTCGGTGACGGTGACGGTCGACGACGAGTCGTCCGACAGCACCGCCTGCAGGCCGCGCCCGTCGCGCGAGCCCGAGAGCGGGGTGCAACCCCAGCTCTTGATCAACTTGCAGCCGAGAACCTCGGTGCCGCCGCCCTCCCGGCTGATCATCACGATCTTGGCGAAGCCCTGGAAGTCGCCGCTGTCCTCCACCACGACCTTGGTCATGCCGCTGCCGAGGCCCTGCCACTGCCAACCGATGGGGAGGCCGTCGCGCAGGCCGGTGGTGGCGACCAGGTCCTTGGTGGCGCCCACATCCGCGGTGTTGAACGTGAGGCCGATGCCCATCTTGCCCACGCCGCTGGCGAAGAGCTCGGGCTGGACCTGCACGCCGAACGCGCCACCGATGGGACCGTCGGCGCCCACGGTGAACGAGTACGGCCCGGTCAGCCCGGCCGAGGTCTCGACCGTGTAGTGGTACAGGCCACCGTTGCGCAGCCGCGCCGAGACGTTCGGGCTCGACCCCTTGTAGACGGGCGTGTCGGGGTCGCCGCTGCCGTCGTCGAAGACCTGGTAGGTGGGGTTGTCGCCCGACGCGGCGGGCAGGACGACCTGGACGCCGCCGACGGTGCCCACCGCCGATGCCGTCCGGTCCCGGGCGATCGGGGTCCAGACCGTCCAGGGCGCACCGACGAGCCCGCGCGGGGACGCGTCGTCGGCGGGCGGATCGAGTGCCGGCAGCTTGTCGAGCCCGACCTTGGCCGCCGTCACCGCCTGGGCCGAGGCCCCACGGTCAGGACGGTCCTCCGAGCCCGAGCAGCCCGAGGCCACCAGGCCGATCGCCACCAGCACCGCCACGCCGCGCCAACGCATCCCTCGCATGCGGCCTCCCCGCGTCGTCGACCCCCTCCCCGGGATCGACCGTGCGAACGTAGCCGCCACCCCCCTGATGTGCCACAGTCTGTGCCAGCACAGCGGTCCGCGAGGGAGGGATCAGCCGCGATGGGACGCACGAGGATGCTGGCGCGCGTCGGCGCGGCACTGCTGCTGGCCGCCACCGCCGCGACCGCCTGCTCCAGCAGCGACGACGCGGCCGGGAAGGCCAAGCCCGACAAGGCCACCCGGCAGGCGGACGCCGACATCGCCGCGGGGGACTGGGACTTCGAGCTCAACGTCGACGTCACCAACGCGATGGGCCGGCCGGTCGAGATCGGCCAGGTCGCGCAGGCGGGCAGCTACGGCGAGACCTACGTGTCCGGTGGCACGTGGAAGGCGGCCGGCGACGCCAAGACGGTGGTCGTCCCCGCCGCGTCGAACGACGGCAACACCGCGGGCCATGTGCCGATCTTCATCCAGATGAAGGACGGCCGGAAGTCCCCCACCCAGGACCGCTCGGCCTCGCAGCCCGGCGACACCCACGAGGACGTCCTCCTGGTGCTGCCGACCGTGCAGCTCCGCCTGCAGCTCCGCCACACCTGGGTGCACGACCCGGACTCGCACTGCATCGCCAACGCCTTCGCGGGCAACGAGTGCTTCTGGGTGCGCCGGAACACGATCGCCGTCCAGATCCGTCAGGCCGACGGCTTCCAGTGGGGCCTGGACGGGAGCCTGAGCTGCCTCGACCCGACCACGATCACCGGCGACCTCGGCGACCGCACCCAGGCGTGGAACACGTTCGCCACCAACCAGATGAACTCGGTGAAGGTCCACTTCCGGAGCGGGCAGGAGCTGGCCACGGACAACGCGAAGCCCGACGTCGCATCGTGCTGGGGCCTGAAGAAGGAACTCAAGGGCGTGCGGCTGCCGGGCATGTCGTTCCGCGACACCGGCGCCACCGCCGCCAGCAGCACCACGTCCGACGGCCCGAACCTGTCGGGCACCCAGCTGCCCGGCGCCCAGCTGCCCGGCGCCGACTTCCACGGCCTGAAGATGAAGGGCGTGTCGTTCGTGGGTGACGACCCGGCAAACCTCGCCTACGCGGACTTCTCGGGCGCCGACCTCACCGACGTCGACTTCTCCAACGCCGACCTCACCGGCGCCAACTTCGAGGGCGCCACGATCGACTCGAGCACCCGGTTCGTGGGCGCGCTGCTCGCCGACGTGGATCTCTCCTTCCTCGACACGCCCCTCACCCCCGAGCAGATCTACGGCGCCGGCCTCTGCCGCACCAAGCTCCCCGTGCCGGCCGCCGACGCGCCCACCACGACCACCACCACGCCACTGGAGCCACCGCGCTTCGAGGGACCCAACGGCATCTGTTCGCTGCCCTTCGGGTCGATCGTGGCCAACCGGGGAGCCGGAGCGCTGCTTATGTCCGCCGGGCCGGACCCCCTGGTCCTGGCCTCGGGCGGTGGCGACCTGGACGCCTGCCCCCGCGCCTCGACGGTCGGCCCGCACATGGTCATCCTGGCCCCGTCGAGCGGCTGCACCACCGTGATGGCGTCCCAGACCGCCGTGTCGGGCGGCGGCGACGTCGGCGTCGGGGTCAGCGCCAACGGCGGCGCAGCCGGAGGGTTCGCGTACACCCGTGCCCCCAACGGCCCGTACCCCGCCACGGCGTGCCCGGCCACGACCGTGACGGGGACCGGCAAGACGTGCCCGCTCACCGTCCAACCCAAGGCCTCCTGATCATGATGCGCAGGGCCGCACCGATGGACCACGGCCGCGGGGTCGGGCGCGCCCTCCTCGCGCTCATCGTGGCGGCCGGCCTGCTCGCCAGCTGCTCGAGCAGCGATGGGAGCACAGACAAGGCGACCCGCCGGGCGGACACCGACGTCGTGGCGCCCGACTGGGACTTCGAGGCCACCGTCGACGTCACCAACGCGTCGAGCCGCCCCATCGAGATCGGCCAGATCTCGCAGCTGGGCAGCTACGGCGAAGCCCTCGTGTCCGGAGGCACGTGGAAGGCCGCCGGCGACACCAAGACCCTGGTCGTCCCCGCCGCCTCGAACGGCGGGAACACCGCCGGGCACGTGCCGATCTTCATCCAGATGAAGGACAGCCGCCGCTCCCCCACCCAGAGCCCGTCCGCCTCGCAGCCCGGCGACACCCACGAGGACGTCCTCCTCGTGCTGCCGACGATGCAGCTGCGCTTCCAGGTCCGCCACACCTGGGTGATCGACAGCGACTTCCACTGCATCGCAAACCAGTTCGCCGGCAACGAGTGCATCTGGAAGCGCAAGACCTCGGTCGGCCTCCAGATCCGCGAGAGCGGGGGCTTCCAGCTCCCCCTGGCCAAGACCCTGGTCTGCCTCGACCCGACCACCGTCACCGGTGACGTGGGCGACACCACCAAGGTCTGGAACGACTTCGCGGCCGACAAGCTGAACCGGATCAACGTCACCTTCCGCAAGGCCACGGACCTGGCTGATGTGGCGAACTGCTGGGGCACGGGCCGGACGATCCCGAACGTGCGGATGCCGGGCATGTCCTTCAGCGACGGCACCGACGGCCCGAACCTCGCGGGGACCAAGCTGCCCGAGGCCCTGCTCCCCGGGGCCGACTTCCGCGGCCTCAACCTCAAGGGCGCCTCGTTCGCCGGCACCAACCCGGCCAACCTCGCCTACGCCGACTTCTCGGGCGCCAACCTGGCCAACGTCGACTTCTCCGGCGCCGACCTCACCGGCGCCAACTTCGACGGGGCGACCATCGACGCCCAGACCCGCTTCGTCGGCGCCCTGCTCGCCGACGTCGACCTCACCGCGCTCTCCGACACCTCCTCGCCCCTCAGCGCCGAGCAGCTCTACGGGGCCGGCCTGTGCCGCACGAAGCTCCCCGCACCGCCGGCGACCACCACCACGACCGCGCCCGAGCCACCGCGCTTCGAGGGACCGAACGGGATCTGCTCGGTGCCGTTCGGGTCGCTGACCCGGTCGCCCATCGACGCCGCCCTGGTCATGACGACCTCGCCCGACCCGCTCGTCCTCGCCACCGGGGCCGGCGATCTCGACGTGTGCCCGCGCGCCTCGCAGGTGGGCCCCCACATGGCCATCAACGCACCGCCGGTCTCCTGCACCACGGCGATGGCGTCCCAGACGGCGGCGCCCGGAGGCGGCGAGGTCGAGATCGTGCCCGGCGGCGGGGGCTGGGCGGGCTACCTCGCCTACACGTTCGCACGCAACGGCGCCTACCTGGGCACGGTCTGCCCCGTCGCGACGATGACCGCGGCCAAGACCTGCCCGCAGACGGTCCAACCGCCCTCGTCGCCGTGACCGCCCGGGCCGCCCATCGCCTCGGCCCGGCCGCCCTCGTGCTCGCGGTGCTCCTGACGGTCACCACCGCGTGCGGGTCGTCGAGCCACCGCGCCGAGCCCCGCCCGGGACGGCGCGCCGCTGCCGACGTGACCGTGCTGGCCGCGTTCGGCCTCCCCCGTGACGATGGCGCGCTCGACCGCTTCGTCGACGAGGTCAGCGACCCCTCGTCGGACCACCACCTCGACTTCGTCGGGCCCCGGGCGCTGCGCCGCCGGTTCGGCGCCTCGGCCGAGGCGGTGCGCGACGCCCGCGCCGCCCTCGCCGACCTCGGCATCCGGGGGCTGCACCTCGACGCCACCGGCGCCATGCTCATCGGCCCCGTGACCGGCGGCCAGGCCCGTCGCGCCCTGGGCGTCGACCTCGTGGTGCAGGACCGTGAGGACGGCAGCGAGGTGGTGCAGCCTGCGCTCGACCCCGAGGTGCCCGACGCGCTCGAGGGCCGGGTGACCGAGGTCGTCGGCCTCACCGCCACGCTGCGCCCGCCCTCGGGCACCATCACGGGCACCACCGAGGGCGCCACGCCGGATCCGGGCTGCGACGATGCCGACCTCGCCCCCGATGCCGATGTCGCCGACTACCTGCGGTACTTCGGCACCGGGAAGCTCTACGACGCGGGCCGCACCGGGCATGGCGTCACGATCGCCCTGCTGGCGTCGGAGCGCTACGACCCGGCACCGATCGCGGCGTTCGAGCACTGCCGCGAGAGCCCCACCGTCGAGCCTGACGTCGTGTCCGTGCCGCTCACGCCGGCCCTGGGCACCGGCACCGAGGTGACCCTCGACGTCCTCATGGCCGGGTGGACCGCGCCGGGAGCGGACCTGGTCGTGGTGCAGTTCGACCCGTTCGGCTCGCCGGTGTTCCCCCTCGCCGAGACGCTGGCCGCGAGCGCCGCCCGCCCGCGGCCGGTGGACCTGCTCTCGACCAGCATCACGTTCTGCGAGGCCGCCCTCCCCGACGCGGAGCTGGACCTGGCCGAGCACCTGCTGATGGCGCTCGCCGCCCAGGGGGTCAGCACGCTGTCCGCCGCCGGGGACCACGGCGTGGCCGGCTGCTACCCCGACCAGACCGACGCGCTGCCCGCCTACCCCTCGAGCTCGCCGAACGCCACCGCGGTCGGGGGCACCCAGTTCCTGCTCGACGACGGCCACATCGTCGGCGAGGAGGCGTGGCGCGAGGCCGACCGCAGCGCCTCGGGCGGCGGCGGCACCAGCGGCCACTTCGGCCACCGCCGCTACCCCGACATCGCCTCGTTCGCCGCGGTCAACCGGCTCAACGCGATCCCGCAGTGCGATCCGCTGCGCTGCAGCTGGGTGGCGCTCGGCGGCACCAGCGCGCCGGCGCCGACCCTCGCCGCCAACCTGGCGCTCGTGCTCGACGACGCCCGCGCCCACGGCGGCCCGCGCCGCCTCGGCCTGCTGAACCCGCTGATCGAGTCCCTGGCCGACGCCGGGCGCTCCCCCATCACCGACATCACCCGGGGCAGCACCGCCATCGGCGACGCCGACTGCTGCCGGGCCGAGCCGGGCTGGGACCAGGCCTCGGGCTGGGGCAGCATCACCCGGTTCGACCGGCTCGCCGCGCTCGTGGCTCGGCTGCCGCGCCACCGCTGAGGCCCTACCCTGCGGCCATGGCCGCCACCCCGCCCGAGCTGACGCCCGTCCAGCAGCGCACGCTGGACACGCTGGGCGCGGCCGGCCACGAGCTGCCGACCTTCGAGCCCGGCATCGGCCGGCGCCTCCAGGCCGACCTCGAGGCGGGCCTCGCCCCGGTGCTCGCCGACCTCGGCCCGGGCGAGGTGCTCAACCTGTCGAAGCACCTGCTCGCCCAGGTGCACGGCTGCGAGCGCCGCCTCCTCGAGGAGGAGGGCGCCCCGTTCGAGGTGACCGTGCCGATCGCCCGTGGCGCGGTGGCCCACAAGGCGATCGAGCTGGGCATCCACTGGCCCGGCGAGCCCTACCCCCTCGACCTGGTCGACGAGGCCCTCGCCGGGCTCGGCGTCGCCGACCACTGGCTCACCGACTTCCTCCAGACCTGCACCGAGGCCGAGCGGGCCGAGCTGCGCGGCACCGCCGGCGACCGGGTCGCCAAGTTCTTCGAGTGCTTCCCGCCGCTCAGCGCCCGCTGGCGCCCGGTCACCGAGAGCCGCCAGATCGTCGACCTCACCGGCGGTCGCATCCGCCTCCAGGGCAAGGTCGACCTCACCCTCGGCACGGCGCGGGGCCACCAGGCGGGCAAGGTCATCATCGACCTCAAGACCGGCTCGCCGAACCCCGTGCACCGCGACGACCTGCGGTTCTACGCCCTGCTCGACACCATCCGGGTCGGCGTCCCGCCCCGCCTGATCGCCTCGTTCTACCTGGACCACGGCACCGCCCAGACCGAGGCGGTCACCGAGGGCGTGCTCGACGCGGCCGTCGCCCGCACCGTCGACGGCGCCGCCCGCCTCGCCGCCCTGCACGCCGGGACGACGGCACCGGTGCTGCGGCCGGCCCCCGCCTGCCGGTGGTGCCCGGTGCTCGCCGACTGCCCCACGGGGCGCGAATGGCTCGCACAGTACGATTGACCCCATGCCCGCGGACCCCGACGACACCGCTGCCGAGGGACCCCGGCCCACCCAGACCGCCGAGCTGGTCCCGTTCCGGCTCCCCGAGGTGGCCGATCCTGAGCCCGAGCTCGACGATCCCCGGGTGTCCGACGTCGACGAGTGGGGCCGGTCCGAGCACTTCCGCGCCATCGTCCGCCAGCTCTACGACCCCATGTACCGCCACTGGTTCCGGGCCGAGTGGGACGGGCTCGACAAGATCCCGACCGAGGGCGGCGCCCTCCTCGTGGCCAACCACGCCGCGGCCATCCCGTCCGACGCGCCGACGATCATGCACGGCGTCGAGGAGGAGCTGGGCCGGCCGGTGTACGGCCTCGCCGACCACTTCTTCAAGGGCACACCGGTCGTGGGCACGCTGTGGCAGCGCGCCGGCGGCGTCGTCGCCCACCCCGACAACGCCTACCGCCTGCTCCGCGAGCAGCAGCAGCTCGCCCTGGTGTTCCCCGAGGGCTCCAAGGGCCCGGCCAAGACCTACAACGAGCGCTACCGGCTCCGTCGCTTCGGCCGCGGCGGCTTCGTGGAGATCGCCATGCGGGCCGGCGTGCCGATCATCCCGATCGCGGTCGTCGGCGCCGAGGAGTCGATGCCGATCCTGTTCAAGATCCCCTCGATCGCCAAGGCCCTCGGCGCCCCGTACTTCCCGGTGACGGCGAACATGGCCTTCGGCCCGGTCGGCGCGTTCGTGCACTTCCCCGCCAAGTTCCGGCTGCGGGTGCTCGATCCGGTGACCTTCCCCGACGTCCACCCCGACCAGCCCCGCTACTCGCGGAGCCGGATCATGGACGAGTCCGAGGCGATCCGCCAGCAGATCCAGGAAGCGCTCTACGACATGTTGCGCCAGCGCCGATCGGTCTGGTTCGGCTGATGGGGCGCCGCGTCTTGATCACCGGCCTGTCCACCTTCTGGGGCGGGCGCCTGGCCCAGGCCCTCGAGGCCGACCCCGACGTCGAGATCATCATCGGCCTCGACACCCGCGAGCCCAAGGTGCGCCTCGAGCGCACCGAATACGTGCGCTCGGACGAGAACTACTCGATCCTGTCCCGCATCGTGAAGGCCACCGGCGTCGACACGATCGCCCACACCTTCCTCGTCGTGGACTCCACCCAGATGTCGTCGCGCGCCATGCACGAGATCAACGTCATCGGCACCATGAACCTCTTCGCCGCGGCCTCGGCGGCGAACTCCACCGTGCGCACCGTGGCGGTGAAGTCGGCCGCGCTCGTGTACGGCTGCTCGCCGAAGGACCCGTACTGGTTCCGCGAGACCGACAAGCGCGTCGCCCCGCCCCGCAGCCGGGTCGAGCGCAGCCTGCTCGAGGTCGAGGGCTACGTCCGCGACTTCGCCCAGGACAACCCACACGTGAGCCTGTCGCTCCTGCGGTTCTCCAACGTGATCGGCCCCGACATCACCACGCCGCTCACCGACGCCTTGCAGCTGCCGCTCGTCCCCAAGATCGCCGGCTTCGACCCGCGCTTCCAGTTCGTGCACGAGGACGACGTCGTGTCGGCGATCCTGTTCGCCCTCGCCAACCGCACCGCAGGCATCTTCAACGTCGCCGGCGACGGCCAGATCCCGTGGAGCGAGGTCATGGCGATCGCCGGCAAGCGCGGCATCCCGCTCCCGCCGTTCGCCACCGAGCTGGCCACCGATCCCCTGCGGGTGCTCGGCCTCGTCGACCTCGCCCCCGAGGTGATCGAGCTGCTCAAGTTCGGCCGCGGCATCGACAACCGCCGCTACAAGGAGGCCGGGTTCCGGTACGAGTACACCTCGGCCGGCGCGGTGCAGGCGTTCGTCGAGGCGCTGCGGCTGCGGGCCACTGTCGGCGACCAGGACGCGGGCTACCGCTACGAGGAGGACGTGGAGCAGTTCTTCCGCCACTCCCCCGCGGTCCTGCGCGACGTGCCGCCGACCTGACACCATCGCGGTCCATGACCACCGTCCGGACCGAGATCACCGATGGGGTGGGCGTGCTGACGCTCGACGCCCCCGAGCGCCGCAACGCCCTCGACCAGGCCATGTGCGACGAGATCGTCGCCGCGGTCGAGGCCTTCGAGGCCGACGAGGCGGTGGGAGCGATCGTCGTCACCGGCGAGGACCCCGCGTTCTGCGCCGGTGCGGACCTCAGCCGGCTCGGCGCCTCCCAGCGCGAGGGCCTGCTCGCCATCTACGAGGGCTTCCTGCGCATCGCCCGCTCGCCGCTGCCCACGATCGCCGCGGTGAACGGCGCTGCGGTCGGCGCCGGCATGAACCTCGCGCTCGCGTGCGACGTGCGCCTCGCCGGCGAGTCGGCCCGGTTCGACACCCGCTTCCTGCAGCTCGGCATCCACCCCGGCGGCGGCCACACCTGGATGCTCCGCAACATCGTCGGCCCCCAGCACGCGGCCGCCATGGTGCTCTTTGGGGAGGTGGTCGACGGTCGCGAGGCCGAGCGGGTCGGGCTGGTGTGGCGGTGCGTGCTCGACGAGGACCTCATGCCCACCGCTCTGCGCCTCGCCGAACGGGCCGCGTCGGCGCCCCGGGAGCTGGTGCGGCGCACGAAGGCCACGATCGCCGAGATGGCGAACCTGGGCGATCACCAGGCCGCGGTGCTCCACGAGCTCGACGACCAGGTGTGGTCGATCAACCAGCCCGCCTTCGCCGAGCGCCTCGCCGCCCTCCAGGCGCGCATCCGCTCGGACCGCTGAGCGAGCCGCTCGCCCGACCCCGGACGCGGGGGGGGGGCCCCCCCGGGGGGGGGGGGGGGGGGGCGGGCCGGGGGGGGGGGGGGGGGGGGGGGGGGGGGGGGGGGGGGGGGGGGGGGGG
>CAZUYW010000009.1:0-35232 GCA_964624775.1 uncultured Iamiaceae bacterium
AGCCAGGTCGGCCCGCCCGTCGGCGCCCCGGACCGTCGGCAGGCTGGCCCGCACGGCGATGTGGGCCGGGTCCCGGCCGGCGGCGCGCGCCGCGTCGGCGAGGCGCTCGGTGCCAGCGCGCAGGCCGTCGACGTCGGTGCCCATGATCGGGATCCACCCGTCGCCGAGGCGGACGATGCGGTCGACGTTGCGGGTGGTGAGCGTGCCCGAGAACCAGACCGGGAGCGGGTCCTGCACGGGGACCGGCGCGCACCACACCTCGGTGGTCTCGCCCTCGGCGCCGGTGACCGGGACGGGCCGGCCGGTCCACAGGGCGCGGCACTGCTCGACGGCGGCGGTCAGCAGGGCGCCGCGGTCGGCGAAGGGCACGCCGAGGGCGGTGAACTCCTCGGGCTGCCAGCCGGTGCCGACGCCGAGGTCCACGCGGCCGCCGCTCAGCACGTCGAGGGTGGCGACGGTCTTGGCGAGGAGGGCGGCGGGGCGCAGCGGCGCGACGAGCACGCCGGTGAGGAAGCGGACCCGGGTGGTGACGGCGGCGAGCGCGGCCATGAGCGTGAGCGGCTCGAGCCAGTCCGCCTCGGGGCCGGTGGGGAAGGTGCCCCACGGGTAGTCGGCGGTGCGGGGGCCGAGGACGACGTGGTCCGAGATCACCAGGCGGTCGATGCCGGCGTCGTCGGCGGCGCGGGCGACGTCGAGCAGGTGCCGCCAGCCGTCGTCGGGGCGGGTGCCGAAGGTGGGGATGCCGACCGAGAGGGTGGGGCGGGCGGGGGCGGTCACGGCGGGGACGGTAGGGGGCGGGCGGGCCCGATGTCGGGAGGGGGTTGTCAACGACACAGTTCCGATATATCGTGACCGCATCGAGAACGCCCCCCCCATGATCGAAGGAGATCCCATGTTCGAGATGCACGACAGCCGCCACCGAGCGGCACACGACGACTGGCCCGGCGGCTTCGAGCGCTTCGGTCCTCCCGGGCCGCGCGGCCCCCGTGGCCGCGGCCGCCGGGGCATGGGCCCCCGTGGCGGTCCCCGCGGCATGCGGGGCCGGGCCCGGCGCGGCGATGTGCGGGCCGCCGTGCTCGCCCTGCTCGCCGAGCGCCCGATGCACGGCTACGAGATGATCCAGGAGCTCGCCGCCCGCACCGACGGCGCCTGGACCCCAAGCCCCGGCTCGGTGTACCCGACCCTCACCATGCTCGAGGAGGAGGGCCTCGTGTCCGCCGAGGAGGCCGACGGCAAGCGCCGGTTCGCCCTCACCGACGCGGGCCGCGAGGCCGCCGAGGGCCGCGAGGGCCCGCCCCCGTGGGAGCAGGTCGTGGCCGACGCCGATCCCGCCACGTTCGAGCTGCGCGGTGCGCTGGCCAGCACGGCTGCTGCGGTGAAGCAGGTGTTCCTCGTGGGCACCCCGGCGCAGCAGGCCAAGGCCGCCGAGATCCTCTCCGAGGCCCGGCGCAAGCTCTACGAGGTGCTCGCCTCGGAGGGCTGACGCCTTCCATCGGCCGTCGTGGGTGGACGCTGTTGACCCACGACGGCCGACCGAGTGGTGATTGCCATGGCACCGATGACCGACGGCCGCGCTCAGCCGATGCTGCGAGGGGCCTTCGTGCCCGCGTCCTCACCCGGGTGCGCCAAGCTGGTCCGGTGCCCGCTCGTCGCCTGCGCGCCCTCGCCGCATGCACCCCGCTCGTGCTGGGGCTGGCCGCGATCGTGCCGACGACGCCGGCCGCTGCCCGGGTCCGCCCGGCACGCCGGGCGGCGTGCGATCCGCGCGTGCCGTCGACCTGCACGCTCCGGCAACTCGCGGATCGGGCCGGCATCCGCATCGGCGCCACCCTGGAGCCGGACCAGATCGACGATCCCGCCTACGCCGACACGCTGGCCCGGGAGTTCTCGTCGCTGACCCCCGAGAACGCCATGAAGTGGTACGCCATCCAGGACCAGCGCGGCGTCTTCACCTTCGACGGTGCCGACGCCGTGGTCGCCTTCGCCGAGGCGCACGGCATGGCGGTGCGGGGTCACAACCTGGTGTGGGCCCAGGACCAGTTCACGCCCGACTGGGTGCAGGGCATCACCGATCCGTCCGAGCTGTGGGCCGCGGTGACCGGCGAGGTCGACGCGGTCATGGGTCGCTACCGCGGTCGCGTCCACCGCTACGACGTGCTGAACGAACCGATCGCGTCGCTCGGGACCGGACCGTCGGCGAGCGTGTTCCACCGGGTGCTCGGCCCCACCTGGATCGCGGACCTGTTCCGGTACGCGCACTCGGTGGATCCCACCGCCGAGCTGTGGCTCAACGAGTTCGGGTCCGACTTCGTCCCCGGCAAGCGCGCCGCGCTCGTCGACCTGGTCGCCGGGTTGGTCCGGGACGGGGTGCCGATCGACGGCGTCGGGATCCAGACCCATCGCTACGGCACCGCCGGCCCGGACCCTGACTCGTACGAGACGATGCTGCGCGAGCTCACCGATCTCGGCGTGGAGGTGGCGGTCACCGAGCTCGACGTGGCGACGGACCCGGCGGTCCCCACCGCGTTCGCCGACCAGGCGCGCGCGTACGACCGCATCGTCCGCGCGTGCCTGGCCGTGCGCGGCTGCACCGAGGTGACCACCTGGGGCCTCACCGACGCCTCGACCTGGCTCGACTCGTTCGCGTTCCTGCCGCATCCCGCCCGGCCCCTCCTCTTCGACGACGCCTACCGGCCCAAGCCGGCGTACGACGCCGTGCGGCTCGCGCTCGCCGACCGGGTGCTCGGTCGGGGGCAGGCCACCACGACCACGACCACGACCGCGGTGCCGTCGTCCACCACGACCACCATCCCCGGCGCGGCGGGCGCCGTGCCCATCGGTGGCGCATCCGCCTACACCGGGTGACGGGCAGCGCCCGTCGCGCCTGCTGGTACCGTCCGCGGCCTGGCACCGACCCGAGGAGCACCGATGATCGAGCAGGCGATGGAGACGTGGCACCGCTTCCTGCGGGGTGAGGAGCCTGACGCGCTCGACCACCTCCTCCACGACGACTGCGTCTTCTACTCGCCGATCGTCTTCACGCCCCAGGAGGGCAAGGCGCTCACCAAGCTGTACCTCCAGGCGGCCGGCCAGGCCCTGCCCGGCGAGGGTGGTGGCGGCGCGGGCGCGGGCGTCGAGGGCGAGGGCGGCGAGGCGAAGCCCGGCCGGTTCCGCTACACGAAGAAGGTGCTCGACGGGGACACCGCGGTGCTCGAGTTCGAGACCACGGTCGAGGGCAAGTACGTGAACGGCGTCGACATCATCAGGGTCGACGGCGAGGGCAAGATCGTCGAGTTCCGGGTGATGATCCGCCCGCTCCAGGCCGTCAATGCCGTGCACCGCCAGATGGCGGCGATGCTGGAGGCCATGCAGGGCAAGGGCTGAGCCGGCCGGTCGAGACCGGCGCCCGTCAGGACGGCGGAAGGATCTGCGCTCGGGGCGTCAAGGCTCCGTCAAGGCCCTTCCTTCCGCGCGCGCGGGGGCGTATCCCGGAGCCATGACCAGGCAGCGCAGTGACGGTGAGGTGTTCGGGGCGGCGGGGGGCGCGATGGCGGCCATCCTCGTCGCCGGGTTGCTCGGGGGCGTGCGGGGCGAGATCTCCCAGGCCAACGCGGCGCTCGTGCTGGTGCTCGTGGTGACCGCCGCGGCGGTCGTCGGTGGTCGCTTCGCCGCGTGCTCGACGGCGCTCGCGGCCGCCGTGTCGTTCGACTTCTTCTTGACCAAGCCCTACGGGTTGCTCGCGATCAAGAGCTGGTCGGACGTGTGGACCACCGGCCTGCTCCTCGTGGTCGGCCTCGCGGTCGGCCAGATCGCCCGCGGGCGGTCGAGTGCCGTCGCCGACCATCGCAGCGTGGCCGACGAGCTCGGTGCGGTGCACCGGGTGTCCCAGCTCGCGGCCGACGGCGCCTCGATGGGGGACCTGATCGACGCGGTCCAGGCGGCCGAGGTCGCCGTGCTCCGCCTCGCCGACTGCACGTTCCAGCTGCTGCCGCCCGAGCCCGCCCTGCCGGTGCTCGAACCATCGGGCCGGGTCGACGCGCCGCACGTCCACGTCGGTGAGGGGTTCGCCCTGCCGTCCGGTGGCGTGGCGATCGAGGTGCGGGGCGACGGCCGCACGGTCGGCTGGCTCGTCGGGTTGCCGCAGCCGGGCCCCGTGGGCGTCTCACGTGAGCGGCGACGCGCCGGCATCGTGCTCGCCAACCAGCTCGGCCTGGCGCTCGCCCGCTCGGGCGGGCCGGTGCCCGATGCGGGCTGATCTGGGGCGGCCGTCCCCCGGCGCGTCGAGGCGGCGCCTCCTACGATCCCGGCATGGGCGAGCAGGCGTGGACGATCGAGCGCACCGACGGACCGTTCGGGGCGGTCGTGCACGGCGTCGACCTGGCGGCCGGCCTCGCCGCTGACCTCGCCGCCAGGCTCCGTGCCGCGTGGCTCGAGCACCAGGTGCTGGTGTTCCCCGGCCAGTCGCTGACCTCGGAGCAGTTCGTGGCCGCCGCGGAGGCCTTCGGCCCGATCGGCGCGGACCCCTACTTCGTCCCGATGGTCGACGGCTCGCCGGTGGTGCGGCTCAGCCGCGAGGCGGACGAGACGTCGACGATCTTCGCCGACGTCATGCACTCCGACTGGAGCTTCCTGGCGTCGCCCCCCGCCGGCACGATGCTGTGCGCGGTCGAGGTGCCGCCCACCGGCGGCGACACGCTGTTCGCCGACCAGTACGCCGCCTACGCCTCGCTGCCGCCCGAGCTGGCGGCGCGCATCGACGGCCTCCAAGGCGTGCACTCGGCCCGCCACGGCTACTCCCCGCGCGGCGCCTACGGCGACCGTGACCGCGACTCGGGCCGCACCATGGCCATCCGCATCTCCGAGGAGGCCCTCGCCACCCAGCTGCACCCGCTGGTGCGACGTCACCCCGAGACCGGTCGGCCGGCGCTGTTCGTCAGCCTCGCCTACACGATCGGCATCGACGGCATGGACGACGCCGAGGCGCTCGCCCTCATCGGCGAGCTCCTGCCGTACACGCAGGCGCCCGAGGTCACCTACCGCCACCGGTGGGAGCCGGGCATGGTCGTGCTCTGGGACAACCGCTGCCTCCTCCACGCCGCGACCGGCGGCTACGAGGGCCACCGCCGCGAGCTCCACCGCCTCACCATCGCCGAACGCTGAGCACGCCGGGCGGCCCCGCCGTAGGTTCTCGGCCATGTCGCAGAACCTGAAGATCCTCGGCGAGTACTCCGACGCCATGTTCTCCGGCGACACCGATGCGGTGTTCGACTTCTGGAGCGATGACTTCGTGAGCCACGTGACCGAGCGGGTGGCGCCGCACCGGGTGGGCGAGGACGTGCGGGGCGACGAGCGCGAGTGGTGGGCGGCGATCATGGCCGCCTTGCCGGACATGGCGTTCACCGTCGACCTGCTGATCGAGCACGAGGACCTGATCGTGTCGAACTGGACCGTGCGCGGCACCCACACAGGGGAGGCGTTCTTCGAGGTGGCGCCGTCGGGCGGGCCGGTGGAGATCAACGGCACGGCGATCCTGCGGATGCGCGACGGCAAGATCGTCGAGCACTGGGGCGGCCCCCACTGCCAGAAGGGCCTCGGCCTCATCCAGTAGCCGCGCCCGCCGCTGCGGATGCGTCGCACGGATCCGTGGAGGCGTGCGACGGGTGGCGCACCCACGCCATATCTGGAACTATTTCCCAAACCACCCCGGACATTCCGGAGATACCGGAACGTAGCTCAACCATCGGTCGGATCGACCCGATGGACGGAACCTCACCGCCGACGCCAGTCGTCGGCCCGACCGGAGGTTCCCCCCATGACCCCATCCCCCCGACGTCCCGTGAGCTCGACCCTGGTCGCGCTCACCCTGGCCTGCGGTCTGGCGCCGCTCGTCCCGTCCGCCACCGCCGCGGCCGCCACCGGGCTGACCTGCCCGGCGGGCACCATCGCCCAGGACTTCTTCTGGGAGCGCGCCGATGGCTCCGGCGCGCAGTGGCCGGCTCGCTCGGCCGACGCCGCCACCACCGTCGCCAACTCGGGCTACTCCCTCACCTACCCGGTGGGCAGCTCGAGCGTGCACCTGCAGGCCACGATCACCGATCCGGCGAACCGCAGCGAGGACGCCGACAACCCCCTCACCGCAGCCAACGCCGGCGTGACCCCCAAGTGGCCGCGCCCGCTCTTCACCCGGACCAACGGGGCATACGGCGCGGACGATCTCACCGTGGTCATGAACTCGGCGACGGCCGACGAGACGGTGAGCTTCGACTTCGCCTTCGACCGGCCCGTGATCATCCCGCAGTTCGAGATCGGCGACATCGACTTCGCCGGGACCGACGCCGGGGGGAACGACCCCGTGCACGACTCCTACCAGGACGAGGTGCACCTCCGGGCCGAGCGGGGGAGCACCCCGGTGGCCTTCGACTTCGAGCAGGGGAGCCCCGGCACGGGGCAGCCGGTGATCACCGGCACCGACTCGGTCGCCGCCGGTCCCTTCGACCGGGCCGCCGTCGGCAACCTCACCCCCGACGATCCCCGCGGCCTGGCGATCCTGCGGGCCCGGCAGCCGATCACGTCCTTCGGCTTCGACTACTCGAACGGTCCCGACGACGAGGCCAACGATCCGCCGGCGTCGGGGATCCCCGGGGTGCCCGACGGGTCTCGGGGGGTGTCCAACAGCCATGCGATCCGAGTGAGCAGCTTCACCGTGTGCGTGGGCACGGCGAGCATCGGCGACACGGTGTTCGCGGACCTGGACGGTGACGGGGTGCAGGATCCCGGTGAGCCGGGCATCGGCGGCGTCACGGTGCACCTGACCGATGCCGACGGCAACGAGATGGGCACGACGGTCACCGACGCCGACGGCCACTACCTCTTCGACGGCCTGCCGCCCACGCTCGACTATGTGGTCGACCCCGATGAGTCGACCCTGCCGGCGGGGAGCTGGACGCCCTCGGGTGACCTGCGGCCCGACGACACGACCGACGATGGTGTGTCGACCGTGCCGCTCACGCCCGCCCAGCCGGTCGTGCGCGACGCCGACTTCGGGTACGCACCCCAGCTCGGTGCCATCGCCGGTACCGTCCGCCTCGACCCCGAGGACGATGCCGTGGCCGGGACGCACGACTCGCCGCTCGCCGGGATCGCCATCGACCTGCTCGATGGGTCGGGCGAGGTCGTCGCCCACACGACGACCGCGGCGGACGGCACCTACCGCTTCGATGAGTTGGTGCCCGGCACCTACACCGTGCGCGAGCACACGCCCGCCGCCTACGCCGACGGGGGCGACGTTGCCGGCACGCACGGCGCCACGGTGACCGCCGACGACGAGGTGACCGTGACGCTCGGCTGGGGTGACTCCTCGACGGTCAACGACTTCTTCGAGGTGCCAGCTGGTCTCAGCGGCACCGTCTGGGTCGACACGGACGAGGACGGCACCATCGATGCCGACGAGGCCGACCGCCTCGATGGGGTCACGGTGATCCTCTATGACGCTGATGGGCATGAGGTCGCCCGCACCGTCACCGGGACCGACGGCACGTACGCCTTCGATGGGCTGCCGGCCGGGTCCTACACGGTGGTGCAGGAGCAGCCCGACGGGTTCGACACGACCACGCCGAATCGCCTGCACGTCACCGTGCCGACCAGCGGGCTCACCGGTGTCGACTTCGGCGAGGTGACGCCCGCCCCGATCCCGACCGGTCCCACCGGGCCGTCGGGTGGCACGGGTCCGACGGGTCCTGCCGGTGGTGGTGGTCCGACCGGTCCGACCGGCCCGGGTGGCGGTGATGGTCCGACCGGTCCGACCGGCCCCGGTGGTCACGACGGTCACGACGGCCCAGCGCCCGCGCCCGTGCGGTGGACGCCCGCAGCGCCGGGCGAGGTGCCGGTGGTCGCCCGCGGCGCCCTGCCCCGCACCGGCTCCGATGACCGATCCCTGGTTGCGGTGGGACTGACCCTGCTCGGCGGGGGTGCGGTGCTGCGGCTGCGGAACCGCCGTCGCCCGGCTCGCTGACCAGGCGAAACCCGCGATCACCCTGCTTGTCGGTTCTGCCGTCCCAGCGTCGCGCCGGCACGACGCTGGGACGGCAGAACGGTTTCGAATCGGACGGATCGGACGGCATCGGGCGCGTGGGCCACGATGGTGGCGGAGGTGCGCGATGGCGATGCGGGCGTGGATCGTGGGGGAGCCGGGGCCGGCGGCGGGCGGCCCGCTCGAGCTGGTGGAGCGGCCGGTGCCCGAGCCGGGGCCGGGCGAGGTCCTGGTCGAGGTGGCGGCGTGCGGCGTGTGCCGGACCGACCTGCACCTGGCCGAGGGCGACCTGGTGCCGCGCCGCCACGGCGTGGTGCCCGGGCACGAGGTGGTCGGTCGGGTGGCGGCGCTCGGGCGGGGGGCGACGCGCTTCGCCGTGGGGGACCGGATCGGCGTCGCCTGGTTGCGGCACACCTGCGGGGTCTGCCGGTTCTGCGTCCGGGGCGACGAGAACCTGTGCACGGATCCGGCGTTCACCGGGTGGGATGCCGACGGCGGGTTCGCCGAGTACGCCGTCGCCCCCGAGGCATTCGCCTACGCGATCCCCGACGCGCTCGACGACGTGACCGCGGCGCCCATGCTCTGCGCCGGGATCATCGGGTACCGGGCGCTCGAGATGGCGGCGCTGCCCGACGGCGGGCGGCTCGGCATCTACGGGTTCGGCGCCTCGGCGCACCTCACCGCCCAGGTGGCGCTGCACCGCGGCGCGACCGTGCACGTCCTCACGCGTTCGGCCGCGGCCCGGGAGTTGGCGCTGGAGCTCGGGTGTGCGTCGGCGGGCCCGGCCGACGGCGAGCCGCCCGAGCCACTCGACGCCGCCATCTTGTTCGCTCCCGTCGGCGACCTCGTGCCGGTGGCGATGGCCGCGCTCGACCGTGGGGCGACGCTGGCCGTCGCCGGGATCCACCTGTCCGACATCCCGACGCTCGACTACCAGCGCCACCTGTTCCAGGAGCGACGGCTCCTGAGCGTCACCGCCAACACCCGGGCCGATGGTGCCGCGCTGCTCGACCTCGCCGTCGCCATCCCGATCCGGCCCCAGGTCGTGACCTACCCGTTCGAGGCGGCCGACCTCGCCCTGGCCGACCTGGCCGCCGACCGCGTCGACGGCGTCGCCGTCCTCCAGCTCTGAACACTTCTGAGCGCCCACGGTCGCACCGGTGCGACGCTGGGCGCTCAGAACCGTCTGACGGCAGGTCGCCCACCTCCGCCGGGGCGTAGCGTGCGCGCCATGGCGTACCGCTCTGCGACCGTGACCACCAGCCCGTTCGCCGCCGGGGCCCGCTCCCTGTGGCGGGCGTCGGGCGTGAAGACCGAGGACTTCGGCAAGCCGCTGATCGCGGTGGTGAACTCCTTCACCGAGTTCGTGCCAGGGCACGTGCACCTGGCCTCGGTGGGGCGCCGGGTGTGCGACGCGGTGTGGGCGGCGGGTGGGCTGCCGCGGGAGTTCAACACGATCGCGGTCGACGACGGCATCGCGATGGGCCACGACGGGATGCTCTACTCGTTGCCCAGCCGGGACCTGATCGCCGACTCGATCGAGTACATGGTCAACGCGCACTGCGTCGACGCCATGGTGTGCATCTCGAACTGCGACAAGATCACGCCGGGCATGCTCATGGCGGGGCTGCGGCTGAACATCCCGGTGGTGTTCGTGTCGGGCGGGCCGATGGAGGCGGGGCGGGTCACCGTCGACGGCACCGTGCACCGCCTCGACGCCACCGACTCGGTGATCGTGGCGCTCGACCCCTCGCACCTCGGCGGCCAGGCGCAGGCGGTGGAGGAGAACGCGTGCCCGACCTGCGGCAGCTGCTCGGGCATGTTCACCGCCAACTCGATGAACTGCCTGGCCGAGGCGCTGGGCCTGGCCCTGCCCGGCAACGGGTCGCTGGTGGCCACGCACGCGGACCGGGGTCGCCTGTTCGACGATGCGGCGGCGCGTGCCGTCGAGTTGGCCCGTCGCCACTACGAGGAGGGCGAAGACTCGGTGCTGCCCCGCTCGATCGCCACCCGCGCCGCGTTCGACAACGCGATGGCGATGGACATCGCCATGGGCGGGTCGACCAACACGATCCTCCACCTGCTCGCCCTGGCCGACGAGGCGGGGGTCGACTTCACGATGGCCGACATCGATGCGCTGTCCCGTCGGGTGCCGTTCCTGTGCAAGGTGGCCCCGGCGACGTCGGACTACTTCATGGAGGACGTGCACAAGGCCGGCGGGGTGATCGGGATCCTGGGCGAGCTCGAGCGGGCGGGCCTGGTCGACGCCTCGGTGCGCACGCTCGTGGACCCCGACGGGACGCTCGCCGACGTGCTCGCCGCGTGGGACGTGCGCCGCACCGACGACCCTGCGGTCCACGCGTTCTACGCGGCCGACGCGAGCGGGCGTACCGGCACCCAGGCGCTGTCGCACGAGACCCGCACCGCCGTCGACCTCGACCGGGTCGGCGGCTGCCTGCGCGACGTCGAGCACGCCCACTCGGCCGACGGCGGGCTGGCCGTCCTCTACGGGAACCTCGCCGAGGACGGGTGCATCGTGAAGACCGGGTCGGTGGCGCCGCACATGCTGCGGTACCAGGGCACGGCCAAGGTGTTCGACCAGCAGGACCAGGTGGCTGCCGCCGTGCTCGGCGGCGAGGTGGGCGAGGGCGACGTGGTGGTGATCCGCTACGAGGGGCCGCGTGGCGGGCCGGGCATGCAGGAGATGCTGATGCCCACGATCCTGATGAAGGGGCTGGGCCTGGCCGAGAAGGCGGCGATCATCACCGACGGCCGCTACTCGGGGGCGAGCAGCGGCCTGAGCATCGGGCACATCTCGCCGGAGGCCGCGGCCGGCGGCGCGCTGGCCCTGGTGCGCGACGGCGACCTGATCACGATCGACATCCCCGAGCGGACCCTTCGGCTCGACATCTCCGACGAGGAGCTCGCCGAGCGCCGGGCCGCGATGGATGCCGACCCGGACGGCTGGAAGCCGACGGGGGAGCGCAGCCGCGTGGTGACCCGCGCCCTCGCCGCCTACGCCCACTTCGCCACCAGCGCCGACAAGGGCGGCGTACGCCGCATCCCCACCTGAGGGCTCGGACGAGGCGCTCGATCGGGACGCCCTCGGGGATTCCTTGTAGCTTCTCCTGCAGCGCGATGGTGGGAGGTCGCTTCATGGGTCGTTCAGGTCACTGCCGGGGACACCGGTGGCATCGGGGGGTCGCCGCGGTGAGCGTGCTGGTGCTCAGCGTCCTGGCCCCGTCCCTTGCGATCACGGCTGACGCCCAGCCGACGCCGCCCGCTCGGCTCGTCGCGCCGCCAGCCCTGCGGCCGGCCGCAGACGGGTCCCCGCAGGTGATCGTCGGCACGGGTGAGGGGGCCCGCCCCAACGTGGACTACCCGCTTCCGGCGTCGTGCGCGCCCGACGTCGAGGGCACGAGCTGCCTGCGGCAGAGCGCTTTCGTGAACGCGACCCTCACCAAGGACGAGGTGGCGAACGAGGAGGACCTCGCCATCGACGTGGTCGGCGCCGGTGCCCCGTGCAACGACGTGGCCGGGCCGTTCAACGACTGCTGGGACCAGCGCAACTCCTATCTCGCCGGTGGCTTTCGGATCCTGCCCGCCGGTTCGTCGGCGAGCCTCACCATCCAGACCGGCACCGACGGGGTCATCTGCTACCAGTACGTCAACCACTGCCAGTTCCGTCCCACCTACAGCGGCGAGCTGCCGTCCCGCTGGATCGTGATGACCGGGGTCACCTGGCAGCGCACCTCAGTCGCGCCACCCGCGGGGCATCCCTACACGATCACCTACGGCGCGGGCGGCGAGACCTACAACTGGTTCGCGGTCGAGGATGTGGCGTTCCGCGTCGTGGGCACGCCGACCGATCCGGTTGCCGACTTCTCGGTCACCCCCGTCCAGGGGCAGCCGGGGACGTTCGACTACCAGTCCACCTCCACCAACCCCAACGGCACCGGTCTCACCCAGACCTGGACCTTCCCCGATGGCTCCACCTCGACCCAGCCCTCGGTCCGCAAGGCCTACCAGCAGCCCGGCGACAAGGTGGTGCGCCTGGACGTCCGGACGCCGGAGGGGTTCACCGCCTCCAAGGAGGCGACGACGGTGGTGGACGCCCCGACGCTCGGCGTGGAGGTGCAGCTCGCCGGTGACCCCGCGTCGCTCGAGATCGACGACGAGGTCGCGGTCTCGGTGAAGGTGACGGCGAGCGACGACGGGGTGGGAGACCTCTCCGAGCTCGAACTGGTCGACGGGGTGCTGACCACGACCGACCCCGACACCCTCGAGATCACCGAGCCGGTCGGCCCCGATCCGGGCGAGCCCTTCGACCTGGCGCCGGGAGCGTCGCGCACCTTCACCGGGAAGGTGCGGGCCAAGGCGGCCGGGACCGCCGACCTCGGCGCCCAGGTGACCGGATCCGATGCCATCGGCCGATCGGTCAGCGCCACGGGCACCCACCGCGTGCGCATCCGGTCCCACGCCCTGCGGCTCGACCTGACGCTCGACCGCGACGAGCTGACCCTGGCCGAGGACGCGTCGGGCCCCACCCCCGAGGAGCTGACGCTGACCGTCACGGGCACCAACACGAGCTCGACGGACCTCACCGACATCTCCCTGCTGCCGATCCTGGCAAGCTGGCAACCCGGCATCTCGTTCGCCAGCATCAAGCCGTCGACGATCATCGAGGCACTCGACGGTCCCGGGTCCGACGGGCTCGCCGTCGACGATCTGGCGCCCGGCGAGTCGTTCGAGCGGTCCTTCACGGTCGAGGTGCGCGACGACGGGCACCTGCGGCTGTCGATCGACGCCACCTACGCGGCGGGCGGAGCGACCGAGGTCGCCACGGGCGACGTCGACCTCGTGTCGCATCCCAAGTACCTCCTCACCTTCGAGGCCGGGGCCGACGCGTCCGTCGACGACAACGCAGCCGACCCGTGGAACCCGCCGGATGCGGTCGCGGCCGAACGCGCCTTCCTCGTGACGGGCTCGATGAAGAACCTCACCACCGATCAGAAGGTGATCGCGACGGTCCCGGCGATCGACGTCGACCAGGTGTCGTCGGTGAACCTCGGGAAGCTCACCGAGGAGTGGGACAACCCGGCGACACCGTTCCGGGTCGATCTCGATCCCGGGTCGGCCGAGGGCCTGCACGCCCGCCCCGTCGCGGTGCCGGTGCCGGCCAAGTACGGCGTGCTCACCTACGCCAAGCTGACCTATGACCCCCAGGGCACTGCCCGCGTCGACGACGAGGAGGAGCCTCGGACGCTGACCGCGGCCCAGGTCCTGAGCCCGGTGGAGCAGCGCGCCATCAGCGTCCCGGTGGTGTGGCCGCCGCCCCGCCCCGCCCCGACCCCGATCGAGTTCTACGGCCTGTTCACCAAGGCGTTCATCGAGTCGACGATGGCGTGGTGGTCCGATGCGGCGACGACCGCCCACCACGCCCTGTACGCCTTGGGGGAGATGGAGTTCAAGGCGTGGGCGGTGATCACCGACCCGGTGGCGCGCGAGCAGTTCCGCCAGCAGATCACCGGTGCCTGGGCGTCGTTCGTGAACACGATCGACCTGATGCGGGCCACCATCGCCACGTTGTCCGAGGGTGAGCGGTTGCGCCTGATCGCCGAGATCTCCTCGCCGATCCTGGCGTTCCTCAAGACCGGGCGTGCCATCCTCACCTCGGAGGAGGCGAAGGCGGCGGCGGCCGCGATCGGCAAGGCGATCGATGCGGCCTGGACCCGCATCACCACGCTCGGGGGCGAGGATCCCCGCGAACTGGCGCGCATCCTCGGCGCGGGCAGCGCCACGGTCTACAACGAGGTCACCGTCGGGATGATCACCGACGCGGCGATCGCCAAGCTCTTCACGAGGCTCCGCTACGGCGGCAACCTGGCCGAGGCCCAGCGCTTCGTCGACGAGGCCGCCGCGGCCAAGGCCGCAGGCGGGCTGCGGGTCGACAAGGGACTGAAGGGGATCCCCGAGGGTGCGATCCTCACCGACAAGGTGCTCACCATCGGTCTCGGCATCACGAAGGCCGAGAAGGAGCAGGTGCTCGCGGTCGCGAAGCGGTTCAACCTCAAGATCATGGCGAGGAGCCGTGGCGCCGAGGCGGCCGAGCTGCTCGCCGCCGGGAAGGCCCGGCTCAAGCCCTTCGGCGTCGACGCCAAGAACGTCAACGACATCGACGTGATCCTCGGCTTCCCCAAGTCGATGAAGGACACCGTGGCGATCAAGAAGCCGAAGGCGTGGACCGACGTGGTGGCGTCCGGCGAGTACCGGGCGCTCGACGCCGAGCAGCGTGCCCAGGTGGCGTCACGGTGGCAGACCCGTTCGAAGGAGTGGAACGGCGGCGGCAAGCTGAAGGAGACCGCACCCGGGGAGTGGAAGGTCGCCGAGCCACCGCCGGACAAGATCGGCGCCGAGCGGGCCAAGTTCGAGGCGGCGGCCGAGCGCGGGTCCTTCGACCTGCAGTTCCCGACGGACGGGAACTGGGAGGAGATCGCGGTCAACAAGCAGGCGCTCGGCACCGAGCGGGCCGACTTCGCCCTGAAGCGGTCCACGGGCGCGGACGGCGAGGAGGTGCTCCAGCCGCTGATGAGCGCGACCCGTGGCGGGCAGCCGCTGCCCATCACGGGCGACGTCGACCTGGTGGCGCTCCTCAACCCCGATGGCACCTATCCGTCACCCGAGAAGGTCATCGCCGCGTACCTCGAGCTCGCCAAGCCGCCCCTCGGCATGCAGCACCCGGCGACGTGGAGCTTCAACATCGAGGGCAAGTCCATGGACCTGCTCAAGGATCACGTCCTGGGCGGGGCCACGGCTGAACCGCTCGCCGCCTTCGATCCGACGGGGTCGATCACCGCGGTCCTCTTCGATCCGAAGATGTCCCTGGTGCCGAAGGACCGGGCGTCGAACCCGGCGCTGCTCGTCAAGGTGGCGGGTGGCATCAAGCTGCCGAGCCACGCGTACGGCCTGGGTGCGGCGCTGCCGGTGTTCTTGGAGCAGCAGCGCCGGAACCAGAAGCCCTTCTACCTCCCCGAGAGATGGGACGAGGCACAGCGCCGCCAGGTCGGCCGCAGTGCGGGGCGGGCGCAGACGCCGTCCACCGCTGGCGTGCTGTTCCGCCGCACCGCTGCCCCCGCCGAGGAGGTCGACGACGGGTCGCTGGTCCGCTACGCGTCGGGGCGCTGGGTGGCGTGGGCCGACCTGCCTCCCGGCCGCCTGGAGATCGCTCCGCAGACCTGCACGGTCGACGCGGTCGACGCCGGTGATCGATCAGCCGCGGTGTGCACCCCCGCACAGGTGTTCCCGACGACGGGTGCCGGAGGCCAGCAGTGGTTCCGGGCGGGTGATCGGGTGGCGGTGGACCTCGACGGCGCCACGCCGTGGATCACCACCGTGACCGCCGTGTCGGCTCGCTCGTTGACGTTCGCGACGGGCGCCCCGGCGAGCTACCTGCCCGGCACCACCGTGCACCTGCTCGCCACGTCGGCGACCCCGGGCGAGCCGGGCGGTCAGCCGGGCGACGGTTCGACGGCGTCGGGCGGGGAGCTGGCGCGGACGGGCGCCGACCTCGGGCCGCTCGCCATGCTGGGCGCCCTGCTCGTGCTGCTCGGGGTGGCGCTCGTGGTGATGCAGCCAACGGTGTCGGCACCCGGACTCGGCCGTCGTGGCGCGGGCCGGTCGGTCGCGACCGGCGGATCGACCGGCCTGATGAGGCGATCCGGCGATCAGGATCACATCCCGGGCAGGCCGAGGAGCTCCCGCAGGCGGGCGGGGCGGAGGGAGACGCCGTCCGGGGGTTCGTCGTAGCGCTCGAAGCTGGCGAGGAGTCGCTCGAGCTCGCCGATCCGGGTCGGATCGGCGGCCGCCTCGCGAGGCGTGAGGCCACCGAGCGCAGGAACGGGCTCGTCGCACCAGCGCTGCTCCATCCCGTCGCGCACCTGGGCGAGGACGGCGGCACGGTCGCCCGACGGGAGCTGGTCGGCGGGCGGCGAGGTGGCGGGACGCGCTGACCCGAAGAGGATGTCGTCGAGCTCGGCGCGGCGCCGCATGGTGTCGAGATCGAACGGGGTGCGCTCGTCGCCGATGTGGAGCCCGACGCTGATGGCCTTCAGGTGGTCACGGACGCGGTCGGCGCGGGCCTCGCTGTTGGTCTCGACGATGAGGTGCTGGCCGTCGATGCGCAGCGTGGCCCGCACGATGGCTTCGTCATCGGTGAGCTGGTGGAGCTCGCGCCACGCGTCGTCGACGTCCTCGTCGGCCTCGTAGTGCTGGTCGAGCTTGGCGCGGGCTTCGTCGAGCAGCGGCACGAGGAACATGAGGCGGCACTCGACCATCGGCTCGCCCTCGCGGGTGGCGAGCATGGGCGGCCGGTCCCGGTCGGCCATCCACTCGGCGATCGCGAGGGCGTCGCCGTCGTCGAGCAGGTCGAGGAGGTCTCGTTCCCGGCCGGGCTCGACGGGGAACACGCCTCCGATGAACTGGTGGGTCGCACCGTCCGGGCACGGTCGGGCGCAGATGCGCATGCCCGCCTTGGCCTCGCGGCTGAGGGTGCGCTCCCGCACCTCGATCTCCTCGCCGGTGCGGAGGTCGCGCAGCGTGAGTCCCTCACCGGGGCGGACGGCGGTGACCTCGTGCACCGAGCGGTCGACGAGGACCCAGCTCGCGGCCAGGAGGGCTTCGTCGTCGGGCAGGAGTGGGCTGCGGGCGGCGAGGAACCGCTCGAACCACCCCCACTCGGTCAAGACGAGGTCGAGGGTGAGCGGGTCCTCCATGGCGCGGCGCATGGCGTCGCGGTCACCGGTGCTGCCGGCTCGGGTGTAGGCCATGACCGACACGTCGGCGAACGCCTGCGGGCCGGACCGTTCGAGGAAGGCGACGGCCTTGCGAGCCAGCCAGCCGACCCGCTCGGGCAGCGGCGGGAGGGTGCTGACCCCGAGGTGGCACTGCTTGTACTTGCGACCGGACCCGCACCAGCACGGCTCGTTGCGACCCAGGGCGGCACCCGAGGGGGTGGCGAACGGCTCGACCTCCTCGAGGTCCTGGCGGACGGAGTGCTCGTGGACGATGGTGCGCCAGAGCCGGGCTGCGGTGGCGGCGTCGCCGCGGTCCGAGGCCATCCAGGCCAAGCGGTCGGTGACCTCGCCGAGATCGGGGTCGGCCTGGTGGGCGGCCGTGAGGTGCTCCTCGGCGAGGGCGAGGGCGGGGCGTTGCTCGGCCTCGATCGCGGCGAGGAGGTGCACGACGGCCTGGTCCTTGCGCCGGGCGATGGGCAGCAGTGCGCTCGCGAGTGCCTCGGCCGGCGAACCGGGGCCTGCGACGGGTTCGTGCTCCTCGGCGTCGAACAGTTCGTCGAGCACCACCGCGCGGATCTCGGGGTCGCGCAGGGTGGCGAGCACGTCGTCGAAGACGGCGGGGGTCGGGGGCCAGGCCAGGTCGGGTACCGCGGCGGGGTCGGTTCCGGCGAGCACGTCGGCGACGTCGAGCACTCGGAGTGCAGAGAACAGCTCGGCGCCGGACAGATCGAGTGCGTCGGCCACCCGGCGCATGCGTGCGATCTGGAGGTCCTGGTACCAGGTGATGTCGTCGTGCGCGCATCGATCGCCGCGCACCTCGAGCCCCGCCGCCTCGGCGAGCTCGCTCAGCGGGGCTTGTGGGTCGTCGAAGGCGTCGGGGTGGTCGAGCAGCACGGCGGCCACCAGCTCGCGTGCATCGAGCGGCAGCAGCGACTCGGCGACCTCGTGGTCGTAGGCGGCGCGAAGCCACCCGACCAGCTCGTCGTCGACCGCCGGTTCGGTGGGGCACACCTCGATCGTGAGCGAGTTCAGGCCCTGCGTGCAGGCGAGGAGGGTGCCCGGCGCGTAGGCGTCGAGCCAGCCCTCGGGCCCGACCCAGCTGAGGCCAAGTCCCTCGTCGGCGGGTTCGAGCCAGTGATCCCCTGGCTGGGCGACGGGGCGACGGCCCGCGATGCCCGCCAGGTCGAACGCCCCTTGTAGCACGCCGGACTCGCGCTCTGCCTCGGTGAGGCGATGGGTGAGCACGGACTCCACGGCGGCAGCTTGGAGGTGGACGACCCGGTCTGGCGCGAGCAGCACCACCGGCGCCGTGCGCTGGCTGAACCAGTCGTCGAGCACCCGCTCGACGATGGCCTCGGTCACCTCGTCGTCCGGGTCACGGTCGAGCACCTCGATCAACTCGTCGCGCAAGGCGCTGGTGGAGATGCCGGGCTGGTCCGTCACGATGGCCTCGACGGCCTCTTCCACCTCACCGCGAGACGGGAGCGGCAGGCCGGCAAGGGTGGTCCGGTACTGGTCCATGTCGACGGGACCCTCGCCGGCGCTCGCTCGGCGGAAGACCGTGCCGAAGACGAGGGCGAGCTGGTTGAGGATCTCGGCGCGCGAGCTCCCGTACCCGAGCATCCGCTCGACGGCCTGCCACACCTCGGGCGGATCGTCGGCGGCGATCTGGCTGGCGATCGCCTCTCGCATCGCCAGCTGGCCGGGGTCGAGGTGGATGTCGGCGCGCTCGAGCAGCATCGATCGGATGTCGACGTCGTCCACGTCGAGGTGGCCGAGGTCGAGCCCCGGTCCGAAGAGCAAGTCGATGCGCTGCTGATCCACGGTCCAGACCGTACCGAGAGGGACTGACAGTCTCAGCCAGCGGCTCGTCGATCGGCTCGTGCTGGTGCGTGCCCCCGACAGGAATCGAACCTGTGGCCTTCCGCTTAGGAGGCGGACGCTCTATCCGACTGAGCTACGAGGGCGGGGCCGGAGGAGAACTCCAGAGAAGACGTCCCGCGTCCTCGAGCTCCGGCTGAGTCGGCAATCCTACGGCCTGGGATGGCGCGGGCTGGGAGCCGACGTTGCGTCCGGCTTCGCCAGCGGGCGCCGCCACGCTCTCGTAGTGTCCGCCCTACGACGAGACGGGGAGGAAGTCGTGGACCCGGAGACCGTGATGGATGCGTCGGCGCGCCTGGCTGCGCTCGAGGCTCAGGTTGGCGAGCTGTCAGGCCTGGTCGAGCGCCAGGCAGCAGAGATCCGTGCCCTCCGGGCCGGTGCCCCGAACGTGGAAGCGCCGCCGGGTCTCGTCGCTCCCGACGCGGCGGGCCCGGTCGTCGCCACGCCGGGTCCTGGGATCGGACGCCGTCGGCTGCTGCTCGGGGGCGCCGGAGCAGCGGTGGCCGCAACCGCGGCTGTGGTCGCCGGTGCCACGCCTGCTGCGGCCAACAACGGCGATCCGCTCACCCTGGGTTCGGAAGGCAACGCGGCCAGCTCACCCACCGCCTTGACCACATCGGGAACTGACTTCTTCCCCGCCCTCACCATCGAGGCGACGGGTCCGTACAACTCGGCGCTGCGCGCCGAAGCGGGCACTGCGCTGAAGCCGGCGTTCGACGCGAGCGGCCCCGGGGGTGGGGTGTACGGGTCGTCCACCCAGTCGTCAGGCGTCTACGGCTACACATACGCCGCGGGCCAGGTCGGGGTCCTCGGCCGCTGCTCCGAAGCCTTCGTGGCCGACGGCGTGAAGGGCGAATCGAGCCTCGGCCGGGGCGTCGTCGGCACCTCGGCATCGGGCAACGGCGTCGAGGGTGGGTCCACCGATGCCATCGGGGTCCGGGGCACGAGCGACACCTGGCTCGGGATGCAGGCCTACTCCAACAGCGGTGTCGGGCTGCAGGCCGGCTCGGGCGAGGCGGCGGCCATCGAGGCCGTCGGGGTGACCGCGCCCGCCATCATCGCCACGTCGCCGTGGAGCAACCTCTCGCTCACCGCGAGCCCGTCGCGCCCGGCTCCCACCGCGGACGGCATGGCCCACGACAAGGGCGAGATCGTCGAAGACGCCAACGGCAACCTCTGGGTGTGCGTCGCCGACGGCACGCCCGGCACCTGGCGCAAGGTGGCCGGGCCCTCCACCGCCGGCGCGTTCCACCTCCTGCCGGTGCCGGTCCGCGTCTACGACTCCCGCCCCGGCACGCCTCCGAACGTGGGGTCAAAGACGCCGCTGAGCCCCAACACGGCGCGGGTGCTGTCGATGTCGGCCAACGCCAGCGGCGTCCCCGCCGGGGCCACGGCGGTGTCGGTCACGCTCCTGCTGGTCAACGCGTCGACCGCCGGCGGCAACCTGACCCTCTGGGCCAACGGCGCCTCCCGCCCGTCGGCCAACGCCATGGTGTGGGGCGGCACCGCCCGCCGCTTCGCCTCGACGGCGATCTGCCGCATCGACGCCGCCACCAAGCTCAACGTCGCGGCCAGCGCCACCACCGACCTCGTCCTCGACGTCGTCGGCTACTACCTCTGACGGCCGAACCACCGACGTAGCTCGGTCCTGGGTGGCGCGGCCCCAGCCATCGTCGGCCCCGAGGTCTCCTGCCCAGTTCCAACCGATGAACGATGCGGCGCGTTCGAGCCCGTTAGTCCCGGCGCCTCGGCATCCAGAGGCCCTGGGTCCGTGATCAGTGGTACCCTCGCCGGAGGGGGTGCTGGCAATCCTTCGCTCAGCCGAGAGTGATCTCACCTCCTTTCGGTCCAGGAAGGGGACATCGGTGAGCAACCAGGGCGGTCAGTGGGATCCGAACCAGGGAGGACCCGGCTACCAGCAGCAGCCCCAGGGTCCCGGCAACTACGGACCCGGCGGGGGCGGGTATCCCCCCGGCGGCGGATACGGCCCCCCGCCGCGGGAGCCGGAGAAGAAGAGCAAGACCGGGCTGATCATCGGCGGGGTGATCCTGGCCATCGCGTTGGTCGCCGCAGGTGTGGTCCTGTCCGGCGTCCTCAAGGGCGATGACGATGAGGCTGCATCCGGTACCGGCGGTGAGGTGATCCTTGCGGCGGCGACCGATCCCGGGCCAGACCCCTACTCCACCACCCCGTTTGCCACGGCTCCCAGCCCGGCGCCCGCCGTCACGCAGGCCGAGGCCGTGAGGATCACGGCGCCCGCCAACGCGACGACCACCTCCAGCACCGGCGGCACGCCCGGCCTCTACGGCGGGACCATGAACAAGGCGGCATGCGACCCGGCGCAGATGGTGAAGTTCCTGGCCGACAACCCCGACAAGGCCGCCGCCTGGGTCGAAGCCATGAACCAGGACCCCAACGTCAAGTTGCCTGATGGCAGCCCGTTGACCGTTGCCACCATCCCGGACTACGTGGCGACCCTGACCCCGGTGACGCTGTCGAGCGACACGCGAGTGACGAACCACGGATATCGCAACGGCAAGCCGACCACGCTCCAGGCTGTCTTGCAGGCTGGCACCGCGGTCCTGGTCGATGGCTACGGCGTCCCGCGGGTGAAGTGCTTCTGCGGCAACCCGCTGAACGGCCCGGTCGCCACCAAGACCACGCCGATCTACACGGGCAAGCCCTGGACCGGGTTCAGCCCGACGGCGATCACCGCCGTGCAGAAGAACCCCACCATCATCAACGTCTTCATCCTGAAGGACCCCACCACCGGCACTCTGTTCAACCGGCCGGCAGGGACCACGGGCACCAAGGACACCCCCAACAACGGGGCCACGACGACGACGACCACCACCACCACCACGGCCCCGGGGCAGACCACGGTCACGACCGCGCCCTCGGTCACCACCACGGTGGCGTCAACGGCGAAGGCGCCGTTCGACGGCACCTGGACCCTGACCCAGGGGACGCCGACGTGCGAGTACAACAACACACAACCCTGCGCGCCGGGCCGGACTGGAACCGGCACATGGACCTGTACCAGTGCGACGTGTACGTCGGACTCCGGCAAGGTGTTCAAGGTCTCAGGCAACACCATGACCTTCGAGGGGCCGGCAAGCGAGCCGTTCACGTGCAACGGAAGGACCGTGCCAACCACGGCGAAGATCACCTACACGATCAAAGGCACCACCCTCAGCGGCAGTTCGAGCATCACCGCAGCGGCCGTGCCTCCCAGCTGTCCGAAGCCGTTCTTCTGGACGGTGCCCGTCACGGGTTCGAGGTAGCCGTCCAGGTCGGCGTCTTGCCGTCGTCCTGACGTGAATGCCGTCGCCCACGGCGAGACCACGGTGATTCACACCTCGGGCCGGTAGATGGCGAGCAGGGCTTCGGCGGGGCTGTCGGCGCGCAGCGGGGCCTGCTCGTTGCAGGTGACCGCGGCGGCCACGTGCTCCTCGGGGATGAGCGCCCAGTCGGTCTCGTAGCCGTCCCAGCTCCCGTCGTGGAAGAGCTCCACGGCACCGTCGTCGAGGGTGGCGCGCAGGATGCCGGAGCCGTACTCGTCGTCGACGTCGGGGTCGCCCTCGCTGGCATCGACCGTGCGACGGAACATGACCCGGGCGAGCCGAGGCCCGTCGAGGGTCTGGTGCCAGTACTGGCGGCTCCAACGGACCAGCTCGGTCGGCGTGGTCCAGACGCTGCCATCGCCGACCTGGCGCCACGCGCCGTGCGGTGCCACCGCCATGTCTAGGTCGAGCGGCTCGAAGACCTCGTCGTGGAGGTAGCGGGGGAGGGATCGTCCGTCGACGGCCCGCACCACCTCGGCCAGCAGCACGTAGTTGGAGTTGGAGTAGTCGAATCGTCCTCGGGTGCCGGTCGGGCGGCTCCGTGCGATCGCCGCCACCGCCTCGGCCTGGGTGGTGCGCTCGTCGTACTCCTCCACGAGCAGGTCGCCGTAGTCGGCGAGCCCGCTGGTGTGGGTGAGCAGCTGGTCGACGGTGAGGTCGTCGGTCGCCGGTCGAGACGCCGGGACGAGGTCGCCGACGAGGTCGTCGCCCGACAGGTCCCCCTGCGCGATCAGCCGCTGGATGGCGACGCCGGTGAACTGCTTGGAGACCGAGGCGATGTCGCCCTTCGTGGCCGGCGTGGCGCGGTGCCCGCGCGCGGTCCCGAAGGCCTGGGCGAACACGACCCGATCACCCCGGAGGACGGCCGCGCTGCAGTAGGGATCGGTGGGCCCGATGCGCCCGAAGATGGCCCGGGCGCGCGCGAGCGACCGGTCCTGCGGCGCGGGGTCGGCGCCTCGCCCGCAGCCGGGCAGGGCGACCGAGGCGGTGGCGAGCGCGACGGCCACGAGGCGTCGCATGGTCCGTCGCCCCCTCACGTCGGCACCCGGCCGCATCGGCCAGCGGGCGCGCTAGACGCTGCGGCCGAGGAAGGCGGCGAGCTGGTCGGCGGGGGATGCGCCCTCGGGGGCGTCCTGCTCGAACCCGAAGATCGAGCCCTCCTCGCTGCGGAAGGCGGGCTGGATGGACTGGCGGGACTGGGCGAGCAGCGCCGACGCGAGCTCGGGCGCCAGGTCGGTGTCCTGGCCGGTGGCCTTGGCGAGGTCCCAGGCGTGGGTGAAGGTGTCCGTGGTCGCCAGGCCCATGAGGGCTGGGGCCGGCATGTCCCCGAAGCCCGGGTTCACGGTGCGGCCGAGGGCGCCGTCCTCGTCGAAGGCGGCCAGCGCGGCGCTGGCGGCGCTGTCGAAGGCGGCGGCGAAGTCGCCGTCGGCGGAGCCCGCGCCGGTCTCGGTCATCTCGGCGCCCTGGACGCCGCAGCGGGCCCAGTGCTGGGCGCCCACCATGTGGTCGATCAGGTCACGGACCTTCCAGTCCTTGCACGGCGTGTCGAGGTCGAGCTGGTCGGCGGACACGTTGGCCAGGACACCCCTGGCGACGTCTTGGGCTTGGGCGAGGGGGGCGGTGCTCATGGTGTGGCTCCAGGGTGGGAAGGGGATCAGGACCGGTCGCCGCGCAGCCTAGGAGCAGCCGAACCGCGGCGCTTCGAGGACATGGGGGACGCGGACGCGGGGAGCTTCGGCGTCAGCAAACTAGCTCAGAACCGAATTACTTGACTCGGAACTAAAACAGCGCGATCGTGCCGGATGTCGGGGCAGAGGGTCCCGATTGCTGCAGAATCGAGGTTCCGATGACCGCCACCCTGATCGTCCGCCACCCGGTCGCCGACTTCCCGACGTGGAAGGGCGTCTACGAGGAGGTCGGCTCGCTGCGTGACGCCCACGGCTGCACGGGCGACCGCGTGTTCGTGGCTCCCGGCGACGCCAACGACGTCCTCGTGGTCCACGACTTCCCCTCGGTCGACCAGGCCCAGGCCTTCGCCGCCGACCCCGCCCTCGGGGAGGCCATGGGCCGGGCCGGCGTGGCGGCGCCGCCTCGGATCGAGATCTTCGAGAGTGCCTAGTCGGCCCACCCGATCCAACCGCGCGGAGCGGAGTGGCCTGAGCCACTCCGCTCTCGTCGCGCGCGGCATCGTCCGCGTCGCCGACGACTTCGCCGAGGAGTACCCCGACGGCGATCGGGCGAGCACCGAGGCCTACGCGTCCGTGTCGAGGACCGGTCTCGGGCTCGTCGCCGAGGTCGAGCGCCACGCCCTCGCGTCGTTCGACCTCACCCAGTCGGCGATGACGGTCCTCGCCGTCGTCGACGGAGCGGGCGAGCCGATCACCCCGTCCGAGATCAGCGCTCGGCTGCTCGTCCCGTCAGCCACCGTGACCGCCACGCTCGACAACCTCGAGGACCGGGGCTGGATCCGCCGGAAGGCCAACCCCGACGACCGTCGGTCGGTGCTCATCGAGACCACCGCCGCCGGACGCACCGTCGCCGATCAGATCCTGAGCGGGATCCGGACGCTCGAGCGCCGGGTCATGGCGGGCCTCACCGAGGCCGAGCGCGTGCAGCTCGTCGCGCTGCTCGAGAAGGTCGTCGCGGAGGCGACGAAGGTCGCCAACGAGCCCCCCGCGCCGCTCGAAGGTCGACGCAACCGTCCCGACCGGCTCGGCTGACCTCTGGCTGGTCCACGTCAGGCCCGAAGCGCCTCGACGGTCTTGGCGACGCGCCGGGCGCGGGTGTCGGCGGCCTTGGCCTTGGTGATCGCCTCGGCGTGAGCGCGCTGGTGGCTGTAGCTGAGCTTCTCCCACGCCGCTCTGAGCTCCGGGTCGCGAGCGAGCTCCACGGCGAGGTCCTCGGGCACCTCGACCACGCGGGGCGCGTCGTCGACATCGAGGCGCACCTCCACCTCGTCGCCGGCACCGAAGCCGGTGGCGGCGCGGGTCTCGGCGTTGAAGGAGATCAGGAAGCGGCCGCCCATCGACGCGATCGTGTTGCGGTACTGGTAGCCGCCCTCGATGGTGACCACGACGGGGACCCGCTTGCCGCGGCCGAAGGCCTCCGCCACCTCGGTGGGCACCACGATCCCCACGTTCCTACCGCCGGTGGCCTCGAGGGTGGTCCGGAACGTCTGCGTTGTCTCGGGCATCGGCCGACGATACCGGCGCGGCGGGCGAGCAGCGCCGGGCGCGCCGCTAGGCGACGCCCTTGTTGCTGTTCGCGTTGCCGAGGGCGGTGGCGTGGTGCACCATGTCGGCGCCATGGAATCCTGGACATCTCCTTGTGACGCGGTGAGCCTGCGCCCGCGCCGGGGCGCTGCGGCTGCTATCGCCTTCGCCCTCGCGGCCGCTGCGGTCGCGCTCGGCGTCTCCCCGGACCCGGCTGCGGCCGGTTCGCTGCCGGTCGCCACCCGCCTGGTCAGTCGCGCCAACACCGGCGCTCCCGTGACGGCGCCGGCCTTCGGGGCGGCGATGAGCGACAACGGCCGGTTCGTGGCGTTCGAGACCACCGCGGCGGTGGTCGCCGCCGACACCAACGGCAAGTCGGACATCTACATCCGTGACCTGTGGGCCGGCACCACCGAGCTCGTCTCGGTCACGAACGATGAGAAGCCGCTCACCGGCGCCAGCCGCAACGTCACCGTCAGCGATGACGGCCGGTTCGTCGCCTTCCTGTCCGACGCCTCGAACCTGATCCCGGGGGACGACAAGGGGCACTTCGACGTGTTCGTCCGCGACCGCTTCGAGCAGACCACCCGGTGGATGAACCCGAGCTTCGCCGGAACCGCGCTGCTGGCCGACACCATCGAAGCTCGGATCTCGGGCGACGGCAGCGCGATCGCCTTCGTCACCGACGCCGCCACCGTGGTCGGCAACGACACCAACGGGGTCGCTGACGTGTTCGTCCGCGACGTGTTCGGCACCTCCATCGAGCGGGTGAGCGTGTTCCCCGACGGCAGCCAGGCCACCGAACGCAGCACCAAGCCCGCGCTCTCCGACGATGGCCGGTACGTGGTGTTCAGCTCCGACGCGAACCTGGCCGGTGGGGTGATCGCCGCAGAGGACCTGTACCGCCGGGACCGGACGACCGACACCACCGTGCTGGTCGACATCCGCAACGGTGGCGGCCTCCCCGATCTCGGGGCGGGTGGCGGCGCGGTCTCGGGCAACGGACGATGGGTCGCCTTCGCCAGCGAGGCCACGAACATCGTCACGGGCGACACGAACGGTGCCTTCGACGTGTTCCTCCGCGACATGACCACCACCACGGTCACCCGGGTCAGCCTCAGCGACAGCGACGCCCAGCTTCCTGCCGGGGGTGTGGTCGTCCGCGACGGCATCTCCGACGACGTCAAGACGATCCTGTTCGCCTCGCTCAGCCCGGCCACCGCCGCAGCCGACGCCGGCAACGACTTCGATCTGTACGCCCGATCCACCGCCACCGGCACGACCCGCCGCCTCTCCACCGGCCCCTCCGCTGCCGACCCGGTCGGCCAGGTGGTGACCGGCTCCCTCGACGGCTCGGGAACCACGGCCGCCTTCGACCACGCCGCCAAGCTCACGGGTGAATCCCCCGACCAGGTGTACACCTCGGGCCCCGTCGACATCGGCCCGTTCGTCAACGTCGGCAGCACCATCAGCGCGCAGTACCACGACTTCCTCGGCCGGAGCCCCACCGCTGCTGAGACCTCCACCTGGACCAACCGCTTCAGCACCGGCCAGGCCCAGTACCCCGCGCTCATCGCGGCGCTCGCCGCCGACCCTGCCTTCTCGGCCAAGCGCGCCCCGCTCATCCGCCTGTACTGGGCGTTCTTCCTCCGTCGGCCCGACGCCGGTGGCCTCACCTACTGGCTCGGCACCTACCAGGGCGGTGCATCGCTCACGTCGATCGCCGAGACCTTCGCCGCGAGCTCCGAGTTCACCAACCGCTACGGCAGCGTCTCCAACCAGCAGTACGTGAAGCTCGTGTACCAGAACATCTTCCGTCGCCAGCCCGACGCCGGAGGCCTCGCGTACTGGACCGAGCGGCTGAACACGGGCGCCATCACCCGTGGCGCGGTCATCGTCCAGTTCTCCGAGTCCGCCGAGGGCAAGCGCCGCCTCGCCGGCCCCACGAACCTGACGCTGGTGTCGCTGGGCATGCTCCGCACCACCCCGTCCGCCGCCCAGTGGACCGCCATCTTCGAGCCCATCGGCTACGGCGAACCCCAGTCGGCCGCCTTCGCCGCCCACGAGTTCGCCAACACCGCCCAGTACCAGGCCCGCTACCAGTAGGGCTGTTCGCGCATGGCGTCCACGCGGCCTCGCCTCGTCGGGCGTGGCAGGCTGAGCCGCCACGCCCGACGCTGGACGGAGACCGATGACCGACGCACTGACCCCGCGACCCGAGGACCGGTTCACCTTCGGCCTCTGGACCGTCGGGTGGCAGGCCCGGGACCCCTTCGGTGACGCCACACGGGAGGCGCTCGACCCGGCGGAGACGGTCCACCGCCTCGCCGAGCTCGGCGCCTACGGGGTGACCTTCCACGACGACGACGTCGCCCCGTTCACCGACGGCGACGACGATCGGGCCAAGGCCCTCCACCGGTTCCGCACGGCGCTCGACGAGACCGGGCTGACGGTGCCGATGGTGACCACGAACCTGTTCACGCACCCGCTGTTCAAGGAGGGGGCGTTCACCGCCAACGACCGCGACGTCCGCCGCTTCGCGATCCGCAAGGTGATGCGCAACCTCGACCTCGCGGCCGAGCTCGGCGCTCGGACCTACGTGTTCTGGGGCGGGCGCGAGGGGAGCGAGGTCGACCTGGCCAAGGACCACGGCGCTGCGCTCGACCGCTACCGCGAGGCGATCGACCTGCTCGCCGGCTACGTGCAGGAGCAGGGCTACGGCATCCGGTTCGCGCTGGAGCCCAAGCCCAACGAGCCCCGCGGCGACATCTACCTGCCGACGGTGGGCCACGCCCTCGCGTTCATCGAGACGCTCGAGCACAAGGACATGGTGGGGCTGAACCCCGAGGTCGGCCACGAGCAGATGTCGAACCTGAACATGGTCCACGCCGTCGCCCAGGCGCTGTGGCACGGGAAGCTGTTCCACATCGACCTGAACGGCCAGCACGGTCCCAAGTTCGACCAGGACCTCGTGTTCGGCCACGGCGACCTGCTCAGCGCGTTCGCCCTCGTCGACCTGCTCGAGGGTTCGGGCTACGACGGTCCCCGGCACTTCGACTACAAGCCGCTGCGCACCGAGGCGCTGGACGGGGTGTGGGCGTCGGCCGCCGCGAACATGCGCACCTACCTGCTGCTGAAGGAGCGGGCGGCCGCCTTCCGGGCCGATCCCGAGGTGGCCGAGGCGCTGGCCGCGGCGGGCGTGCCCGACCTCGCCACCCCGACGCTCGCCCCCGGCGAGACCCTTGCTGACCTGCTGGCGGATCCCACCAGCTTCGAGGCGTTCGACGCCGAGGCCAAGGGGGCCCGCAGCCACGGCGCCGTGCGCATCGACCAGCTCGCGCTCGAGCACCTGCTCGGCGCCCGCTGAGGAGGGCCGACGGTGCCGCTCGTCGCCGGGGTCGACTCGTCGACCTCGGCCTGCAAGGTCGAGTTGCGCGACGCGGACACCGGCGAGCTGGTGGCGAGCGGGCGGGCCGAGCACCGGGGCACCACCCCGCCGCGCAGCGAGCAGCACCCGGCGGAATGGTGGCTGGCCTTCGAGTCGGCGGCCGGCATGGCCGGCGTGTTCACCGACCGGCGCCCCGATGCCATCTCGGTCGCCGGGCAGCAGCACGGGCTGGTGGTGCTCGACGCCGACGAGGGGGTCGTGCGCCCGGCGAAGCTGTGGAACGACACCGAGTCCGCCGCCGAAGCCGCCGAGCTGGTCGGGGCCCTCGGGGCCGAGGCCTGGGCGCAGGCGTGCGGCAGCGTGCCGGTGCCGAGCTTCACCATCACCAAGCTGGCGTGGCTGCGCCGCCACGAGCCCGACGCGTACCGGCGGGTCCGTCACGTGATGCTCCCGCACGACTGGCTCACCCGGCACCTCTGCGGCCGCATCGTGACCGATCGCGGCGACGCCTCGGGCACCGGCTGGTGGTCGCCCGCCGAGGGCCGCTACCGGCCTGATCTGCTCGCGCTGGTCGACCCCGATCGGGACTGGTCCGAGGTGCTGCCCGAGGTCCTCGGTCCGACGGAGGCGGCCGGCACCTGGGGCACCGTCGCCGACGTCGCCCGTCCCGACGGCACCTGGGGCACCCTGCCGCCCACGGTCGTCGGTCCCGGCACCGGGGACAACATGGCGGCCGCGCTCGGCCTCGGCATGGTCCCGGGCGACCTCGCCCTCAGCTTCGGCACCAGCGCCACCGCCTTCACCGTGAGCGATGCGCCGACGGCTGACGCCAGCGGCACGGTCGCGGGGTTCGCCGACGCCACCGGCCGCTTCCTGCCGCTCGTGTGCACCCTCAACGCCACGAAGGTCACCGACGCGGTGGCCCGGCTCCTCGGCGTGGAACCGGCAGAGCTCGACGAGCTCGCCCTCGCCGCACCGGCCGGAGCCGGCGGCCTGGTGCTCGTCCCGCACCTCGACGGCGAGCGCACCCCGAACCGGCCCGACGCCACCGGCCTACTCGCCGGCCTCCGGTCCGACGTGTCCCGGGAGCAGCTCGCCCGCGCCGCGATCGAGGGCGTGGTCTGCAACCTGCTCGCCGGCGCCGACCACCTCCCGCCCGCCGACGGACGGGTCCTCCTCGTGGGCGGCGCGGCCCGCAGTCGGGCGTACCAGCAGGTGGTGGCCGACCTGCTCGGTCGTCCCGTCCACGTCCCCGCCGACGACGAGCTCGTCGCGCGCGGTGCCGCGCTCCAGGCCGCCGCCGTGCTCGGCGGGCACAGCCTCGGCGAGGTCGCCGACGCCTGGTCGGCGGGCGGGGGAGCGGTCGTCGAACCCGACCCGACGGTCGACGGCGCCGCGGTGCGCGCGGCCTACGCCGCCGTCGCCGACCGCTGCGCGGATTGAGCCACGATGGAGCACATGAGTCGGGTCGACGTGCGAACGCTCGAACAGGACGCGTCGGCGTTGGTCGCCGAGGCCGCTGCCGGTGGCGAGGTCACCATCACCGTTCGCGGTCGGCCGGCCGCCCAGCTCGTGCCGATCTCGTCGAGCCGGCTCGACGCATTGCTCGCGGCCGGCCGCGCCCGTCCGGCCCGCCGGTCGCTCGCCGATCTGCCCGCCCCCGCTCGACCCCGGGTCGGGCCTACGGGGTGACGATGGCGAAGTCCGGGTCGGGCTCGGCGAGGAGGCCGACGAGCTGGCCGAGCTCGGCGATGTCGCCGTCGACCACGATCGTGCCGTCGCCCAGCGCGGCGGCCAGGTCGAGCATCCCGGTGATTGCCCCGATGAGCGACACGCGGGCGAGGCGCAGCGTCGTCACGCCCTCGGGGGCGGCGTCGACGGTCCGGTGGTGCAGCGCGCCGTGGCGGAGCTCGGCCAGGTGGACCACGCCCTCGTCGGTGATGTCGAACGCCAGGCGCAGGTGCACGTCCCACGCCTTCGGGCCGTCGACGCGGATGGCGATGCTGTCGAGCACCTGGGTGACCGTGAGCGAGGTGAGCATGTCCGGCGGGACCGACGTGGGGGTGCCGAAGCTGCCGTGGCGCAGCTCGGTGGCGCCCGCCAGGAAGGCGTTGCGCCAGGTGCCGCACTCGGCGCCGAAGCCGATCTGCTCGAGGGCGTCGGCGAGGATCGCCTTGGTCTCCTCGTCGGTGTCGTCGGCGAACACCAGGTGCTTGCCGACCTCGGCGCACCAGCGGTAGTCGCCGTCCTCCCAGGCCTGGCGGGCGACGGCGAGCGCACCGTCGCGCCCGCCCATCGCCGCCACGTAGCGGGGGGCGACGGCCTCGGGCGGGTGCGGCCAGAGGTTCGCCGGGTTCGCGTCGTACCAGCCCATGTAGCGCTGGTAGACGGCCTTCACGTTGTGGGAGATCGACCCGTAGTAGCCGTGGGTGTGCCACTGCTGGGCCAGCGCCGGCGGCACCTCGAGCACCTCGGCGATCTCGGCGCCGGTGTGGCCCTGGTTCATCATGCGCAGCGTCTGGTCGTGCAGGTACAGGTAGAGGTCCCGCTGCATCTCGAGGAACTCGACGGCCCGCTCGCGGCCCCAGGTCGGCCAGTGGTGGGAGGCGAACACGACCTCGAGGTCGTTGCCCCACAGGTCCACGGTCTCGGTCAGGTAGTGGGCCCAGGCGTGCGCGTCGCGCACCAGCGCGCCGCGGATGGTGAGGATGTTGTGGAGCGTGTGGGAGGTGTTCTCCGCCGTGCACAGCGCCTTGTGCTGCGGGAAGTAGAAGTTCATCTCCGCCGGGGCCTCGGTGCCCGGCGTCATCTGGAACTCGATCTCGACCCCGTCGATGGTGAGGCGGTCGCCGGTGCGGGTGATGTCGAGGGTGGGGGCGATCAGGCTGACCTCGCCGGTGCTGGTCGTCTGGCCGAGCCCGGCACCGATCTGGCCGTCGGGGCGCTTCTCGAGCGCGGCACCGTACATGTAGCCGGCCCGGCGCGTCATGGCCGTGCCGGCGAAGACGTTCTCGGCGATGGCGTGGTGGAGGAAGCCCTCGGGCGCGATCACCTGCACCTCGCCGGCATCCACCTGCTCCTGGGTGATGATGCCCTTCACGCCGCCGAAGTGGTCGGCGTGCGAGTGCGTGTAGATCATCGCCTTCACCGGCCGCTCGCCCCGGTGCTCGGTGTAGAGCGCGAAGGCGGCGGCGGCGGTCTCGCAGCTGATGAGCGGGTCGATGACGATGACGCCCGTCTCGCCCTCGATGACGCTCATCACCGACAGGTCGAAGCCGCGCAGCTGGTAGATGCCGGGCACGACCTCGAACAGGCCGTCCTCGATGAGGAGCTGGCCCTGGCGCCACAGGCTCGGGTTCGCGGTGTCTGCAGCCTCCGCATCGCGCAGGAAGTCGTAGGCGTCGAGGTCCCACACGACCCGGCCGTCCGACGCCGTGATCTGGCGCTCGGCGCTCCGTCCGACGAACCCGCGCCGGGCATCCTCGAAGTCCTGCACGTCATCGAACGGCAGGTCGGCGGCCATCGCCTCGATGCGCTGGCGGGTGGCGGCGGTGGCGGTGCGGGCGTCGGTCATCTGGGCCTCCTCAGGCTGCGCCCGCCACCACGGCGTCGTGGTGCCCTCGCGAGCGCCGGGACATCGTAGGGGCCTCGTCACCGTCCCCGATGTGGTGGACTCACCGCCATGCCAGGACGAGTTGAGGTGACCCGCGACATCGCCGCCGATCCCGCTGCCGTGTACGACGCCATCGCGGATGTGACCCGCATGGGGGAGTGGTCCGAGGAGTGCCACGCCTGCGAGTGGCACGAGGGCTTCGACGGCCCGGTCGTCGGCGCCACCTTCGACGGGCACAACCGCAACGGCGATCACGAGTGGACCAGCCAGGGCAAGGTCATCGAGGCCGACCCCGGCCGGGCGTTCGCGTTCGAGTGCTCGATGTTCGACTTCCACTTCTCCACGTGGGGCTACCGCATCGAACCGACCGACACCGGCTGCCGCGTCACCGAGTGGAGCGAGGATCTCCGTCCCGCATCGGCGCTCGAGTTCAGCGCCAAGATGTCGGGCATCGCCGACCGTGCGGAACGCAACCGGCAGACCATCAGCGGCACCCTCGAACGACTGGCCGCCGCGCTCGAAGGCTGACCACCACGACACCACGACGCGTCGTACCCTCGACGCATGGCTCGCTACGTGATCGACGCACCCACGCTGCTGCGTCTCGTCGCCGACGACGTCGAGGTCGCGCCCGACCATCGGCTGGTCGCGCCCAACCTCATTCGCTCACAGGCCCTCGCCCAACTGTTCGACGCCGTCGCTCGTGGCGAGATCACCGAGGCCGAGGCGATGCGCCGACACGAGCGGCTGACGGAACTGAAGATGCGTCTCCTCGGCGACCGGGTCTCGCGACGCACGGCGTGGAAGATCGCCCGCGAGCACGGCTGGTCCGACACCTACGACGCCGAGTACCTCGCCGTGTGCCGATTGCAGGCCGACGCCTTCGTCACGATCGACGACGCGATGCGGGCGAAGGCCGATGGCATCGTGCCGCTCGCGTCGTACTCGGCGTTGCTGGAGGCCTGAACCAACGTCTGATCGCGCCGCCGTGAGGGCAGGTCAGCGGGATGACACGACCCACGCTGATCCTGTTCGACGTCGACGGCACCTTGGTCGACAGCAACTACCTGCACACGCTCGCCTGGTCGCGCGCACTTCGTGTGTGTGGTGAGTGGGCGCCGATGAACGCGATCCACCGCCTGATCGGGATGGGCTCCGACGCGCTGTTGCGCGAGCTGATCGGCCGCGACGACCAGGCGATCACCGATCACTGGCGGGAGGAGTACGAGCTACTGATCGGCGAGGTGCAGCCGTTCCCGCACGCACGCGACCTGCTGGTCGACCTCGCATCCGCAGGCATCACCGTCGCGCTCGCCACATCGTCGCCGGCGGCGCACCTCGGGGGGCTCGTCGACCTGCTCGACGTGGCCGATGTCATCGTCTTCTCCACCAACGCCGACGACGTCACCACGGCCAAGCCCCACCCCGAGATCTTCCTCGCCGCCATGCAGCGAGGCGACGGCGAACCGAGCTCGACCGTCGTCGTCGGTGACAGCCGCTGGGACGTCGAGGCAGCAGCGGCCGCAGGCCTGCGGTGCATCGGTGTCGAATCGGGCGGCTTCAGTGCGGCCGAACTGCGCGACGCCGGCGCAGCCGAGGTCTACCGAGACGTTGCCGACCTCCGCGACCGGTTCCGCACCGAGGGGCGACTCCTCAGCCCCTGAGGTGCCCGAGGACGACCTCGAGGCACTCGCCGAGGGGACGCACGCTGTCGACCACCAGACGCTCGTGCGGCCACGGCTCGAACGCGGCGGCACGACGCACGACGTCGTCCCACGACGGCTCGGGGTAGTGCGACATCCCGCGGTCACGCTCGGCGAGGCGCCGGCGATGCAGATCTGGGTCGCTGCACACGACCTCGATCGCTGTGACCGCCGCACCGGCATCGGCTGCCGCGCGTCGCCACATGTCGCGGCCCACCTCGAGGTCGTTCGCCGCATCGGCCACCACCGTCAGGCCGATGCGCAACTGCGTGGTGGCCAGCGTGGCGCCCACTTCGTACGCGGCGAGCCCGGTCTCGAACGACATCGGCAGCCCCGACCGCAGCATCGCGTCTTCGATCGGGTCCACCGACAGCAGCACCGCACCCAGCCGCGACGCGATCGCCTGTGCCAGCGACGACTTCCCGGCGCCGGGCAGTCCGGCCATCATGACGAGCACCTCGGCAGTCTCCCAGTCGAGACCATGGCGTGAGAGCATCACGGCACCATGACGACAGTGCTGATCACGGGGATGTCGGGAACCGGCGAGTCGTGAAGCTGCTCCTCCTGCACCCGCTGCCGCTCGACGGCTCGATCTTCGCCGACGACCTCCGATCGTTGGGCGACGTGTGCGTCGCACCCACCCTGTACGGAGCCGGAGACGACATCGGCACCTGGGCCGATGCGGCGCTGGCGGCCGTGGGGGAGGGGCCGCTCGTGGTGGTCGGCAACTCGGTGGGCGGGAGCTGCGCGATCGAGGTCGCGTACAATGCGCCGAGCCGGGTGCGCGCCCTCGTGCTCTGCGGAGCGAAGGCCGGCCATCGGCCCGAGCCGGCGCTGCGCGACGAGGCACTCCGGGTGTTGGCCGACGATGGCGCGGGGGCCGCTTGGGATCGCTACTGGCGTCCGTTGTTCGGGCCGCACGCGGCTGCCGACCTGGTCGATCGAGCCCGCAGCACGGCCGTGGCGATCGGAGCACCGGCGCTCGCAGCCGGCGTGCGAGCCTTCCACGGTCGACCCGACCGCAGTGACTTCGTCGACGCCTGGCCGGGGCGCGTGCACGTGGTGGCCGGCGAGTACGACACGGCCCCGGCGATCGAGCGCCAGCGGGCCGACGCTGCCCGGATGCGGGCGACGTTCCATGTCATCGCCGGTGTCGGCCACTACGTACCGATCGAAGCGCCCGGGGAGCTCGCTGCGATCGTCGCCACCGCGATCGACGACGTCGCCTAGCGTACTAGCATCCTAGACATGTCGGAACGAGAGGTGCGGC
>CAZUYW010000010.1:0-7522 GCA_964624775.1 uncultured Iamiaceae bacterium
CCAAACTGCAACGTGTTCCAGTTTTCTCCTACGATCCCCGCCCATGGGTGATCTTGGATTCTGGAGGCTGGCCGAAGCTGACCCCGCGCACCTCGCGCTCGTGGGTCCCGACGGGAGGGAGCTGACGGCGGGCGAACTGCTCGCCGCCGCGAACCGGGCGGCCCACGGCCTGCGGGCCCTCGGGCTCGAGAACGGTGACACGGTCGCCCTGCTGATGCCCAACTCGGTGGAGCTCATCGAGGTCTACCTGGGCGCCCTCCAGGTCGGCCTCTACGTCACGCCCATCAACTGGCACCTCGTCGGCCCCGAGGTGGCGTACATCCTCGCCGACAGCGACGCCAAGGCCTTCGTGGCCGACGAGCGGTTCGCCGAGGTGGCCCGCGCCGCGGCCGACGAGGCCGGCTTCCCCGCGGAGGCGTCGTTCGCGGTGGGCACGATCGAGGGATTCCGCCCCTACGCCGAGCTCACCGAGGGCCAGCCCGACACCGCCCCCGAGGGCCGCACCACCGGCGCCGCGATGCACTACACGTCGGGCACGACCGGGCGCCCCAAGGGCGTGAAGCGCGGCCTCTTCGAGATCGACCCCTCCGACATGGGCGAGCTGCTCGCCTACCTGCCGAACCTGTTCGGCATCGGGCCCCAGGACGGCCACGTCCACCTCACCGTCTCGCCGCTGTACCACACCGCCGTGCTGATGTGGACGGGCAACGCCCTGCACCTCGGCCACACCGTGGTGCTGATGGACAAGTGGCTCCCCGAGGAGACGCTGCGCCTCATCGAGCGCTACCAGGTCACCTACTCCCACATGGTGCCCACCCAGTTCGTGCGCCTGCTCGACCTCCCCGAGGAGACCCGGGCGAAGTACTCCGTCGCCTCGCTGCGCAACATGGTCCATGGCGCGGCCCCCTGCCCGCAGGAGGTCAAGCGCAAGATGATCGAGTGGTGGGGCGACACCATCCAGGAGTACTACGCGGCCACCGAGGGCGGCGGCACGGTCATCACCGCCGCGGAGTGGCTCGCCAAGCCCGGCTCGGTCGGCACCGCGTGGCCCGGCTCGGAGATCCGCATCTACGACGACGAGGGCAACCAGCTCGCCCCGGGCCAGATCGGCACCGTCTACATGCAGCTCATGGCCGACTTCGAGTACAAGGGCGACTCGGCCAAGACCAAGGCCAACCGGATCGAGAACTTCTTCACCGTCGGCGACCTCGGCGAGATCGACGAGGACGGGTACCTGTTCCTCCGGGACCGCAAGGCCGACATGATCATCTCGGGCGGGGCGAACATCTACCCGGCCGAGATCGAGGGCGAGCTGATCAACCACCCGGCGATCAAGGACGTGGCGGTCTTCGGCATCCCCAACGCCGACTGGGGCGAGGAGATCAAGGCCGTCGTGGAGCTCCAGGACGGCTACGAGCCGAGCGAGGAGCTCGTCCAGGACATCATCGCCTGGGCCGGCACGCGGATGGGCAAGTTCAAGCTGCCCCGCACGATCGACTTCACCGAGCAGCTCCCCCGCGAGCCCAACGGCAAGCTCATCAAGCGCAAGCTGCGCGACCCCTACTGGGAGGGCGTCGACCGCAGCATCTGACAGGCTGTGCGGATGCGCCGCCTCCTCGTCGCCCTCACCGCCCTCGCGCTGGTCGCCATCGCCACCGGGTGCGACCTCCGCACCATGACGCCCACGGGCACGGCGCCGCTGCGCTACCGCGACGCGGTGTTCAGCAAGGTCACCGTCACCAAGGACATCGCCTACCGGGGGGCGCCGCTCCAGGACGGGACGATGGTGACGCTGCGCCTCGACGTGTACCGCCCCACCGGGGACACCGTCACGAAGCGGCCGGCGATCGTGTGGATCCACGGCGGCTCCTTCGCCGCCTACGACAAGACCTCGGGTGAGATCGTCAACGAGGCCACCACGCTCGCGAAGCAGGGCTACGTCGGGTTCTCGATCGACTACCGCCTCGATCCGGTGGGGTGCACCAACTACGGACCGCAGTGCATCCAGGCCATCCGCGACGCGTGGCACGACGCCCAGGCCGCGGTGCGCTTCGTGCGCGACCACGCCGCCCAGTACGGCGTCGACCCCACCCGCATCGCCGCGGCCGGCACCTCCGCCGGCGCCATCACCGCGTTCAACGTGGGCTACGGCGCCGACGACGTCGGCCCGGGCGTCACCCCCACCACCTCCTCCAAGGTCCGCTCGGTGGTGTCGCTGTCGGGCGCCGCCCTGCTGACCGCGCCGAACCCCGGCGAGGCGGCCGCCCTCGACTTCCACGGCACCGCCGACGACCTCGTCCCCTACAGCTGGTCCACCAGCACGGTCGACGCGGCGAAGAAGGCCGGCCTCACCATCGAGCGCCAGACGTGGGAGGGCGCGGGCCACGTCCCGCTGCAGTACATGGCGACGATCCTGAGCCAGACGTCGAACTTCTTGTACTGGACGATGGATCTCGCCCACGCCGCCCGCTGAGGCGGGCCGATCGGTCGCGGCGACCGACGGTCAGCGGTCGTACTGGTCGAGCACCAGGTGGGTGGCGATCTCGAGCTCGTCGGCCACCTTCTCCATGCCTGACCAGCCGTTGACCCACCCGATGAGCGCCGAGAACCACACGTGGCCGAGGGTCCGGGTGATCTGGGTCTGCAGGGACGGGTCGAAGTCGTCGCCGAGGGCCTGCGAGAGGATCCGGGTCATCGACGCGGACACCTCCTCCTGGCACGCGGCCGCCCCGCGGTCGGGCGACAGGAGCGCCGTGACCACGGCCTCGGAGAGCTGCGGCTCCTTCTCCATCGAGCGGGTGGCCCGGCGCAGGACGTCGACCACGCGCTCGGCGGTGGTGTCGCCCTTCGGCGGCCGCTGGCCGACCCGGCGCTCGAGGTCGTGGGTCCACTCCACCATCGCTGCCGCGAGCAGGTGGTCCTTCGAGGAGAAGTAGCGGTAGATCGTGCCGAGCGCGACCCCGGCGGTGGTGGCGACGTCGCGCATCTGCACGGCGTCGTAGCCGCCGGTGGAGCCCAGCTCCAGCGAGGACCGCAGCACCCGCTCGCGTCGCGCCGCCTGGCTCTTGGTGAGGGTTCCCGCTTCCGACTCCATCTGGCGCACCACCCTAGGAGGTGGGCCGGTTCAGCTCGCGGAACGACAGCTCGCGGTCGAGCGAGGGCTCACGGGGCAGGCCGAGCACCCGCTCGCCCATGATGTTGCGCTGCACCTCGTTGGAGCCGCCGGCGATGCGGATGGCCGGGGCGTAGAGGAAGCGCTGCTGCCAGTCGGTGCTGGCGGGGGCGTCCTCCTCGAGCAGCTGGCCCTCGGGGCCGAGCAGCTGGAGCGAGGTGTTGCCCAGGCGGCGGAGGTACTCGGCCGCGAACGACTTCATCACCGACGTCTCCGGGCCGGGTGGCACGCCCTTGGACAGGGCCGTCTGCAGGCGGAAGCCGTGGTAGCGCTGGATCTGCTGGCGGATCCAGCAGTCGACCAGCATCTGGCGCAGGACCGGGTCGTCGGTGCGACCCCGCTTGCGGGCCAGCTCGATGAGGGCGACGGTGTCCGACGACTTGTTGGCGCCGGCGATGAGGCCCCGCTCGTTCGACAGCGTGGTGATGGCGCAGGCCCACCCGCCGTTGACCTCGCCGAGCACGTTCTCGGCCGGGATGCGCACATGGTCGATGAACACCTCCGAGAAGTGCTCGGTGCCCGTCATCTGCTTGAGCGGCCGGATGTCGAAGCCGGGCGTGCGCATGTCGACGAGGAAGTAGGTGATGCCCTTGTGCTTGGGCTGATCCGGGTCTGTGCGGGCGAGGAGGATGCCCCAGTCGGACTCGTGGGCGCCCGAGGTCCACACCTTCTGGCCGCTCACCACGAACTCGTCGCCGTCGCGCTCGGCGCGCGTCGAGATGTTGGCCAGGTCCGAACCGGCGTCGGGCTCGGAGAACAGCTGGCACCAGACCTCGTCGCCGCGCAGCATCGGCCGCAGGAAGCGCTCCTTCTGGGCCTCGGTGCCGTGGCGCAGGATCGTGGGCCCGGCCATGCCGATGCCGACGGCGAACGTGTTGACGGCGACGCCGTAGTGCGCCGCCTCCTGGCCGAAGATCACGTTCTGGATGGCCGTGCCGCCGCGCCCGCCGTAGGCCTTGGGCCAGGTGATGCCGGCCCACCCCTCGTCGACCAGCAGGCGCTGCCACGCCTTGGTGCGGGCCATGAACTCGTCAGGGTCCATGCTGCGCTCGAGGAACCCGGTGGAGAAGTCGTCGGGACCACCCTTGGCGGGGGCGTGCGCCGCGAGCCAGGCCCGGGCCTCGGCGCGGAAGGCGGCCTCGTCTGGGGTGTCGTCGAAATCCACGGCGCCACAGTAGAACACGTTCTCAAAACGCGGCGACCCGACCAGGCCCGCCGAATACCTGCCAGAATCCCGAAGATCCGCTGCGAGGAGCCCCCATGGAACGACTGACCGGCCTCGACGCCTCCTTCTTGTACCTCGAGAACCCCACCAACCACATGCACGTGGCCATGACCATGGTGCTCGAGCCGCACACCATGCCCGGGGGCTACTCCTTCGACAAGATCAAGGACTTCATCAACGGCCGCCTGCACCTGGTGCCGCCGTTCCGCCGCCGCCTCGTGACGGTGCCGCTCAACCTCGCCCACCCGATCTGGGTCGAGGACCCCAACTTCGACATCGACTTCCACGTCCGCCGCATCGGCTGCCCCGCCCCGGGCGGGCGCCGCGAGCTCGGCGAGATGGCCGGGCAGATCGCGTCGACGCCGCTCGACCGCAGCCGCCCGCTGTGGGAGCTGTGGGTGATCGAGGGCCTCAAGCAGGACCGCATCGGCGTGGTCACCAAGGTCCACCACGCGGCGATCGACGGCGGGTCGGGCGCCGAGCTGATGGTCCACCTGTTCGACCTCGAGCCCACCCCGATCGAGCCCCCGCCGCCCTCCGAGCGGATCGAGGAGCACATCCCGAACGAGCTCGAGCTCCTCGGCTACGCCGCGGCGTCGCGGTTCCGCAAGACGATCGCCCTGCCCCGCCTCATCGGCGAGACCGCCGGTGCGGTCACCCGGGTCATCCAGGGTCGCCGCGACCCCGACCGCGCCGTCGGTGCCGCCCCGCTGTCGGCCCCGCGCACCTCGTGGTGCGGGCCGCTCAGCCCGATGCGCAACGTCGGCTTCGCCCGCGTCGGCCTCGACGAGGTCAAGGCCCTCAAGACCACGTTCGGCTGCACGGTCAACGACATGGTGCTCGCCCTGTGCGCGGGCACGCTGCGCTCCTACATGCTCGACCACGGCGACCTGCCCGACACGCCCCTGGTGGCCGCCTGCCCCGTCTCGGTGCGCACCGAGGCCGACGAGGCCGGCGGCAACAAGGTGTCGGCGATGTTCACCACGCTCGACACCAACCTCGAGGATCCGGTCGAGCGCATCCGGGCCATCCAGGCGTGCACCAAGGGCGCCAAGGAGGAGCACAACGCCGTCGGCGCCGACATGCTCCAGAACTGGGCCGAGTACGCCGCGCCCAACACGTTCAACCTGGCCTCCCGGCTCTACGCGAGCTGGGGCCTGGCCGGTTCGCACCCCCCGATCCACAACGTGATCATCTCGAACGTGCCCGGGCCGTCGTTCCCGCTGTACTACGCCGGGGCCGAGATGGTCGCCACCTACCCGATGGGCCCGATCATGGAGGGCGTGGGGCTCAACATCACGGTGATGAGCTACCGAGGCTCCATCGACTTCGGCTTCATGGTCGACCGCGAGCTCGTCCCCGACGTGTGGAACATGGCCGACCGCGTGAAGGACGCGCTCGAGGAGCTGAAGGCGGCAGCCGCCAGGGTTGAGGCCGAGGCGGCCAAGCCCGCCAAGCCGGCCCGCAAGCCCCGCGCCACCACCAAGCAGGCCGACGCCGCCAGCGCCTGACCTCGAACGAGAACGTGTTCTCGTTCGGGTGCTAGAAACCTCGGCCATGGGATTCAACATCGCCGACCTGTTCGAGCGCGCCGTCGACGCGGTCCCCGATCGCCTCGCCCTGGTCTGCGGTGACCGACGGCTGACCTTCGCCGAGATGGACGCCGAGGCCAACCAGCTCGCGAACCACCTGCTCGCGCAGGGGTTCGGCCACGGAGATCACATCGGCATCTACGGCCAGAACTCGGTCGAGTGGATGATCTCGATGGTGGCGATCTTCAAGATCCGCGCCGTGCCGATCAACATCAACTTCCGCTACGTCGAGGACGAGCTGGCGTACCTGTTCGACAACGCCGACCTCACGGCGCTCGTCCACGGCCAGGAGTACATCGATCGCATCGCCCACGTGCGCGTCCAGGCCCCCCAGCTCCGCCACTTCGTGATGATCCCCGACGATTCGGGCCTCGACCCCGAGGTGATCGGTGCCGTGTCGTGGGCCGACGCCATCGGCGACGCCAGCCCCGAGCGTCCCGAGCTCCCCCGCACCGACGACGACCACTACGTCATCTACACGGGCGGCACCACCGGCATGCCCAAGGGCGTGGTGTGGCGCCACGAGGACGTGTTCTACGCGCTCGGCGGCGGCGTCGACGCCTACACCAACGAGCGCGTCACCCACGGCATGCAGCTCGCCGAGAAGGCCGCCGCGTCCGAGGCGCCGATGGTCACCCTCAACGCCCCGCCGCTCATGCACGGCGCCGCCCAGTGGGGCGCGCTGCGCTTCTTCTTCGAGGGCAACACCGTCGTGTTCGTCCCCAAGTTCTCCGCCGAGGCGATCTGGGACGCCGTCGAGCGCGACCGGGTCTCGACGCTCGTCATCACCGGTGACGCCATGGCGCGCCCCCTCACCGAGGCGCTCGAGCGCGAGCCGGACCGGTGGGACCTCTCGTCGCTGTTCGTGCTGTCGTCGAGTGCGGCGATCTTCTCGCCCTCGCTGAAGCAGCGCATGTTCGAGCTGCTGCCGAACATCATCATCGTGGACGCCATCGGGTCCTCCGAGAGCGGCATGAACGGCATGGTCGTCATGACCAAGGACGAGGTCATCAGCCAGAGCGCCGGCGGCCCCACCGTGAAGGCGGGCCGCGACGCGGTGGTGCTCGACGAGGAGCTGCGCCCGCTCGAGCCCGGCACCGGCGAGGTGGGCAAGCTGGCCCGTGGCGGCAACATCCCGATCGGGTACTACAAGGACCCGGTGAAGACCGCGGCCACCTTCGTGACCGCCCCCGACGGCACCCGCTACGTGGTGGCCGGCGACTTCGCCCGGCTCGAGGCCGACGGCACGATCACGCTGCTCGGCCGCGGCTCGGTGTGCATCAACTCGGGCGGCGAGAAGATCTACCCCGAGGAGGTCGAGGGCGTGCTCAAGGCCCACCCGGCCGTCTACGACACGCTCGTGGTGGGCGTGCCTGACGACCGCTGGGGCCAGGCGGTGTGCGCCGTCGTCCAGGTCACCCCCGGGCAGGACGAGCCGACGCTCGAGGCGCTCGCCGAGCACGCCCGCGAGCACCTCGCCCGCTACAAGGTGCCCCGCCACCTGATCCTGGTCGAGGAGATCCACCGCTCCCC
>CAZUYW010000010.1:7622-10144 GCA_964624775.1 uncultured Iamiaceae bacterium
CCCGCTACAAGGTGCCCCGCCACCTGATCCTGGTCGAGGAGATCCACCGCTCCCCGTCCGGCAAGCCCGACTACCCCTGGGCCACCGAGCTCGCCAAGGACCGCCTCGCCCCCACCGAGTCCTAGGGCGCATCGCCCCGGTGGTCCCGATACCGTCCCCGTATGACTCGGAGGCGGGACGGGAACGGGGACCAGCATGACCACCACCACTGAGGCTGCAGCCGATCGCCTGCGCGCCGTCGCGACGCGCCTGCGCACCACCCGTGCCCGCACCGAGGCGCTCGCCGCGCCGCTCGCGCCTGAGGACCAGGTCGTGCAGTCGATGCCCGACGTCAGCCCGACCAAGTGGCACCGCGCCCACACCACCTGGTTCTTCGAGGCGTTCGTGCTCGGGCCGCACCTGCCCGGCTACCGGGTCGTGCACCCCGCGTACGACTACCTCTTCAACTCGTACTACGAGGCGGTCGGCCCCCGGCACCCACGACCCGAGCGCGGCCTCATCTCCCGCCCCACGTGCGCGGAGGTCGCCGAGTACCGCACCGCGGTCGATGCCGCGCTCGACGACCTGCTCGCCACCGACGACCCCGCGCTGGCGGCCACGGTCGCCCCGCTGCTCGAGCTCGGCGCCCACCACGAGGAGCAGCACCAGGAGCTCCTCCTCATGGACATCAAGCACGTGTTCGCGCAGAACCCGATGCGCCCCGCCTACCGGCTCGGCACCTCGTCGATCCCCGGGGCGCCGTCGGCCCCGCTCGGCTGGGTCGACGTCGACGCCGACGGCATCCTCCCGATCGGCCACGACCCGGCTGACGGCTTCTCGTTCGACAACGAGGGGCCCCGCCACGACGCCCTCGTCCGCCCGTTCCGGCTCGCCGACCGCCTCGTCACCGAAGGCGACTGGCGGGCCTTCCAGGACGACGGCGGCTACGAGCGGCCCGATCTGTGGCTCAGCGAGGGGTGGGCCACCGTGCGGGCCGAGGGCTGGGACGCCCCGCTCTACTGGGACCGCGACGGCGACGACTGGTCCGTGTTCACCCTCGGCGGCACCCGTCCGATCGACCCGGCGTGTCCCGTCGTGCACGTCAGCTTCTTCGAGGCCGACGCCTACGCCCGCTGGGCGGGGCACCGGCTGCCCACCGAGGAGGAGTGGGAGGTCGCGGCCCGCACCGTCGCCGCCGCCGACGCGCCCAACGACCTGGGCACCGGCGCGCTCCACCCCCGCCCGACCACCGACGGCGCCGGGGTGCGCCAGCTCCTCGGCGACGGCTGGGAGTGGACGGCGAGCCCGTACCGCCCCTACCCCGGGTTCCGCCCCGCCGCGGGAGCGATCGGCGAGTACAACGGCAAGTTCATGTGCAACCAGATGGTCCTGCGCGGGGGCGCGGCGGTGAGCCCGCCGGGCCACACCCGCCGCACCTACCGGAACTTCTTCCCGCCGTCGGCCCGCTGGGCCTTCAGCACGCTGCGCCTCGCCGCCGACCCCAGCTGACATGTCGGCGCTGCCTGCCCGCGGGGTGATCCCGCCCCACATCGAGGTCCACCTGACCCCTGCGGACCTGGACGACGCGCTGCGCGCCGACGTGCGCGCCGGCCTCGACCCGTCCGCCGCCCTGCCGAGCCTGCCGCCGAAGTGGTTCTACGACGATCGCGGCAGCGAGCTCTTCGACGAGATCACCCGCCTCGACGCCTACTACCCCACCCGCCGGGAGCGCGAGATCCTGGCCCGCGAGGCCGAGGCCATCGTGGCGGCGAGCGGCGCCGACACGATGGTCGAGCTCGGCTCGGGCACCTCGGACAAGACCCGCATCCTCCTCGACGCGTTCGACGGTGCGGACCAGCTCCGCCGCTTCGTGCCCTTCGACGTGTCCGAGGGGATCCTGCGGTGGTCCGCCGACACGATCGCGGCGCGCCACCCCGGGCTGGCCGTGCACGGCGTCGTCGGCGACTTCGACCACCACATCGAGCTCCTGCCGCGCGGCGGGCGGCGCATGGTGGCCTTCCTCGGCGGCACCATCGGCAACTTCGAGCCCCCGTCCCGGGCGCGGTTCCTCGCCTCGCTCGCGGCCTCCCTCGAGGCCGGCGACACGCTGCTGCTCGGCACCGACCTGGTGAAGGATCCCACCCGGCTGGTGCTCGCCTACGACGACCCCGAAGGCGTCACCGCCGCGTTCAACCGCAACGTGCTGGCCGTGCTCGCCCAGCGCCTCGACGCCGAGGTCGACGTCGAGGGCTGGCGGCACGTCGCCCGCTGGGACCCGGTCGAGGAGTGGATCGAGATGCGCCTCGCGGCGGTGGGCCCGCAGCGCATCGCCGTGCCCGCGCTCGGGCTCGAGCGCGCCTTCGCCGACGGCGAGGAGCTGCGCACCGAGATCAGCGCCAAGTTCCGCGAGGAGCGGGTGCGCGCCGAGCTGGCCGCCGCCGGTCTGGCGCTCGAGTGCTGGTGGACCGATGCCGCCGGCGACTTCGCCCTCAGCCTCGCCCGCAAGCCCTGAACCGACCGATCAGGTCCCCGTGAAGTTCGGG
>CAZUYW010000010.1:10244-33510 GCA_964624775.1 uncultured Iamiaceae bacterium
GCCACGCAGTAGCCCTCGACGGCGGCGATGATCGGCTTGGACGGCCGGAAGTGGCGCAGCAGCGCCTTCCAGTGGAGATCGGGGTCCTCGGCCATGCGGGTCATCTCCTCGTCGGTGAACCCGGCGGCCAGCGCCTTGAGGTCCATGCCCGAGCAGAAGTCCCCGCCGGCACCGGTGAGGATGCCCACCCGCAGCTCGGGATCCTCGTCGAGGAGCTTCCAGGCGTCGGCCACGCCGACGAGCATCGAGGGGCTGAACGCGTTCTTGGCCTCAGGCCGGTTGAGGGTGACGGTCAGGACGTGGCCGTCACGCTCGACGAGGTAGTGCGGTGCATCGGACATGGCCCAACACTAGAACACGTTCTCGTTTGGCGGCCCACCCGCGGCGGGCCGTGCCCGCTCAGGGCTGCTGGAGCATCAGGCGCGCGCCGGTCGGATCGGTGATCCCCACGAGACGGCCGTAGGGCGTGTCGGCGGGGCCCATCTCGACGGTGCCGCCCAGCTCGCCCACCCGGGCGACCGCGTCGTCGGCGTCGGCGACCTGCACGTAGAAGGCCCAGTGCGGCGGCGTGCCCTCGGGGGTGTGGCCGGTGTCGTCCATCAGGCCGGCCAGGGCCGTCTCGCCCTCGCCGAGCGTGGTGTAGCGGAACTCGGGCGCGTCGCTCATGGTGTGGAGGTCCCACCCGAACACCGAGCGGTAGAAGGCGAGCGACGCAACGTAGCCGCGCGTGTGCAGCTCGAACCACGATGGCGCGCCCGGCTCGGCGAGCACGCCGATGCCCCGGTGCTCGCCGGGCTGCCACGCGCCGACGGCCGCGCCGCCCGCGTCGAGCAGGATCGCCATCGAGCCGAGCGGCCCGACCGGCATCGGGGCCATCAGGACCTGGCCGCCGTGGGCCTCGGCGGAAGCCGCCACCGCGTCGATGGCGTCGGTGGCCAGGTACACCAGCCAGGCGTCAGGCATGGCGGGATCCTGGCTGGCCATGCAGCCCGCGACCGGCACGCCGTCGAGCTCGAAGGTGGCGTAGTGCCCGAACTCCTCGCCGCTCTCGCGCGCGCTCCAACCGAAGAGCGCGCCGTAGAACGCCTTCGAGGCGGCCGGATCAGATGAGGACAGGTCCACCCAGCAGGGGGCGCCGATGGGTGCGTCGGAACGTGCGGGCATGACGGTCTCCGGGGTTGCGGCCAGGACCGTCAGCATGCCAGGCGCATCAGCCCTTGCGCAGAGCGTCCTCCACGCGGGCGAGGGCCTCGACGATGCGATCGGTCTGGGCCTGCTGCTCGAGCACCTGGCGGGCCGCCCAGAAGCGGAACAGGCGGGCGAGGGAGAACCGGAGGTAGAGCCCGAGGCCGCACATGACGACGCCCAGGCCGAGGAGCGCACCCGAGATCAGCATCGGGATCTGCTCGTTGAGCAGCGCGGTCCCGCTCGTGGTCCAGTAGGCGACCAGCACCATGACGAGGCCGATGGCCGGCAGGACCAGCCCGAGCTTGAGCAGCCAGGCCTCGGCGTCGGCCGAGGGCTGGGGCACGTGGAGCTCGGCCACGCCCGCTTCGAGGCGATCGGCGGCGGAAGGGGTCGTGGGTTCGGTCATGACGATGCTCCGAGGTAGGCGGCCGAGAGCTCGGCCTCGAGATCGGACGGGACACCGGAGGCGACGACGTTGCCGTGCTGCATGATCACAGCACGGTCGGCGACTCCGAGGACGGTGCGGGCGAACTGCTCGACGACCAGGATCGACACGCCCTCTCGGGCAATCCCAGCCACGAGCTCGTAGAGCTCCGCGACGATGAGGGGGGCCAGGCCCATCGACAGCTCGTCGATGATGAGCAGGGCCGGGTCGGTGGCGAGGCCGCGGGCCATGGCGAGCATCTGCTGCTCGCCGCCCGACAGCGTGCCCGCCACCTGGTTGAGGCGCTCGCCGAGGCGGGGGAAGCGCGACACGGCCCGCTCGACGACGTCGGCCTCGGGCACGCCCCCGTAGGTGGCCATGCGCAGGTTCTCGCGCACGGTGAGGCTGCGGAACACGCCGCGCCCCTCGGGGATCGTGCACAGGCCGGCCCGGGCGAGCGCGTCGGGGCGGGCGCCGTTGACGTGGTGGCCGGCGACGTGGACGCACCCGGCCGAGGCGGGGTGCTGACCGGTGGCCACGAGCAGCGTGGTGGTCTTGCCGGCGCCGTTGGGCCCGAGGAGGGCGACGACCTCGCCGCGCGGGACCACGAGGTCGACCCCGTGCAGCACCTCGATGCGCCCGTAGGACGCACGCACGCCCCGCAGCTCGAGGAGGGGTGCCGACTCGGCGAGGTCGGCGCTCACGCGATCGCTCCCACGTCGGTGCCCTGCCCGAGGTACGCCTCGATGACGGTCTCGTCGCGCTGGACCTCGGCCGGGGTGCCCGTGGCGAGCACGTGGCCGAAGTTCAGCACCGTGATGCGCTCGCAGAGCCGCATGACCAGCGGCACGTCGTGCTCCACGATCAAGATGCCGAGGCCGTCCGCGGCGAGCGCCTGCAGCAGCGAGGCGAACTGGTCGGTCTCGTGCTCGTCGAGGCCCGAGGCCGGCTCGTCGAGGAGCAGGACGCGCGGCTCGCAGGCAAGCGCACGGGCCAGCTCGACCAGGCGGGCCGAGCCGGTGGAGAGCGAGTCGGCGCGCTGCTCGGCGAGATCGGCGAGGCCGACCCGCTCGACGAGCTCAGCGGCCACGTCGCGCGGGGAGCGACCCGGGACCTTGTTGAGCTCGGCCGCGGTGAGCACGTTGTCGTAGACGGTCAGCGAGCCGAACAGCTCGAGGCGCTGGAAGGTCCGGGCCAGGCCGAGGCGGGCGCGCTTGTGGGCGGCGACCTTGGTGATGTCGCGCCCCTCGAGCGAGACCTTGCCGCGGGTCGGCACCTGCAGGCCGGTGAGCACGTTGAACGTGGTGGTCTTGCCGGCGCCGTTGGGCCCGATGAGGCCGATGATCTGGCCGGCGTCGACCTCGAGGTCGACGGCGTCGACGGCCATGTGGCCGCCGAAGCGCACCGAGAGCTCGCGCGCCTCAAGCATCGACATGGCACGCCCCCCATCCGAGGCCGGTCTCGCGGTCGACGGCGACGAGGTCCGCGGTCGACAGCGAGGCGCCGACCGGGATCGCCTCGGGCACCACGTCGGGCGGTCCGGGCGCGAGCAGATCGCGGGCGCGGCTGAGCAGCGACTCGTCGAGCTTCTTCTCGCGACGCAGCTCGCGGTCGAACGCGGCGCGCACCTGGGTGACGGTCTGGGCGACCGCGCCATCAGGGTTGTTGGCGAGGCTGATGCCGGCGAGGCCGGGCAGCACGGTCATGAGCGTGGCCAGGCTCGGGATCGAGTCGCCGACGAGCGGCATGACCGCGAGCATGACGCCGCCGAAGAGCGCGCCGCCGATGGCGGCGATGCCGCCGACCACGGCGAGGAGCACCAGCGGCAGGCCGGGGAGGGCGCCCTGGAGCAGCGAGAACTGCTCGGGGCCGACCTTCCCGCGCCAGCCGGCGAGCAGGGCACCACCGACGCCGGCCATGGCGGCGGAGGCGGCGAACACCCCGAGCTTGAGGGCGGTGAGGTCGAGGCCCATGGTGGCGCACGCCGCCGGGCTGTCCTTCATGGCCTGGAGGCGTCGGCCGGTGGCGCCCCGCCGGAACGCGGTGAGGCCCATGCCGAAGAGCGCGAACGTGGCGGCGAGCAGCACGAGGTTGGCCCGCGGGCTGTCGGTGCCCAGGCCCCCGAGGTGCAGGCGCTCGTAGAAGACCGCGCCGTCCTTGAAGCCGTCGATCTGGGTGAACACGGCCTTCTCGCAGAAGAGGGCGAAGGCCATGGTGGACAGCGCGAGGTAGAGGCCCTTGAGGCGCAGCGTCGGGAGGGCGACCAGGGCGCCGATGCCGCCGGTGACGAGGATGACCGCGAGCAGGGCGAGCGGGTTGCCGTCGCTGCCGACCTTCATCATCACGACCGCGCCGACGCCCGCGAAGGCGAGCGGCGCGAGGGAGATCTGCCCGGCCCAGCCGGTCAGCGGCACGAGCGACAGGGCGATGATGCTCAGGCCCAGGCCGTAGCCGATCGTGTCGAGGGCGGAGCCGTGCACGAGGCTCGGGAGGACGAAGGCCACCGCCACGAGCACGGCCGACGCGATCGCCGCCATGGCGACCGACGGGTTCGGCACGCGGCTGCGGTCCGGGCGGTTGCCGAACACGGCCGCCTTGTCCTGGGGCACCAGGACGAGGACGAGGAAGAGCATGATCGCCGGGACCGTGTCGACGTTGATCCACGGCGGGATCGACTCCTGGTAGCGGCTGGCCGCCTCCCGGGCCAGGCCGAGGATCAGCGCGCCGACCGCGGTGAGGGGCAGGCTGCGCAGCCGACCCACCATCGCCGCGGCGTAGGCGTTGATCACGAGCAGCGTGAGCTGGGTCTGGTCGAGGCTGATGATCGGGGCGATCAGGATGCCGGCGATGCCTGCCAGCGAGCAGCCCAGCGCCCACGAGATGGCGGACACGCGGTTCGGCGACGCACCGTTCAGCGCGGCGAGCTCGCGGCTGTCGACCACCGCGCGCATCGCCACGCCGACGCGGGACTTGTAGAGCAGGATCCGCAGGCCGATCGCGACCACGATCGCGGTGGCGAACACCACGAGCTGGTGGTACTCGATGACCACGTCGAAGACCGTGATCGTGGAGCCGTCGAAGTACCGCGGCAGGGTGGCGTTGACCTCGGCGGGCGGCCAGATGACGGTGGCGATCTGGATGAGCGCCACGAGGAGGCCGATGGGCACCACGATCCGCGTGATCGTCGAGGCGTCGTCGAGGCGACGCATCAGGACCCGTTCGATGACCAGGCCGAGGCCGGGCGCGAACACCCCCAGGGTCAGCACCAGCGCCACCGGGACCGGGAGCCCCCACGCGTCGGGCGAGGACAGCTGCCAGTACACGAACGCCGACATCATGGCGACCGCGCCGTGGGCGAAGTTGAAGATGCCCGAGGTGGTGTAGGTGAGGACGAGCCCGCTGGCCGCGACGGCGTAGATCGCCGCGCTGGCCAGGCCCAGCACGAGGATCGCGAGCAGGTCGTTCACGCGCTGACGACCTCGTGGGGGCACGAGGCCGGCATCAGTTCCCCTTGCGCTTGGCGCCGGTGCCGTAGTCGCCCTTGAGCTGGACCACGTTCTTGGGATCGCAGGAGTAGGTGTTGGGCTCGGTCGGGAACTCGCGGACGAACTTCCCGTCCTTCACCAGCATCTCCAGCAGGCACTGCGAGGCGTGGTTGGCACCGGGGTCGGTCTCGAAGTGGAGCCCGCCGCCGTCCCACGAGTGCGTGTCCTTCAGGGCGGCGAGCACGTCGTCGCGGGTGAGGGACGTGACCGAGGCCGCGGCCTGGGCGAAGAGGAGACCCGCGGAGAACGCCTGCACGCCGAGCGACGTGGGCTTGATCTTGGAGTTCAGCTTGGCGTACTCGTCGAGGTAGGTCGTGAGGGCCGGGTTGTCGTCGGCCTCCTCGAAGGCGGCCGTGTTCAGCTGCACGTGGGCGCCCTCGCTGGCGTCGTTCGAGAGCAGCTCGGGGTCGTAGTACTGCTGGCCGAGGTCGATGACCTCGGGGTCGACGCCCTGGGTCTTCATGTCGCGCAGGACCTTGTTCAGCTCCGACACGGCCGAGACCATCATGAAGTACTGGACGCCCTTCTTCTTCATCTCTCGGGCTTCGGACGCGTAGCTCTCCTGCACGACACCGGTGTACTTGGTGTACACGAACGTGAACCCGGCCTTCTCGTAGGCCTCCTTGATGCGATCGGCCTGGACGGTGGCCGTCTCGATGTTGGAGGCCAGGATGGCGGCCTTCTTGATGGCCTTGGGGTTCTGCTTCGCGAAGTACCTGGCGACCGAGGCGTTGAACTCGTTGGACGGGTTGGGCAGCGGCTGCACGAGGTTGTCGCTCATGGCCTTGGTGGCCGTGGCGGTGTAGGCGGGGACCTCGATGAGGCCACAATCCACCATCGCCTGGGCGCCGGTGTTGTCGGTGACCGATCCGGAGCCGACGATCGCGAACACCCCGGCGTTGCACGCCTCCTTGGTGGCCTCGAGGTGGCTGAAGAGCTTCGAATCGATCTTGGTGAGCTCGATCTTGCGGCCGTTGATGCCGCCGTGGTCGTTGCAGAAGTTCACGAACGCCTGCATCGACTCCTCGATGCTGGCGGTGGGCACCTTCACCTGGCCGGCCTTGTCCGAGATGGTGGCCAGCTTGATGGTGTCGTCGGTGACGCCCACGGTCCCGGCCGGGGCCGGGGTCGGGGTGCCGTCCTTGCAGGGGATGTCGAGGGTGCCGATCTTGTCGCCGCCACCGTCGCCGCCACCCGCCGCCGTGGTCGAGGTCGCGGTGCCGCCGGTGCCGTTGTTCTTGGCGAGGTCATCCTTGTTGACCCGGCTCCCGCAGGCGGAGGCCAGGACGGCCAGGACACAGCACAGCGCGACGATTCGCATCTTCATTCGACGGTCCCCTTGTTGGTCAGTCGGGAATATAGCCCGGTCAGCAGGCTCGTTCTGATGGCACGTCAGGTCGAAGGTGACCGACGTCATGGCGCGGCGGGTCGAACGGCCCTGCCGCAGCGGCGCGGCGGCGATCAGCCGGCCGCGAGGAGGGCGCCGAGGCGGCGCAGGTGCGCGGTCCCGCCGCCGAGCGACAGCTCGACGTGCTTGGCCCACCGGAACGTCCGGTGCACCGGGTAGTCGAGGTCGACGCCGATGCCGCCGTGGAGGTGCTGGGCCGCGTGCACCACCCGCTGGGCGCCCTCGGCCGCCCAGACCTTGGCCACGGCCAGCTCCTCGTCGGCGGGCATGCCCGCGTCGAGGCGCCACGCGGCCTGGTAGGCGGTGAGGCGGATGGCCTCGGTGTCGATGTAGGCGTCGGCCATGCGGTGGGCGACGGCCTGGAAGGTGGCGATCGGCGTGTCGAACTGGCGGCGCTCGCTCGTGTAGCCAGCCGTGATGCGCAGTGCGGCCTCGCAGACCCCGGCCTGGAGCGCGCACAGCCCGGCGACGCCCAGGTCGGTGATGCGGGCGACCACCGCAGCCCCGCCGTCGACCTCGCCGAGCACGTCGCCGGCGCCGACCGCCACGCCCGCGAAGGTGAGGTTCGTCAGCGGCTCGCCGTTGATCGAGATGTTGCGCTCCGCGGTGACGCCCGCGGCCGACGGATCGACGAGGAACACCGTGCTGGTGCCGTCGCCGGTGCGGGCCGGCACGAGCACCCGGCCGGCCAGGTGGGCGGCGGGCACGAGGTGCTTGGCGCCGTCGATGGTCCAGCCGTCGCCGGCGGCGGTTGCCGTGGTGGCGGGGACCGCGGGCGGCAGGCCCACGGACCCCTCGGAGAGGGCGGCGGTGAGGATGAGGCTGCCGTCGATCACCTTCGGGAGGAGGTCGGCCTGCTGGGCGTCGGTGCCGAACTCGGCGATCGGCAGGGCGCCGAGCGACAGGGTCGACCACACGGGCAGCGGGGCGACGGCACGGCCGACCTGCTCGAGCAGCAGCCCGAGCTCGAAGACGCCGTAGCCGCCACCGCCGTGGGCCTCGGGCAGGCAGAGGCCGAGCAGATCGGCCTTGGCCAGCTCGGCCCACACGTCGCGGGCGAACCAGTCGGCGTCGGACTGCTCGAGCTCGCGGAGCCGCTCGGCGGGGAGCTGGTCGCCCAGGATCTGGGCGGCGAGGTCGCGGACGGCGGTCTGTTCCTCGGAGAGTGCGTAGTCCATCGGTGCTCCTACATGCGGGGCATGCGGGGCATGCCGAGGCCGAACATGGCGATCAGGTCGCGCTGGATCTCGTTGACCCCACCGCCGAAGGTGAGGATGAGGCTGCCCTGGGCGCCGCGGTCGAGGCGACCGGCGAGCGCGGCGGCGGGCGAGCCCGGCTGGAGGGCGGCGTCGGGACCGATGATCTCCATGAGCAGCCGGTACGCCGTGGTGAAGAACTCGGTGCCGAACACCTTGATCGAGCTCGCGTCGGCGGGGTTCACGTGCTCCCCCGCGGCCTCGAGGGCCGCCACCTTCCAGTTGAGGAGGGTGAGGAACTCGAGCCCGGTGCGGACGCGGGCGAGGTTCGCCTGCACCCACTCCTGGTCGATGACCCGACCGCCGTCGGGGAGCGCGGTGTCGCGCGCCCACGCCAGGACGTCCTCGTAGTTGCGCCCGAGCATCCCGGGCGGCGCCAGGCCGACCCGCTCGTAGTTGAGCTGGTTGACGATGAGGTCCCAGCCCCGGTTGAGCTCGCCGATGATCGCCGAGTCGGGCACCCGCACGTTGTCGTAGAAGGTGTTGAACGTCGACGCGTTCACCATCGTTGAGATCTTGGAGTAGCTGTAGCCCGGGTCGGTGGTGGGCACCAGGAACATGGTGATGCCCCGGTGCTTGGGGGCATCGGGGTCGGTGCGGGCGGCGAGCCAGATGTAGTCGGCGTAGCTGGCCAGCGACGTGTAGATCTTCTGGCCGTTGATCACCCACTCGTCGCCGTCCTTGACGGCCTTGGTGGTGAGCGACGCCAGGTCGGTGCCCGACTCGGGCTCGGTGTAGCCGATCGAGAAGTGCAGCTCGCCGGCGAGGATCTTGGGCAGGAAGAAGTCCTTCTGCTCCTGGGTGCCGAACTGCATGATCGTCTGGCCGACCGTGTTGATCGACAGGAACGGCGTGGGGGCTCCCGCCCGCCAGCTCTCGTCCATGAAGATGAACTGCTCCACAGGACCGAAGCCGCGGCCGCCGTACTCCTCGGGCCAGCCGGCGCCGAGCCAACGGTCCCGGCCCATCTGGCGCACCGCCTCCAGGCACACCGGGTCACCGGTGTTGCCGGCGAAGGCGGCGGCGGTGACCTCGGGGGTCATCAACTTCTCGAAGTAGGCCCGCAGCTCCATGCGGAGCGCTTCCTGCTCGGGCGTGTACGCGATGTGCACGTCTGCTCCTGACATCCCAGAAAACTGGAACACGTTCTAGCAGACGGCCCAGCACGATCCTCGGGGCGCCCGTACCCTGGAGCGGGCATGCCGAGGGTCACGCTCACCAGCCACCTCCACCGCTTCACCGGCGGCACCGACGCCGAGGTCGACGGCACCACCGTCGGCGCCGTGCTCGACGCCTACTTCACCGCACAGCCCGCCGTGCGCCCCTACGTGGTGGACGAGCGCGGGGCGATCCGCAAGCACGTGGTGGTCTTCGTCAACGGCGAGCAGCTCCTCGACCGCACCGGGCTCGGCCAGCCCGTGGCGGCGGACGACACGGTCCACATCCTCCAGGCCCTGTCCGGGGGCTGCACCGCCCCCACCGAGGAGGCACCATGAGCGACACCATCCACGTCGGCACCCGCAAGGGGCTGGTCACCGTCTCCCGGCGCGACGGCACCTGGACGGTCGACCGCCTGAGCCTGGAGAACGTGGCCGTGACCGAGCTGCTGCACCTCGGGGACGGCACCATCGTGGCCGGGCTCCACCACGGGCACTACGGCCCGAAGATCGGGGTCAGCCCCGACGGCGGGGCGACCTTCACCGACGTCGCCCTCCCCGCCCACCCCGAGCCGGCCTCGGACGAGGCGCCCGACGTCGACCCCAACCGGCGCGAGCCGCTGCCCGACGCCACCCAGCTCATCTGGGCCCTCGCCGCCACGAGCGACGGCACCTGGTGGTGCGGCACCATGCCCGGCGCGCTCTTCTCCTCCACCGACCGGGGCGCGACCTGGGACCTCAACCGCGCCCTGTGGGACCACCCGATCCGCAAGGAGTGGTTCGGCGGCGGGAACGACTTCCCCGTGATCAACGTGATCACGCCCGATCCCCGAGGCCCCGAGCGCCTCGCCGTCGCGGTCTCCTGCGGCGGCGTGTGGCGCACCACCGACGGCGGCGCGTCGTGGGAGCTGGGGACCGGGATGCGGGCCCCGTTCATGCCGCCCGAGCGCGCCGAGGACCCGGCGATCCAGGACGTCCACTACCTCGCCCGCTGCGCCGGCGCCCCCGACGTGCTGTGGGCCCAGCACCACAGCGGCATCTACCGCTCCACCGACGACGCCCGCACGTGGACCGAGATCACCGAGGCCGGCCCGTCGACGTTCGGCTTCCCGGTCGCCGCCCACCCCACCGACCCGGACACCGCGTGGTTCGTGCCCGCCCAGGCCGACGAGTGGCGCCTGCCGGTCGACGGGAAGGTGGTCGTGACCCGCACCCGCGACGGCGGGGCCAGCTTCGACGTGCTGTCGGAGGGGCTGCCACCGGCGCCCGCCTGGGACCTCGTGCACCGGCACGGGCTCGCGATCGACCAGACCGGGGAGCGCCTCGCGTTCGGGTCGACCACGGGCAGCCTCTGGGTGAGCGAGGACGCGGGCGACACGTGGACCCACGTGAGCGCCCACCTCCCGCCGGTCCACGTCGTCCGCTTCGCCTGAGGGCGATCAGCCCGGCTCGAAGCCCTCGAAGTCGGCCTCGGTGAACTCCCGGGGCTCGACGAGCACGAGCCAGTTGCCCGAGTTGTCGCGCATCAGTGCCTCCACGCCGTACGGCCGCTCCTCGGGCTCCTGGAGGAACACGACGCCCTTGGCCACCAGGTCGCGGTGGGTGGCCCGGCAGTCGTCGACCTGGAGGCCGATGCCCGGCAGGCCGCCCTCGGCCTGGGCCCGGCGCATGGACTCGATCAGGTGGTCCGGCAGCGGCGGGCCAGGGGTGGTGAGGTGGACCTGCAGCTCGGGCTGGCTCGGGTGGGCGACGGTGACCCACCGGAAGTCGGGGCCGAGCGTGATGTCGTCGCGCTTGTCGAAGCCGAGCACGTCGACGTAGAAGGCGAGTGACTCGTCCAGGTCCCGGACCCAGACGCTGACGAGGGAGATGTTCGTGATCATGGCGTCGACTCAACCAGAGCCGGACGCCTGCGGCTTCTCCTCGGTTGCGATCCTCCGCTCGACCAGACCGCGCATGAACAGGTGGCACGCCGGGATGCGGGGCGCGGCGCCGCCCCAGCGGCGCTGGAACGCTGACGGCGACTCGCCGACCACCTCGCTGAACCGGGTGCTGAAGGACCCCAGGCTCGAGAACCCCACGGCCACGCACACCTCGGTCACGGTCAGGTTGGTCGCCCGGAGCAGGTCCTGGGCCCGCTCGATGCGCCGCTCGCTCAGGTAGGCGGCGGGCGTCCGGCCGTACACCGTCCGGAAGAGCCGGTGGAAGTGGTACTTGCTCAGCGCGGCGACGGCGGCGAGCTGGTCGAGATCGAGCGGCGCGTCGTAGTGCGCATCGATGTGGTCCCGCGCCCGGCGCAGGTCCACGAGCAGCTCCTCGCGCGGCGGGGCGATCGACGACACCCATCGACCGTACCCGGACCGATCAGCAGATCAACGGCCGCCGTCGACCGACAGGCACGCCTCGGCGATCGCCCGGCCGAAGCTGGGACGGGCGCACCAGGTGTGGCCCTGGTCGTGCAGGTGCACCTGGGCGTGCGGGATGGCGAGCAGGAGGCGGAGCTGCTCCTGGGCCGGCACGGCACGGTCGTTGGTGGTGACCACGATCGTGGTCGGGACCTCGACCTTGTTCAGCCACTTGCGGCTGTCGAAGCTCATGACCGCCGCGGTCGCCTCGGTGACCATCCGCGGGTCGTGGCGGCGCATCTCGGCGGCGGCCCAGCGGCTCAAGCTGTCGGGCCGGGCCCGCACGGCGGGCGGCACCTGCCGCTGCCACGGCGCGAGCGGGATCTTGGTGGCGAGCTGGCCGACCCGGGTCGACCCGGCCACCGCAGACACGGCGGTCACGAAGAACATGCGCTCGCGCACGCCGGGGACGAAGCGGTTCGAGGTGGCCGACAGCACCAGGCCCGACACCTTCTCGGGGTGCTGGTGCCACAGGAGCTGGGCGATCGGACCGCCCATCGAGTAGCCCACGACGATCGCCTGGTCGACGCCCAAGACGTCGAGCAGCGCGGCCGCGTCGTCGGCGCAGTCGGCCAGGCGGAAGCGACGCCACGAGCGGATGCCACGGCCGTGACCGCGGTGGTCGATGGCGAGCACGTGGAAGTGCTCGGCGAGGGGCTCGAACGCCTGGAACCAGTTGAGGCCCCCGCTGGCCACCAGGCCGTGGAGCAGCAGCACCGTCGGCGCACCCGGCGGACCGGCGACCTCGCGCACGAACGTGGTGCCCCGTCCCGGGAGCTCGACCCGCCGACCGAGCGGGATCGGCGGACCGCCGGGACCCTCGGGCGACACCGGGCCATCGTCGACATCCGCCTCGAGGTCCTCGATGGGTACCGTCATGACGCCAGAATATGACGACCCGTCAGATCTTGGAGGATCCACGTGGCCGACCACCCCGTCCGTGACGACATCGACCTCGTCAGCGGTGCCTTCTGGGGCACCAACCCGCACGAGGCGTTCACGTGGATGCGCGCCAACGCGCCCGTCTACTGGGACGGTCGGGCGTGGGGCATCGCCCGCTACGCGGACCTCAAGGCCATCTCCAAGGACCCCGCCACCTTCTGCAACGGCAAGGGCATCCGGGCCGACGCCGACGCCATCCCGATGATGATCGACATGGACGATCCCGAGCACTTCCAGCGGCGCAAGCTGGTCAACCGGGGGTTCACGCCCAAGAAGGTGCGCGAGCGCGAGGACGAGATCCGCGCCGTGTGCGACGAGATCATCGACCAGGTCTGCGAGCGCGGCGAGTGCGACTTCGTCTGGGACATCGCCGCGCCGCTCCCCCTCGTCATGATCGGCAACGATCTCGGCGTCGCCCCCGAGGACCGCGACCAGCTGCTCCGGTGGAGCGACGCCATGCTGACCGCGCTCACCGGCGACCCCGAGGCCGTCGGCCCCGCGACCGAGGCGTTCATCGGGTACACGGAGTACGCCACGCGGGTCATCGCCGACCGCACCGCGTCACCCCAGGACGACCTCATGTCGATCCTGTGCCACGCCGAGGTCGACGGCGATCGCCTCACCCAGGACGAGCTGATCCACGAGTCGCTGCTGATCCTCATCGGCGGCGACGAGACCACCCGCCACGTCATCTCCGGCGGCGGGTGGCAGCTCCTCGCCAACCCCGAGCAGTGGGCGCTCCTGCGCGAGGACCCGAGCCGCCTCGACACCGGCGTCGAGGAGATGCTCCGGTGGGTCACCCCGATCAAGAACATGAACCGCACCGCCACGCGCGATGTCGTGGTCGGCGGCCAGCAGATCCACGAGGGCGACAACGTGCTGCTGCTGTACCCCTCGGCCAACCGAGACGAGGAGGTGTTCGAGGACCCGTTCCGGTTCGACGTCCTGCGCACCCCGAACGACCACGTCGCGTTCGGGTTCGGGACCCACTTCTGCCTGGGGAACAGCCTCGCCCGCCTCGAGCTGCGCGTGATGTTCGAGCAGCTGCTGTCCCGGCTCCCCGACCTCGAGCTCGTGCACGAGGAGGAGCCCGCCTACCGGGCGGCCAACTTCGTGTCGGGCTACGAGTCCATGCCGGTGCGCTTCACGCCCACCGCGCCCGTCAACCGCTGAGGCCCTCCTCGGCCACGGCACGCGCCCAGCGGTAGTCGGCCTTGCCGGCCGGCGTCCGCTCGACCCGGTCGACGATCACGAGCTGCTTGGGGATCTTGTAGCCCGCGAGCTTGGGGCGGAGGTGCTCCTTGAGCACCTCGAGCGTCGGCGCCTCCGCTCCGGGGGCCGGGGCGACGACGGCCGTCACCGCGCTCCCCCAGCGCTCGTCGGGCAGGCCGACGACCAGGACGTCGGCCACCGAGGCGTGGTCGACCAGGGCCGATTCGACCTCCTCGGGGAAGACCTTCTCGCCACCGGTGTTGATGCACTGCGACCCGCGGCCCAGGAGCTGGATCGTGCCGTCAGCCTCGACGGTGGCCATGTCGCCGGTGAAGCAGTAGCGGACGCCGTCGACCTCCACGAACGTCTCGGCCGTCTTCACCGGGTCGTTGAGGTAGCCGAGCGGCAGGCGCCCGGCGTTGGCCACCTTGCCGATCGCACCCGAGCCGGGCTCGACCGGGCGCAGATCGTCGTCGAACACCCCGGTGGTGGGACCGGGGGCGAACCGAGCGAGCCCGGTGACCTGGTCGCCCGCCTGGAGGCGCTGCGAGCCCTGGACGCCGGACTCCGAGGAGCCGAAGCCGTCGATGATCGCCCGGCCGGGGAACAGCTCGGCGAGGCGGGCCTTGAGCGTCGGCGACATCGGGGCGCCGCCGTTGGAGATGGCGAACAGGTTCGCCGCCTCCCAGCGCCCCGGGTTGGCCTCCCAGGCGTCGACCAACGGACGGGCGACAGCGTCACCGACGACGGTCAGCGAGTTCACGCCCTCGTCGTCGACCGCCTGCCACACGACCTCGGGCTCGAGCCGGCCGGGCATGAGGATGGTGCGGCCGCCGGCGAGCAGCCACGAGAGCGTCGTCCACTGGGCCGCGGCGTGCATGAGCGGCGCCAGCGGCAGGTAGGTGAACGCGGGCACGATGCGCTCGAGCAGTTGGGCGGGCTCCTCGATCGGGCCGACCAGGCGCATCGGGTCGCCGCCGCCGATGCACGCGTAGAACGCGTCCTCCTGGCGCCACACCACGCCCTTGGGCCGACCCGTGGTCCCGCCGGTGTACATCAGGTACTCGTCGTCCCCGCTGCGCCCCTCGGTCACGACGGGCTCGGGGGACGCGGCGGCCAGCGCGGCCTCGTAGTCCACCGCGCCGGGCAGGTCGGCGACCTCGCCCTCGACCGTGCTCGGGTCGGGGTCAGGCACGATCAGCAGGGAGCGCAGACCGTCGACCCCGCCGGGCACCGAGGCCACCGCGCCCGTCAGCGTCTCGTGGACGAGCAGGGCCACCGCGCCGGAGTCGGTCAGCAGGTGGGCCAGCTCCTCGCCCGTGTACCGGTGGTTCATGTTGACCGGCACCGCGCGCAGCGAGAAGGCGGCGAGCATGGCCTCGAGGTAGGCCGCGTCGTTGCGGAGGAACAGCCCGACCTTGTCGCCCACCCCGACGCCCGCCTCGCGCAGGTGGTGGGCGAGGCGGTTCGTGCGCTCGGCGAGCGCGACGTAGGTGAGGCGCTGGGGACCGCACACCAGGGCCTCGCGCTCGGCGACGAGGGGGTGGACGGCCTCCCAGAGGTCGGCCAGGTTGAAGGACGCGGGCGGCACCGGATCGGTCATGGGCCGAGTGTGGCAGGTCAGGCCGGGGGGCGGGACAGGGCGAGGGCGTTGTCGCGCATGATGAGGCGCACCTCGTCGTCGTCGAAGCCGTCGAGGTCCTCGATGAAGGCCTTCGGTTCGGCGAGCCCCTCGGCGTGGGGCCAGTCCGAGCCGAACAGCACGTGATCTGCGCCGATGGCGTCGGCCAGGTGGCGGATGTCGTCCTCGTAGTAGGGCGCGACCCACACGTGGCGGCGGAAGGTGGCCACCGGGTCCTCGGCGAAGCCGCCGGGGGTCATCGAGTAGCTCTTGGCCAGCTTCTTCAGCAGCGGGTGCACCCACTCCGACCCGCTCTCGATGGTGGCGACGCGGATGCGGGGGTGGCGAGCGAAGACGCCGTGGGCGATCAGCGCGCCCATGGTGTCGGCGATCGCCCGGTCCGAGGTGAGGAGGCTGTAGAGCGGCGTGCGGCGGAACGCCTCGAACTCCGCGGACTCGCCCCAGTCCGCGACGTAGCGCCCGTACCCGGCCTCGCCGGAGTGGTAGGCGACGGTGACGCCGGCCTCGGCGAGCGCGGCCCACATCGGGTCGTACACCGCGTCGCCAGGCGAGCGCCCCCCGGCGGGGGTCATCACGGGGCCGGCGCGCATGACCACGACGCGGGCGCCGCCCGCGACCGCCCAGCGGGCCTCGTCGATCGCCTGGTCGGGGTCGATGAGGGTGAGGTACGGGGCCGAGAAGATGCGGTCCTGGTAGGCGAGGCCCCACTCCTCGTCGACCCAGCGGTTCAGGGCGCGGAAGGCGGCGTGGGCGGCATCGGGGTCCCCGACGAGCGCCTCCTCCATGCCCACGCCCAGGGTGGGGAACATGAAGCAGCCGAGCAGGCCCTGCTCGTCGAGCACGCGGATGCGGGCGTCGCGGTCGCGGTACTCGGGCCGGATCGGCTCGAGGTCGCCGAACGCGCCGCGGATGTCGTTGGCCGGGGAGCGACCTCGGAAGTACTCGTCGAGGCACCCGGGCCGGGCGATCGGGTCGAACTGCGGGTTCGGGATGAAGCGGTTGACCTTGCCGCCGACGAGCAGCCGGGTGCGCCCGCCGATCTCGCCCCACTGCATGGCCCGCTTGGCGAACTGCGGCTCGATGTGGCGGGTGAAGGCGTCGGGCGCCTCGTAGTAGTGGTTGTCGGCGTCGAAGACGTCGAAGTCGATCGTGCGCATGGCGGTCCCCTTCGGCCGGGGCCGACGGCCCGAGCCCATCGCGAAACGAGAACACGTTCTCGTTTCGCGAGCGTAGCGCCGCACCCCTGCCACCGCTCTACGATCGGGACCCGGCAACATCGGGGGACCCATGGCGCACGCGATCCGAACCACCGCCGCCCTCGCCGCGGTCCTGCTGGCCCTTGCCGGCCTCGGCGCGTGCTCGGGCAGCGACGATGGCGGGAAGGCCGCCCCGAAGCGCACCACCACCACCGCCGCGCGCCCGGCCACCAGCTTCTCGGGACCGTGCGGGTCCCACGACGAGGACCCCGGCGTCATCCGATCCTGGTGCGACGGCCCCGCCTCGATCTCGTTCAGGATCGGCACCGGCGAGGATGCGGTGACCGGCACGCTGCGCCACGGCAGGTGCACCCGAGCCGACGGGCACCTCACGCTCAACGCGGGCACCGCCGTCGCGGATGACGTCACTGGCCGCCGACCGAACTACGCCGGCGCCCGCTTCCCCCGCCGCCACGGATCCTTCGAGGCGGGTGATGCGTCGATGGTCATCGTCTGGAAGGGCACGATCTGGCCCGTCGCCGAGCTGACCGGGAGCCACGACGGCCACGACGGCCTGTTCGAGGGGGTCACCGGCACGCCCGCCCAGCGCGTGACCGGCGCCTTCCACTGCTGAGCCACCGGGGGCAGATCCGACGCCCGAGCCGTCGGGTTCGCCGCGCCCGCCGCTAACCTGACGACCCGTCAGATCTGAGCGGCGAGGCCTCGTCGCCTGCACCGTCGACCCCGAGGACCCGCCACCCCATGCCTGCCACCGACGCGCCCCTCGCCGGCGTCCGCATCATCGAGAGCTCGATGCTCGGCCCCGCCGCGATCACGACCCACCTGGCCGACCTCGGCGCCGAGGTCATCAAGATCGAGTCCCCAGCGGGCGACTACATCCGCCAGATGACCTGGCCGATCGTCGAGGGCGTGTCGCTCATGCACCTCCACGTCAACCGGGGGAAGCGCTCGCTGGTGCTCGACCTCCGCACGCCCGAGGGCGTCGCCACCTACCTCGACCTCGTGCGCGACGCCGACGTGGTGATCGAGGCCATGCGCCCCGGCGGCCTCGAGCGGCGCGGCCTCGGCTACGACAAGCTCCGCGAGGTCAACCCCCGCATCGTGTTCGCCACCATCTCCGGGTACGGCATGACCGGCCCCTACGCCGACCTGCCCAGCCACGGCGTCGCCTACGACGTGTGGGCCGGCCTCGTCCAGCCCGAGACCACCGAGGACGGGTTCAAGGCGATCCCCGAGCACCCCTCGATGGGCATCCACGCCGGACCGCTCTTCGGTGCGCTCGGCGTGCTCGCCGGCGTCATCCGCGCCCGCGAGACGGGCGAGGGCTGCCGCCTCGAGATCGCCCAGAGCGACGCTGCGGCGGCCATGGACTGGCTGCGCTCGGAGACCTGGAAGGCCTACGAGCGGCCCGAGTCCGAGGTCACCGGCAACGCGTCGGACGACTACCGGCGCCGCGCCCCCGGCACCGCCGGCATGCGCGACGGCGTCCGCTACCAGTTCTACGAGGCGAGCGACGGCGTCTGCGTCCTGCTCCAGGCCTCCGAGCGGGAGTTCTGGGAGAACTTCTGCCGGGGCGTCGGCCGCGCCGACCTCTTCGAGGCCTACCCCGGCGCCAAGTTCGCCGACCACGCCGTCGGCAACACCGCCCTGCGCGCCGAGCTGCGCGACATCTTCCTCACCAAGGCGTCCCACGAGTGGGTGCAGCTCGGCCTCGACATCGAGGTGCCGATCATCGCGGTGAACACGCCCCAGACCATCGCCGACGACCCGCAGTTCCAGGACCGCTTCCCGTGGATCCCGGCCGAGCGCCTCGGCGCCGACCAGCTCCCGTCGCCGATCAAGTACCTCGACGTCGAGGTGCCCGTGCCCACCCACGCCCCCACCGTCGGCCAGCACACCGACGAGGTGCTCCGCGAGGTGCTCGGCTACGACGAGGCCCAGATCGCCGCCCTCCGCGAGGCCGGCGCCCTCGGCTGACATCGAACACCCGTTCGCCTAACCTGGGGTGGTGCGCTCCCGCCCCGTCGCTCCCCCGCAGCTCGCCTGGCAGGGCTCCCTCCTCGACGGCGGGGAGCCCTCGGTCGACACCGCGTTCGGCGGCGCGCGCCGGGTCGACCTCGGCTCGGGCGCGTGGGTCGACGTCGTGCCCGGCTGGCTGTCGGGCAGCGGCCCCCTCTTCGAGGACCTGCTCGCGCGGGCCGCGTGGCGCGAACGCGAGGTGCCCATGTACGACCAGGTCCTCCCCGAGCCCCGGCTCACCTGCTGGTGGGGTGATGGCGAGGAGCACGCCTGGCCCACCGTCGCCCATGCCATGGCTGCCGCGCTCGGTGCCCGATACGGCACCAGGTTCGACGCGCTCGGCGCCAACCTCTACCGCGACGGCTCGGACAGCGTCGCCTGGCACGGCGATCGGGTGCTGCGCGAGCAGGACCAGGCACTGGTCGCGGTCGTCAGCCTCGGGTCCACCCGCCGCTTCCTGCTGCGCCCGACGGGCGGCGGGCCCTCGCGCCGGTTCGACCCGGGCCCCGGCGACCTGCTGGTGATGGGCGGCACCTGCCAGCGCACATGGCAGCACAGCGTGCCCAAGACGGCCCGCCCCATCGGGCCGCGCCTCTCGCTCATGCTGCGCCACCGGCGCGCGCTGGATCAGGTGAGCGACGCGTCGACCGCGGCCTCGAACTCGTCGATGCGCTCGCGGAGCACCTCGAGGCTCGCCGCCCAGAACGCCTCGTCGGCCACGTCGATGCCAAAGCGGGCCGCGAGCGTGGCGGCATCGCCGAGCCCGGTGGCCGAGAGCAGGTCGTCGTAGCCCTCGCGGAAGCGGTCGGGATCACGCTGGTACTCGGCGTACAGCCCGATGCCGAACAGGAGCCCGAAGGTGTAGGGCCAGTTGTAGTAGGCGGTGTAGTAGTGCCCCTTGACCGCCCACATGTCGCGGTGGCGGAACCGGGGATCGACGCCGTCGCCGTACGCCACCGACTGGGCGTCGAGCATCAGCTCGCGCAGCCGGTCGACCGACAGCACGCCCTGCTCCCGCTCCGCGGAGAGCGCCCGCTCGAACGCGAAGCGCGAGTGGATGTCGACCACGACCTGGCAGGCGTTCGACAGGTCGCTGTCGAGCAGGGCGAGTCGGCCCTCGGCGTCGTCGCCCACCTCGGCCAGGCCGGCCTGCACCATGATCGTCTCGCAGAAGATGCTGGCCGTCTCGGCCAGAGCCATCGGGGTGTTGCGCTGCATCGGCGTGCGATCGCCCAGGTTGACGTTGTGGTAGGCGTGCCCCAGCTCGTGGGCCATGGTCTGGAGGGCGTCGAAGCTGCCGTCGAAGTTCAGGAGCACGCGGCTCACGCCGTCGACCATGCTCATGCAGTACGCGCCGCCGACCTTGCCGGCCCGGGGCTCGGCGTCCATCCAGGCCTCCTCGACGGCGGTCTCGACCAGGCCGGCCAGGCGAGGCGAGTAGGTGGCGAACGCCGCGCGGACGGCCTCGGTGCCCTGGCTCCAGGCGAACCGCTTCGGCGTGCCAACCGGCGCGAGCAGGTCCCACCACGGGAGCCCGTCGGCGTGGCCGAGGAGGCGGGCCTTGGCCCGCAGGTAGCGGTGCCAGTGCGGGAGGGAGGCGTCCACCGCGGCCTGCATGGCGCCGAGGATCTCCCGGCTCACGCCGTTGACCTCGAGCGCCGGATCGAGCGAGTCGGTCCAGCCCCGGCGCCGGTTCAAGGCGTTGGCCTCGCCCTTGAACGCGTTGAGCGCGGTGGCGAGCGTGGGGGCCACGCCGTCCCAGGCCTCCAGCTCGGCGTGGTACGCGGCCTCGCGCCGGGCCGGGTCGGGATCGGTGGCCAGGCCCCGCACGATGCTCATCGGCAGGGCCTCGCCGTCGACCGTGGCGGTGAGCCTGGCCGTCAGGTCGCCGTGGAGCTTGGCCCACGCCCGCCCGCCCGTGAGCGCCAGCTCGGCGGCCAGGTCCTCCTCGGCCTCGCTCATCTGGTGGGCGGCCGCGGCTGCGCCCCGCTCCAGCGCGTAGGCGTGGTCCGCCGCGAGCGGGCTGGCGGCCGTGAGGGCCGCGAGGTCGAGCCGCGCGAGCCACGCGTCGAACCGGCCGTCGAGCGTGGCGAACGGTGCGACGCTCGCCTGGTAGCGGCTGAGCGCGCCGGCCGCCTCGGCGTCGGTGGCGTCGGTGGTGGTGTGGGCGTACAGGTAGCTGCCCGCGCGGCGCATGTCGGTGAGGAGCCGGTTGAACGCCGCGATCACCTCCTCGGACGTGGCCACCACCTCGTCGTCGACGGCCAGCGGGTCGCCGGCGCGCACGCCGAGCTCGTCGAAGCGGCGCTGGAGGCGACCGACCTCGGCGGCCACCTCCTCGGTGAGTGCGGTGAACTCGCGGGACCCGACCGACGGGAAGAAGGGGGTGAGGTCCCAGTGCGGCAGCGGTTCGGCGAGCGTCGGCTCGGTGGTGGTCACAGGTCGCCCTCCAAGGCGCTCGGATCGTCGGGGACGTCGACGGCGTGCTCGCGCAGCGCCTCGATCGGGATGAGGTCGAGCACCGCCGCGTTGGTGGCGGCGAGCACGACGGGGGCGGCGGCGCCGTCCTGGTAGGCGATCGCCCAGTTGCGCGCCGTCACGCACCAGCGGTCGCCGGGGACCAGCCCGGGGAAGCGGTACTCGGGCATCGGGGTGGACAGGTCGTTGCCGATCGAGCGCTGGTGGGCGAGGAACTCGGCGGTCACCACGGCGCAGATCGTGTGGCTGCCCTGGTCCTGGGGGCCGGTCGAGCAGCACCCGTCCCGGAAGAACCCCGTCATCGGATCGGTGCCGCAGGGCTCGAGCTCGCCACCCAGCACGTTGCGTTCGGCCATCGGCCGAGTATCGCAGCATCCCGGGAGATCGGCGCCCACGTATCGTGCGGCCATGGCCGAGCCCGTCACCTACCGGTTCACCTCCGAGCTCTGGGAGTGGCAGGGCAAGGCGGCGTGGCACTTCGTGTCGGTGCCCGAGGACGTCACCGACGAGATCGACGAGCGCCACGGCGCCGACGCCGGCGGCTTCGGCTCGGTCAAGGTCGAGGTCACCATCGGGGGGTCGACCTGGTCCACGTCGCTGTTCCCAGACACCAAGCGGGGGTGCTTCATCCTCCCGGTCAAGAAGGCGGTGCGGGTCGCCGAGGACCTGGCCGACGGCTCGATGGCCGACGTCGAGCTCCGGGTCCTGATCTGAGGTCACGCCGATAGGTTCGGACGGTGCACCCGTCGGACCTCGCCCGCGCCCCGCTCCGCCACGACTTCGCCGATCGCCTGCCCGAGCTGGCGGTGCCGTGGCAGGCCGAGCCCGGGGCGGCGCCGGCACTCGTCGTCGCCAACGAGGGGCTCGCCGTCGAGCTCGGCATCGATCCCGCGTCGCTCCGCCGCCCCGAGGGGATCGGGGTGGTCGCCGGCGGGGTGGTCCCCCCGGGGGCGACGCCCGTGGCCCAGGCCTACGCCGGCCACCAGTTCGGCGGCTACTCCCCCCGGCTCGGTGATGGTCGGGCGCTCCTGCTCGGCGAGCTCACCACCCCCGACGGCCGCACCGTCGACCTCCACCTGAAGGGCTCGGGCCGCACGCCGTTCGCCCGCGGCGGCGACGGGCGCGCCGTGCTCGGCCCGATGCTGCGGGAGCACCTGATCAGCGAGGCCATGCACGCGCTCGGCATCCCCACCACCCGGTCGCTCGCGGTGTGCACCACCGGCGACCAGGTCTGGCGGGAGGGTGCCCAGTCGGGCGCCGTGCTCGCCCGGGTGGCGGCGAGCCACCTGCGGGTCGGCACCTTCCAGTACGCCGCCTCGCTCCAGGACCCCGACGTCGTGGTACGGCTCACCGACCTGGCGATCGAACGGCACCACCCGTCGGCCGCCGAGGCACCGAACCGGTTCCTCGCCCTGTTCGAGGCGGTCGCCGACGCCCAGGCGCGGCTCGTGGCGCGCTGGATGCACGTCGGGTTCGTCCACGGCGTGATGAACACCGACAACACCACGATCTCGGGCGAGACCATCGACTACGGGCCCTGCGCGTTCGTCGACGCGTTCGACCCCGCCACCGTGTTCAGCTCGATCGACCACGGCGGCCGCTACGCGTTCGGCAACCAGCCCCACATCGTGCGCTGGAACCTCGCCCGCCTCGCCGAGGCCCTGCTGCCCCACATCGACCCCGATCAGGATGCCGCCGTCGCCGCGGCGATGGTCGTGATCGACGGGTTCCCCGACCGCTTCACCGCCGCGTGGCGGGCGGGGATGGCGGCCAAGCTCGGGCTCGAGGACCCGCGGGGCGGCGACGACGTGCTGATCGACGCATGGCTCGGCCTGCTCCAGGAGCAGCACGCCGATCACACCGCGGCCCACCGTGCCCTCGCCGACGCGGTCCGAGGCGACGACCGCGTCCTGCGGTCCTGGCTGGACGACCCCGCCGCGCTCGACCGGTGGCTGACGCCCTACCGCGAGCGGCTGGCACACGACCCTCGGCCGCCAGCCGCCATCGCCGATGCCATGGACGCGGTCAACCCCGTCGTGATCCCGCGCAACCACCTCGTCGAGGAGGCGCTGGCCGCCGCCACCGCCGGCGACCTCGCGCCGTTCGAGCACCTGCTCGCCGAGGTCACCCGCCCGTTCGCGCCCCGAGCGGCCGACGACCGGTACGCCCTCCCGGCCCCGCCCGGCTTCGCCGACGGCTACCAGACCTTCTGCGGCACCTAGGTCGGGCGGAAGGCGGCGTGGTCGGCGGCGATCGCGGCCGTGATGTCGTCGGGGACCTCGGCCTCGGCCGCGAAGGTCGGCCACGCGTCGACCGCGGCCTGGACCTCGCGCACCACCCGCCGGTGGCCGGGCACGTCGTTGCGGTCGCCGA
>CAZUYW010000011.1:0-32405 GCA_964624775.1 uncultured Iamiaceae bacterium
GGGTTGCTGGGGCTAAAGATCCGCGGCGGTCACCACGCCCGCGACGGCTCGTACACGACGGACGCCCGCCCGTTGGTGACGGATGCGCCCTGCCGGTCTTGGCAGACGTGGTGGGCGATGCCCCAGAGGTCCTGGTCGCAGGCGAGGTCGAGGGCGTGGGCCTGGGTCTCGGCGGCGGCGACGATGTCACGGATGGGGAGGGTGTGCTCGATGGTGGGGCCGTCGGGGTCGGTGCTCGGGAGCGTGGTGTCGACGGGCTCGCCGCACAGGGCGCAGGGTGTGCCGGGTTCGGCTGCTGCGATGTAGGCGCGGGCTGCGGTCTTGTACCTGCGGTGACTGCGGGGGTCCTTCAGCACGCGACCCCCGTAGACGGCGAAGCCCCCGAGGACGGGGGATCCTCAGGGGCGAAGGTGCAGTGCCACGCGGCACATGCCGCCAGGATACACCGGGGGTACGCCACGGGTCTACACCTGTCAAGCCCCTACGCGGATGCGTGTCCTGAACGCGGCACCGACGTCGTACTGCGTGCCGCGGCGGCCGACGGTGCCGTCCTGGCCCCAGCGCTGCAGGGTGCGCTTGGGGATGCCGATGAGGGACTCCACCTCGGCGGGGTACATCCAGATGGCCTGGGTCTCGTCGTTGAGGGCGACGAGCAGGAGGCGGGCGGCGGACCAGACGGTGCGGCAGCGGGGGCAGGGGATGTCGTCGCCGGGGCGCTGGCGGTCGTAGCGGATGGTGGCGTGGCAGAGGCGGCCGTCGGCGTCGGGGTGGTCGGCGGGGCACTGGAGGCGGGAGCCCGGCTCGGCGCCATTGTTGGCCGGGTCGAGGTGCTCGAGCTGCCAGCGCATGGTGCTGACCTCGCGGGCGAGGTCGTCGACGGGGTAGTCGGGCCGCTCGGCGATCCAGGCGAGCCAGGAGCGCAGGAACGCGACGAGGGTGGCGACGGTGACGGCTCGGCCCTCGGTGGCGATGCCCCAGGGGACGAGGCCGGCCTCCTCGCGGGTGAGGCGAACCCAGGACTCGAGCGCGTCGAGGACGACGGGGGCCTGCTGGGCGAGGGTGTCGCGGGTGGTGTCGACGGCTGGGCGCAGCCAGGCGGGCCGTCCAGAGCCGCCGATGTCGTCGGCCTGGCGCCTGTCCTGGGCCGCGACGTCCACGATGCCCCCAGCGAGGCCGAGAGCGCCGTCTAGAGCCCCGATATCCAGGGGCGGGCGGGATCCTGCCACCGGGCGGCTCGTGGGCTCCTGGGTGCCCCTACGGGCCTCGGTCCACATCGCGGCCAGCCGGGTCAGCTCGGCGATGCGGGAGAGGTCGTCGTCGATGCGGTCGAGGCAGCGGCGGCAGGCGACGAGGCCGTCGGCCGGTTCGCGGCGGGCGCAGATCGGGCAGGCGGTGTCGGGGCGCTCGGTCACGCGGGCTCCTCGGCGGGGATGTGGTGGCGGCAGAGGGCGCAGCGGTCGGCGACGTCGCCGTGGCCGCAGTCGTCGGTGTCTCGCTGCTGCTGGGCCTGGCGGAGTTCGGCGATCGTGGGCGGGGTCGGGGTGGGCTCGTAGCGGCGGCCGTCGAGGTTCTCGATGGCCCAGGGCGTGCGGATCTCGGGGTCCGTGGCTGCTCGCAGGGCAGCGACTGCGCGGTCGCGCCACGGCACGGTCATGCGGGCGAGGGTCTTGCGGACCTGGATGGGCGACCAGTCGGGGCGGAGCCAGCAGACGGTGACGCTGAGGGCGTCGAGGGGGTGGATGCTGGCGAAGTCTTCTGCGTCGTGGGGGGCGCCCATGTCTTCGGTCGCTACGGGAGTCCTGTTCTTAGTGGTGTGGTGTGGTGTGGTGTGGGGCAGGGTTACATCGCGCGTTCGTGTCGCGTTCGTAACGGGGCCTGTAACAGCGTTACCGGTGGTGTTCACGCCGCGTCACCGCCGAACAGGGAGGGCTGGTCGCCCTTGGGCTGGTAGTCGCCTGCGGCCTCGGCCAGACGGCGCTCAGCTACGTCGTGGTAGTGCTCGGTCATCTCGACGCCGATGAAGTTGCGACCCTCAAGCAGTGCAGCGACCCCGGTCGTCCCGCTGCCCATGAACGGGTCGAGGACGGTGCCTCCCTCGGGGACGATCTGCACCAGGGAGCGCATGACGTCGAGCGGCTTCTGCGTGATGTGCTCGCGGTCGCGGGGTGGGTCTGCTTGGAAGAAGCCGGGAAACACAGGGACGCCAGGTGAAGTTCCAGGCATGGGGCCGTTACTGCCCCAGACGACGTACTCGCATTGCGCCGCGAACCTGCCCGACTGTGGGCGGTACATGCTCTTGGCCCAAGGTACGAGCCCCCGCCAGATCCATCCGCCAGACTGGAAGGCATCCGTCGTGGATGGGAGCTGCCGCCAGTCGGTGAAGCACAGGAAAAGCCCCCCGGTCTTCGTGACACGTAGCGACTCAGAGGCCCACAACGCGAACCAGTAGGCGTATGCCCTCTGATCCCGGCTGTCACCAGAGAACGTTTCCAGCTCACCTGGCGCTGTGAACGTTCCCGAATACTTGCGATGGCTTCCAGCCTGTGCGCGGTCGCTGCGCATCATGCCCCCGCTGCTGTACGGCGGGTCGGTGATGACCGCGTCGACGCTCCCGCTCGGCAGGTCCCGCAGGACCGCCAGAGCGTCGCCGCGATGCAGGGTGTACGTCGGCTTCACGCCACGTCGTCCTTCCCGCTGTTGGCCCGCCATTCGGCGAGGCGCTTGGCGTTGCGCTCCCGTCGGGCCTCGACCTTGGCCCGGCTGTCGTTCCACTGCAGGTAGTCGTGGATCTGGTAGAGCGCGCCGGGGAGCACCTCGCGCCAGAGGCCTCGGTCGATGAGCTCGGCGAGGTAGGCGGGGCGGTAGCGGCGCATGAGGTCGGGGAGGACGTCGGCCGGCACGGCGCCGTCGGTGAGCCAGCGGGCGCTGTGGAGGATGCCGCTGACGTGGAGGCGGAACGCGCCGTCGGACAGGCCCCGGTTCTTCGGGTGGTCGGCGAACCCGTCGTCGAACTTGGCGTAGGCCATGTCAGGTGTTCTCCTTGCAGTGGTCGAGGATGTCGCGGGCTGCTGCGCCTTGGCTGTCGCGTTCGGGGCCGGTCCAGCCGCAGGAGCTGCAGATGGCGAAATAGCCGACGGTGTAGGCACCGGGCTTGATCGGCAGAAGGTCGGTGCTGTGGCTCACGACTCCTCCTCGGGTGCGGTCTCGGCGTGTCCCTTGTCTGGTGACATCGGGACATCGGGCAGCCAGAAGTCGGGGCATGGCTCGTCGCAGGCCATGTAGTGCCCAGCGCAGAGGCACGCCTCGGCCACCGCCTCGCAGGCCAGGCAGACGACGAACGTGAACCCGTGCCCTTCGGGGCAGCCCTCGGGGCACATGTCGGGCTGGAGCACCTTCTGGCAGCCACGGCACTTCACTCCCATCGCGTGGCTCACGACTCGTCCTCGGGTGCGGACTCGATGAGGCGTGCTGCGCGCATCAGGCCGTCGTAGAAGCCGATGTCCTCGGCGCACGACGGCTCGAAGTTCGCGTCAGCCGTGATCAGGCGGATCATGCGCTCGCGCTCCGCTCTACGCGCGGCCCGGACCACCTCGTCGATGTCGCTCACGACTCCTCCTCGGGTGCGGTCTCGGCGACCTTGCGGCGATCACGCTTGGCCAAGCGAACTCGCGTGCACTCCCGGCACTGCCGCTCGCCTCGCCACCGGTAGGTGTTCTGCTCGTCGAATTCGTGGCCTTGCTTGCAGTGGCTCTTGTTGGCGTTGATGGCCGGCAGCCCAGCGCCGCGCAAGACGTTCTCCCGCTGCGTCACCGGCTCGAGGTGGTCGGGGTTGACGCAAGATGGGTTTCGGCAGAGGTGGTCCAACGAAAGACCAGGCAGAATGGGGCCGACGCTCTGCTCGTAAGCGAAGCGGTGAGCTGACACATTCCGTCCGAAGTTCCAGAATCGCCCGTAACCTCGACGCTTTTGGCCTGTCCAGACCCAGCAGTCGCCAGCCACTGACACCTTCTCCATGAAACGCTCAGGCAGCATCGCGCGCCTCCACGATGCGGGCGGCGTGGCTCAGCCCTGAGGCGTGGCCTTGCAGTTGCGTGCGGCGGCTGTGGGACTCAAATGCCGAGGAGCGGTCGAACTTGTCTGCTTCAGCTCGGCACGCTGCGGCGAGGCGGGCGCGCTCGGCGGCGAGCAGGATCGGCGCGGCAGCGGCGACGGCGGCCTCGGCGACAGCGTTGATCGCGGCGTCTGCCTCGTTGTCCGTGAGGCCACACTCGACCAGGAAGTCGTGAGACACACCCTGCCCGGCCTCGGCGGCGGCCTTCACGGCGTCCTCGAGGGCGGTCACCGGGCCTCCAGGGCGTCGCGGATGGCGGTGCGGATTCGCTCAGTGGTGACGTTCGCGGGGACGATGAAGCGGTCGAGGATGGGTCCTGCGAGGTACTGCACGTGTGCCGCGTCGGCCTCGATGACCAGCGCCTCGACGGCGCGGAGGGCGGCGTGGGCCCGCTCGGCGTCCTCCCGTGCCGCGATGCCGTCCTCGATCAGCGCGGCAGCCTCGGCGCACGCAGCGCCATCAGCGCGGCTGAACGTGAAGGCGTGGCCGACCGCATCGGATGCAAGGCCGCGCAGGTAGGTGGCGATGCGGCGGGCGCGGTCGTCGCCGGTGGTCATCGGTCGGTCTCCTCGTCGGTGCGGGCGGTGAGGGCACGGAGGGCGGCAGCGGCGAGGTGGGTCGAGTCGCCGGGGTAGACGGTCACGCCGGGGTACTTCACGAAGGCCAAGCCGGGCTCATCCAGCAGCGTCGCCGCGACGGCCTCCACGGCCTCCGGGGTGCGCAGCCATGCCAGCCGGGCCTCGGCGGCCTCGGCGCGGGCGGTGGCGGCGTCGCGCTGCTTGGCGATGACGTCACCCCGCTCCCACAGGTCGGCGGGTTTGCGACCATGCCGCGAGCACACCTCGTCGGGGTATCCGAGCGCGGTGCACCCCTGGTCGCACGGGAAGTCGGCCTCGTGCCGGGCGACCTCGCGCCGCAGCCGCACGGCCTCCGCCTCGGCGGCCTCGGCGCGGGCGAGGGCGGCGTCCCGTTCGCAGCCGAGGCAGGAGTCCTGCGAACGCTGCTGGTGAGCACCCCAGCAGGCGTCGCCGGGGTGGGGTCGCGCCATGATGCGGCGCCACTCGGCGGCCTCCTTCTCGGCGGCGGTGAGGCGGTCGATGAGGGCGCGGAGCTCGGTCGTCCGTACAGCGACGACAGGGGTGGGCAGTTCACCCCCCCACTCGTGACCGAGCGACTCCACTTCCTCCTCAGAGGCGTCCGCGCGGGCCAGCAGGCGGTCGAGGTCGAGGTCGGTCATCGGGCGCTCCTGAGGCGACGAGGGACGAAACGGCGGGCGACGATCGGGGCCGCGCGGTGGGCCAAGAGCGGCGCCAACTGCTCGGCCACGACGTGCTGGTGCTCGCGGCGCCAGGCGGCCGCGTAGCCGTCCCAGCCCCGGTACGTCGCGCCGCAGCCGCATGTCTCGCGGATCTCAGCCACGGGTCACCGCCTCGGGCTCGCGGATCTCGACCTGCTCGAGCAGCTCGTCCCACGTCTCCGCGTCCGACCGCGGCCCGGCCATCTGCGCCCGGTACGCGCGCTCGTCGAGGTACGCCAGGTCCCGCGTGACGTCCTGACGGACCTTCGGGTCGGACAGGTCGAGGTTGCCGCGCAGCACCTCCGCGACCCGCTGCCATGCGCGTGCTTCTCCGCCGATCATGCGGTCCTCCTGGTGCTGGCACGGAACTCCCGTGCGCGGGCGGCGGCGTCGCGGCAGGCGGCAGCGGCGAACGGGTCGGCGTCGGTCATGCCGCGTCACCGCCGAACAGGGCCGCCTGGCCGTCGACCTCGACGGGTGGCTTCTCGACGCGCATGGCTTTGGCGAGCTGGCCGGGGTCGTTGGTGCGCCATTCGGCTAGGCGGCAGTAGTCGGCGGACATGTCGACGCTGATGCCGTGGCGGCCGAGGGCGCGGGCGACGAGGGCGGTGGTGCCGGTGCCGCCGAACGGGTCGAGGACGGTCATGCCTTCGGCGGACCAGCCCCGGATGATGCGGCGCGGCCATTCCGTCGGGAACGCAGCGAAGTGGTCGACGCCGAGGTGGTCGGGGACGCGCAGCGGCTCGGTCGGGATCGTCCACACGGAGCCAGGGAGCTTGCCGAGGGGGTTGGCTGCCATACCGCCCGACCCGTGGCCGACGTGACCAGTCGCGTCGTAGCGGTTTCCCGTCGCCTTGCGCTCTGCCCAGGTCAGGCCCATTCCAGCGTAGTTGTGCTCCTCCCGGATCTCGTCGACCGCCGAGAAGTACCGGGGCTCCTTCGTGAAGTGGAACCACGTCTCGTGGCTGCGGCGGACCCGGTCGGTGACGGACTCGGGCAGTCCGTTCGGCTTGGACCAGATGACCTCGGCGCGGAGGATCATGCCGAGGTCGTCGATGCAGCGCAGCGCGTAACGCCACGGGACGCCGATGAGGGACTTGGCGGGAGCGCCGTAGGACAGCCCGACCGCGCTCCGGTTCGCCTGCCGCTCGCCAACTTTGTGGACAATGGATCCGCCGACGCCCTGCATGTTGCGCTCGCCCTTGCCCGGCTGGCTGTATTTGTCGCCGAGGTTGACCCAGATCGACCCTGACGGCTTCAGCACCCGCACCATCTCCCGCGTCGCGGCGAGCAGCGCATCCACGAACTCTCCAGGTGTCGCCTCGTCGCCGATCTGCCCTGCGTAGTGCTCTCCGCCGTCCTGGTAGGACCGCAGCCCGAAGTACGGCGGCGACGTCACGACGAGGTCGACGGACGCATCCTCGAGCGGCAGCGCCAGCGCGTTCGCGCGGATCACGCGCGCGGAACCGGTCATGCCGCGTCACCCCGCCGCGCCCGCGTGACGTCCTGACGGACCTTCGGGTCGGACAGGCCCAGATTGCCGCGGAGCACCTCGGCGATGCGCTGCCAGGCTCTTGCTTCTCCGCCGATCATGCGGTCCTCCCGGTGACCTCGCGTCGGAGGCGGTTGTAGGCGTTGACGGCCTCGCGGCAGTCGGGGCAGGTCGTCTCGCCGCGCCAGCGGTGCCGCTGGTAGCCGGCGGGGGTGCCGCAGGCGGCGGTGGTGCTGTAGTGCTTCTCGGCGGGGACGAGGCCGAGGGAGGGTGCGTCGCGGCGGGCCGGGGGCCGGTCGCGGTAGAGGTTGGCGCGCTGCTCGGGGGTGAGGGCGGCCCACATGCCGTGGTCCTCGCGGGTGGTGAGGACGTGCTCGAGGCAGTCGGCGATGACGGGGCAGGTGATGCAGACGGCTCGGGCGTCGGCGTAGACGTCGGCGGTGCCGCGTCCGGGCTGGTGGTTGGGGTACCAGAGCTCGGGGTTGTGCTGGCGGCAGGCGGCGTCGTCACGCCAGTGCGGGTTCATGACGCCCTCCTGCGGGCGGCCCACGCGTTGAGGTAGTCGCGGTTGGCCTGGGCGCATGGCTGGCAGCGGCAGCCCTTGGAGTAGCGGGTGCGGGTGCCGTGCTCGGGCTCGACCTGCCACCAGCCGCGGCGCTTGCGCTCGGCGATGCGCTCGCGGTGCGACATGCCGCCGCAGATGCCGTGGAAGTCCTCCTGGGCGAGCGCCCATTCGCGGCAGTCGTCGAGGACGGGGCAGCGGGCGCAGACGGCCTTGGCGGCGCTGCTGCTGCCGCCCATCTCGGGGAACCACAGCTCCGGGTCGGTCTGCGCGCAGAGGGCGGCGCGCATCCAGTCGGTGCCGCGCAGGTCGAGGAGGTCGTCGAGGCTCACTGCTGCCCCACCCACTGCCACGCTCTCGCCGGGCGTCCGGCATTCCCGCCGCGGTGGTCGTCGTTGGTGTCGAGCCAGCCCAGCGACCGGATGACGCCGCGGGCGGCGAGGGCGCTGTAGGTGGCGGACAGCATGCGGGGGTCGACGGTGAGGCCGTGCTCGTTGGACAGGGCGGCACGGACGCGGTTGGTGCTGATGCGGCCGTCGTGGGCGTCGGCGTCGGCCTTGATGGCGGCGAGGATGCGGTGGCGGTACTCGTCGGCCCAGGGCTGGGGGTTGTCAGCGATGGCGAGGAGGTCGAGCTGCGTGGTCATGACGCCTCCGGGGTGATGCCGTAGAGGTGGCCGTCGGCAGGGCCCCGCTGGGCGCCGCAGAGGCGGCAGGTGTAGACGGCGCGCCCGTCAGGGCCGATGCCGCCGAGCCACATGCGGTTGATGGCGCCGCAGGCTGGGCATTCGAGGGTCTGGCAGGGTCCGTCGGTCACGACGCCACCGCCTCGGGGTCGTACTCCGGCGGGTTGAGCAGCGTCTCGGCGGCGTCGCTGATCACCGCGACCTCGACGGCCGTCAGCTCCTTCGACGACTCCCAGGCCCGGGTGATGACCCGGCGCATGAACTCCCGCTTCGTGTCGTCGTCGCCGAGCGGGCCGAGGATCGCCCACATGCGCGCCGTCTGCGCCTTCGTCGGGGCAGCGTCGGGCCGGTTCATCCGCTGCCGTAGGAACGCCAGGCGGCCGGCGACGTCGTAGGGCAGGTCCGACGCGGGCGCAGCGGCTTCCCCTTCCACCGCGCCCGCGTCGGGGTCCGGCACCGGGGCGGGGGCGGTCTCTTCGGAGCCCGCGCGCGTCGGGGCCGCCTCACCCGCCCCGGTGGTCTCGTGGATCTCGCCGGTCTCCTCGTCTACGACGAGGCCCGGCTCCGATCCCTCGTCCGCCACCTCGACGTCGTCGGCGAACTTCACGGCGAACACGCCGCGGACGACGTCGTCGAGGTTGCCGTTGTCGTAGAGGGACAGGCCGAACTGGCTGCCCAGGTTCACCGCGCAGCGCTTCAGCGCCTGCGACTCGGCCGTCTTCAGGGCGAAGTCGTGAGCGTCGCCGTGCTTGAACTCGGGCATCACGGCTTCGCCGACGGCCCACTCCGTGTACGTCGCGCCCGTCTCGTGGATCGTGAGCTTGACCTGAGCCCGGTACGCGACCTTGCGTGCCGGCTTCTGCTGCTTCGTGGTGGTCTCGAGGTCGTGGATGAGCTCGGCGCGCACGGTCTCTGCGGACCAGGCCGCGAAGCCGAAGCAGCGGTTGAGGTGGGCACGGACGTCCCACGCCGCCAGGTGCGACTGGCCGTCCTTGCGGAACACACGGCGCTGGTTGATGGGGCGCAGCAGGAGCGCTGTCAGGTCGGGGTGAAGGTGGCCGGTCATGCTGCCGCCTTCCCGGCGCGCCGACGGCGGTAGGCGAGGCCGTTGGCGCGCTCGCAGGTGCGGCAGACGCGCTGCCGCTCCGTCTCGCGGACGTTGTCGCCGGAGAACGGGTGCCCCTTGGCGCAGGTGTCCTGCTCGGTCTTGCGGAGACCACGCCTGACGTTGGTGGAGCGGTCCACTGGCTCGAGGTGGTTGGGGTTGCAGCAGGCGCGGTTGCGGCAGAGGTGGTCGAGCTCCGCGCCGGGCGGGATCGGGCCGCGGTAGTGCTCCCAGGTGACGCGGTGCGTGCGGAAGGTCCGGCCGCCGCGAGGGCCCTCGCCGACGACGCCGTAGCCGGCCTCGTTCAGCGTCGGGTACTCCCAGCAGCCAGCGTCGGTGATCCGGATGCGGTCCAGGACCCGCTGGATCGGCGGTGTGGTCGGGCGGCTCATGCGGGTGTCTCCTCGGTGATCCAGTGGCTCGACCCGGGCGGCATGGAATGGCAGTCGCGCTCGTGCGACTCCAGCGCCCGCTGCAGGTCGGCGGCGATGTCGTGGTGGCGGCGGGCGACCTCGCGCCAGGTGCGGACGGCGGCCTCGAGGTCGGCGATGCGGCGGGCCTGGTCGGCGATGACGGCGTCGTGATCGCAGTCGCGGATGACGCGCAGCCGTGGCGGGAGGGCGGGGTGCTCGCCCCAGGGTGCGGCCATCAGCGAGCCCGACGGTGGGTGCGACGACGGTTCGGCTTGATCGCCGGGTGCGCCTTGCGGGCATGGTGCTTGCGGTAGTGGTCGAGTCCGTACTTGCGGAGGCGCGGCCAGTCGATGTGCTGCCGAGTGGCGCGCTCAAGGGCGTCCACCAAGCGGGAGAGGCGCGCCAGGGACTCGGCAAGGGTGCGGTAGTCCAAGGCCAGGCTGAACAGCAGCGGGAAGCGACTCATCAGACCCACCACCGGCGCTGGACGGTGAGGACGGCGGCGGCGAGCATCAGCACCCCGCCGACGACCCAGGCGACGGACTCGGGGACGGCGCAGATCGACCGGCGGCTCACGGCGCCCACCGCCGCTCAGCGATGCGGTCCACGGCGAGCCAGAAGCCCAGCGCGACGCCGAGCGCCAGCGCCTGCCAGACGTCGAGGTCGGCCCACAGCGACAGCAGCCACGCCAGCGGGAAGAAGCCCAGCGCGGACACGGCGTAGGCCTTGAGGCGCTTCACGGGGCACCGCCCGGCAAGATCACGCAGGCGACGCCCTCGCCCGCGCAGGGGCTCCACGAGCCGACGGTCAGGCCGACGAGCATCGAGACGGCGAACAGGAAGGCGAGGAGCGCGTACTCGCCGCGCTTGGTGAGGCGGACCCGGCCGCGGTTGGCCTTCATCAGAACCCTCCCCGGTCCGCGCCCAGGCACTCCCGGCACGTCAGCGGGTCGTGGTGCGCGTCGCGCAGCGGCACGACGTCGGCGACCGGCTCCGGCTTGGCGGCCGACTTCGCGACGGGCACGGAGCCGCTGTCGCGGAGCAGCCACGCACCGAGCAGGCCGACCACGATCAGGGCGACGACGGCTGCGCCGATGACGGTGAGGAGGCAGACGGCGACGAGCTGCCACGGCTCGAAGTAGAGGGTCATGACGTGCCGTCCAGGGCGTCGTCATCGAGCATCGCCGCGATGCGGCGGGCGATGCTCTTGCGGATGTCGTTGCCGTCGGCGTCGACTGCCCAGCCGACATGGACGAGCACCTCGGGCTCGCCCTCGTCGGCGTACTCGCCGAGCGCCACCACCCAGCGGTCCGTGCAGACGATGGTGGCGTTGGCGTCGATGCCGAGGCTGCGGGCGGACTCGTAGCGGACGATGGCGGTCACCGGTCCCACCCCTCGATCAGGGGCTGCGTCCGTCGGGTGCTCGCCTTCGCGCACGTGCTCGATCGCCTTGCCGGGCTCGGCGGTGCGCCAGTCCGGCCACGTGCGGGCCTCGTTCTTCGCTTGCTTCGCGGCGACGGCGTCGAGGATGGCCTGCGGGTCGTGGTCGGCCCGCCAGGCGCCGTCGAACGCCAGGATGATGAGGTCGGCCCACTCCTCGATGTCGTCGGGCTTCGCCGCGATCTCGTCGAGCTCCTTGCGGATGTGGTCGATGACGCCGGCAGTGCGGTCACCGGGACCGAAGGTCCTCGCCGACCACTCGCGCTGGTGCGCGATGTGCGCGGCGTCGATCGCGAACGGCCGCCTCGGCGTGTAGGAGTGGGACAGGTGCCCGGTCGCCTCGAGGGCGGCGTGGGTGCCGTAGTCGTTGTCGCGGCCGCAGACGGTGCAGCCCGGCGTGCCTGCGCTCACGACGCACCGCCTGTGCGTCGGTCGAACTCGTCGACCGCCCGCAGCGCGGCCTGTACGGCGGTCGGGTTCGGCGACGAGACATGGACGCGAATGCCCGACGCAGACTCGACGTCGGCCTGCACGTAAGCCTTGGCGTTGTTCCAGTTGATCGTCGCCAGCCACCCAAACAGGGCCGCGAAGCCGAGGAACAGCAGGCACAAGGCCCACTTCGCCTCGAACGCCTGGGTCAGCGCCGCATGCCCGTTCCAGCCCACCAGCCAGACGTCGGCGAGCAGGAACTTCATCGGGCGGCTCACGCTGCACCGACTTCAGCGGCGATCGTGCTCGCGACGTCGTAGGCGTCAGCGACACGGTCCAGGTCGTCGATCGCGGCGAGCGCGAGGGCGCGCAGCTCGTCGAGGTCGCCGAGCGCGTAGGCCTTGGCGACGAGGACGCGGGTGTGGTCTGTCAGGCGTGCCATCAGGCACCTGCCTCGACGCCGACGAAGCGCGCGTACAGGACGTCCTGGCCGTCGATCTTCCGCTGCGCAACCTCGTAGCCGACCCACGACTTGCCGCGGCTGATGTTCCTCGCCCACGCACCTGGCTGGTGCGGTCGTCGATCGATGACGGCCCACTCTCCGGGGCGCTCGGCGAGTGCCGCTCGAGTCTCGGCGTACTTCGCGTTCGGGCCGCCACGTGTCTCCGGCGGCGGACCGCTCCACTCGATCTCGCTCATTGCTAGCCTCTTCTCGTTGTCGTGAGCCCGGTCGTCTCTGTTGCGGGGAGGCCGGGCTCTCGGCTGTTCAGGACTGGTGGCGCCGGGGCCGGTCGGGGGCTGTCGACCCCGGCGCCGTGGCCGGCCGGTGCGCGACGGGGGACGCACGCACCGGCCGGTGTCTTAGGCCGCAGCCCCCAGCAGGGACTCGACGGGGACGTCGGCGTGCTCGGCGATGACAGCGAGGTCGTCGACGGTCAGCGGGAGCGAGCCGGTGAGCCGCTTCGACCAGTAGGAGTGGCTGCGGCCGGTGCGCCGGGCGAGCTCCCGGGTGCTGATCCGGGCCCCGCCGAGCGCGGCGCGGGCCGCGTAGGCGCTTCCCTCGCGGGTGCTGGTGTTTCCCATGTGGGAAACCCTGGACCCGTGTAGCGCAGTTGTCAAGCGATGACTAGACATTGGTTCCGGCGTGTCCCACTCTGTTGCCAGAGGGGCAACCGAGCGGAGGTCGGAGACCATGAAGCCGAAGACCAAGCACGAGAGCGCTGACAACGTCCGGACCGAGATCCGGGTCTGGATGCAGCGCCGTCAGATCAGCGCGTCCGACCTCGCGACGAAGCTCGGCCACGCGCCGTCATGGGTGAGCAAGCGCATCGGCATCGGGGCCAGCGTGCCCCTCTCGGTCGACGACGTCATCTCCATCGCGGAGGCGCTGGACGTCTCGCCGGGCATGTTCTTCCAGGTCGTCACGCCTCAGTCGTTCGCGGCGAGCCGTACCGCTACCGAGTTGATGCAGTATCGGTACCCTGGTTCCCACAAGGGAAACCGGGCGAAGACGCTCAAGCCCGCCGCGTAGCCGACCGAGGAAACGATCATGACCTCTCCCATCCAGCGATGGGCCGATCACATGAGGTTCACGGGGGCGGCGAGCACGACCATCGCCACGCGCACGCGCATGATGCGCCGTCTCGCCGCGCTGCACGGCGATCCCCTGAGCCTGGACAGGTCCGCCCTCATCGCCTTCCTCGCCGACTACGACCACCCGGCCACCCGCTCGACGATGCTGTCCTACCTTCGGGCGTTCTACGCCTGGGCCGCGACCGAGCACATGGTCGACGACGACCCCACCGCCGGCATCCCCGGCGTCAAGGTCCCCAGCGCGGTCCCACGGCCCGCCCCAGCGGACGACGTCGCCAGGATGCTGCGCGCAGCCGACCCCCGGACGCGGGCGATGGCGCTCCTGATGGCCTACGCGGGCCTCCGGGCCTGCGAAGTGGCAGCCTTTCGCCACGAGCACCTGACACGGGCGCAGGACGGGCGCTGGTGGATCGAGATCCCGCGCAGCAAGGGCGGGCACCGGCAGTCGGTGCCCATCGCCGGATGGGCGGCGGAGGACATCCTCGCGGCCCCGGCGTGGGACCTGTCCGCGCAGTCGGTGCAGAAGATCATCCGAGAGGCGTTCCGCGCGGTCGGCTCGCCGTGCACCGGCCACCAGCTCCGGCACTACTTCGGCACCACCGCCCTGCGGGCGACGGAGAACCTGCGGGTCGTGCAGCAGATGATGCGCCATGCCTCGCCCGCGACGACTGCTCGCTACACGCTGATCACGTCCCACGAGACCAGCGACGCGGCCGAGGGGCTCCCGCGCATCGCCTGACGACCCCCACGGACGACGAAGAGGCCCCCGCCCACGCCGAAGCGTGAGCGGGGGCTCTCGAAGGCCGCGCCAGTCCGCCGCGCGACGGAGGGTGCGGAGTTAGCCCGGGCCCGCCCCTCGACAGCGGGCCCGGGGGTCTAGCGGCCCGCCGAGGTGCGCGCGCTGAGCACGAAGTTGCCCGACGGCGTCCTCAGCCAGCGCCGGCCGTCGACGTCGCGCACAACGGCGACGTAGGCCACCGGGTTGCCGAACACCCGCGTGCCGACCTTCGGCGACCGCCACGACGGCTCGCTGTAGACGCCAGTCGCCGGGACGACGATGCGGGTCGTGCGCCGCAGCAGGTAGGTCTGGCCGGGCGGCCGCGGGAAAGGGTCCCGGCCGCCGCGGGACAGGCCGTTGCGGCCCGCGAGGTACTCGGCGACCTGCCACTCGGCGCCGTCGGACAGGCCGGGCTCGTCGAGGACGATGCCGTGCAGGTGCGGGCCGCCCTCCGACGCGGGCCACCCGTAGGCGGGGGCGCGCCACCAGGCCGCGACGTTCCAGCGGCGCAGGTGGAACACCAGGCGCAGCGTCTCCTGCGACGTCAGGTTGCGGGTGCGGAGGTCGAACGCGCCGGCCGCGTCGTGGGTGGACCCGGAGGCAGCAGCGCCGTGGCCGCCCTTGTACGAGCCCTGGACGACGACGATGCGGCTGCGGTCGATCTTCGCGTCTGCGGCGGCCTGGTAGATCAGCTCGCGGACGCGCTTGGACAACTGCTGCCCGTTGACGGTGACGCGCACCGAGGCGGGCGCCATCGGCAGCATCAGTGCTCGCCGAGGTCCGCGGCAGTGACGTCGGACGACGTCGAGCCATTGCCGAACGCCACCTCCGTCGGGTCGAGAGCGCGCAGGGCGGGCACGACGACGGCGAGCAGGAGGCCCTTGAGCCACAGCGGCAGCGCCGAGTCGGTGAGCAGCTGCACGCCGTCGGTCAGCAGCCAGACGAGCAGCGCGCCGGCGGCGACGCGCAGGGACGAGCGGAGGGCGGCGGGCAGCTTCAGCCAGAGGTCGGTCATGGTGGGTCCCTTCACGAGGAAGCCCCCGCGGGTGGCGGGGGCTCGGGGCGGTGGTCGACGGGCATCCCGTCGCAGGAGGGGCGGAACAGGCGCGATGCGCCGGCGCTCAGGTGACCAGGCCGGGCGGCCACGGCGGCGGCGGGGGCGGCTTCTGGTCGTTGATGTGGCGGCGGAGTTCGTCGATGTAGTCCTCAGTGGCGCGCTCGCGCTTGTGGAGCGCGCCGACTTCTTCCCGCAGCGACTGCACCTCGGCCTGCAGCGCGTTGACGAGGTCGGTGGTCTGCTTCTGCCGGGTGGCCAGGATGGCGGTGCCGATGGTGCCGATGAGCGCCAGGAGCGCGACGACGACGTAGACGAGGACCTGGGCGTCGCTCACGAGTTCGCCACCCACTGCGCGGCGAAGTTGGTCCAGTCCGAGCCGGCCACCGACGCGAGCGCGCCGCCGGAGGTCTGCGTGCCGAACATCTCGATGTAGTCGCCCACCGAGAGCTGCACGAACTCCGACACCGACACCGACGACGACAGCGTCGGCGCGGCCGCGTGGGAGACTGTGGCGAACGGGGTCGCGCTGCCGTTCTTGCGCAGGTCGAGGCGCCGGAACCCGGTCGCGCTGGCGGCGAAGCCGAGCGTCGCGGTGACGAGGTACAGCCCGGCCGCGTTGCAGGTGATGCGCGAGGTGTTCGACGACGTCGAGTGCATCGAGTCGGTGTCGTACAGCTCGGTGTCGAACAGGATCACCGAGGCGGTGCCCGACGTCGACATGTTCGTCGTGGCTGTCTGGTAGAGCGAGCAGCGCGGCGGCGACAGCAGGAAGGCCAGGGCGTCGCGGATGTACTGGTTGTACTCCGCCGCGAGGTTCTTCTCGCCGACCGCGATCGTCTGTGTGGTGGGCACTGTCGCCACTGGGGGTCTCCTCCGTTACCAGGCGAACCGGTCGGCGTCCCACACCTCGACCGGCTCACCGGCGGAGTGGGCGCGTGCGATGGTGCTGCCGACGCCGCGGGTGACGCCGGTGAACGTGCGCGGCGAGGTGCCGCCGGCGGGAGCGCTGTTCAGCGTGACCCGCTCGCCGTTGAGGTCGATGTCCATCGGGTAGTCCCCGGCCGCCGTCGACAGGGTCGCCGACCCGGTCCAGGTCAGCGTCAGCGTCGTCGCGCTCGACGTGATCCCGGCCGAGAGGGTGCACACGCCGTCGCCCCAGCAGTACCGGCCGGTGTCGTAGCGGCCCACCCGTGGGGCGTCGGCCGGCGCCAGGTAGACCGTGGCCTGGAACTTGGTGGCGTCGGCCTGCTCGACGTAGCCGAGGAGGTAGCCGTCGTCGTAGGTGCGCCCCATCACGGTGGTGTCGAGGTTGGCGATCCGGAGCCGGCGCCCCGGGGTCATCGCGAACCAGCTGGCGTACAGGTCGTTCTTGGCCGTCACCAGGTCGATGGTCGCCTCGCGGACCCGCAGCACCTGCTCCCGGCCGCGGGAGATCAGCGACGACGCGAGCGCGTGCAGGTCGGGGCGCTTCGCCAGGGTGCACTCCGCGGACTCCTCGACCGGCCCGATAGAGGCGAGCAGGGCCGCGTCCTCCGCGGTGACGGTCGCGACCGGCGTCTTCGCGATACCGCGCGCCACTCGCGCAGCTGCATCGCGCCCGTACACCGGCGGGCTGCCCAGGTCGTCGACGGCGTCGACGATGATGCTCGTCGAGACCGGGTCGGCGTCCGGCGAGGTGACGACGATGACCAGGTCGGACGAGTAGTCGTGGTAGGCGATGCCGGTCTCGCCGCGCGCGATGCGGGCCAGGGCGTCCAGCGCCGACTGGCCGTCGGTCGGCGGGAGCACCGCTTGCTTGCCGGACGCTGTGACCGACGTGCACGTCGTGCCGGTCCAGGTGCCGATGCGGGCGATCTGCGCGTCGATGGTGTCGCCGGCCGACGGCTTCCCGCACCGGTAGTGCTCGAGCACCTGGGCGGCGGACAGCGCCGACGAGTAGAGGGCGACGTTGGAGACCGACCCCTGCCACGCGTCCTGGCCGAACAGGCCGCCGACGATGAGCATCCGCCACTTCTGGTCGGTGCGCGTGGTGCCGTCGATCGTGAAGGACCCGGAGTCGACCTGGGCGCCGTCGAAGTAGAGCTTCGTCGTCACCGACGACCCGGACCGGGACTCGGTGTAGACGGCGTGGTGCACGCGCTTGTCGTTCGGGCGGGGCGGCAGGACGCCCGGCGAGCTGAGGACGTTGCCGGTGCCGGTGGCCCAGCGGTGGCCGGCGTTGACCTGGTCGCTGCGGCCGAGGACGCCGCGCGCGGTGTACATCGAGATGTACACGTAGTCGTCGATCAGGCTGTTCGGCGACTTCTTCGTCGCCAGCGCCACGGCCGTCTCCGACACTCCGAGCCCGGACGGGGCGACCAGGTCGGTGGTGAACCAGCACTCCACCGACAGCGACCCGGACATGCCGAGGTCGGGGACGACGTCGGACAGCAGGACCCACCCGTTGAGGGTGTCGGCCGGGTCGAACAGCGGCGCCTTCGCCCCGTCGACGCCGGGCCCGTCGGCCTCGCCGAGGGTGACCGACCCGTTGTCGCCGAACTCGAACGGCTGCAGCGGCCCCAGCACCGACGTCGGGACCGCGTTGATGACCTCGTCGGCGTCGCGCGGCTCCGTCATCGGGTAGTAGGCGACGGGGCTGTCGTCGAGGATCGCGAACTCGAGCGACGGGCGGAGCCGGAACTGCTGGTAGAAGCCGAGCAGGTCCTGTGCCTCGAAGGACACGTAGGGCATCGCGGCGTCCGGGAACTGCGGGTCGATCCTCGTGATCCGTCCGACGAACCGGGTGTAGGTCGTGGCCGACTTCACCACCCGCACGCGGACGCGCTTGCCCTCGACGACGTTCGGGAAGTACGTGCCGAGCGGGTTGTCAGGGGTGTAGGCGCCGGACGGGTTCTCGAGGGTGAACTCGAGGATGCCGGGGACGGGCTCGGCGGGCCGGTCCTTCTTCCCGACGGTGATCCGGTAGCCGCCGGGGCACGACGAGGCGACGTCGGTCCAGACGCCCGCAGTGAACTCGATCTCGATGCTGATCGACGTGGGCCTGCCGGCGGCCATCAGCGGCCCTTCACGGCGAGGTTGCTGGGCCGGTACCCGCCGATCGAGCCGACGGCGCGATCCACTGCCTCCGCGAGCATCCGCTCCCATCCGGGGCCGGCCACGAGCGTGCCGATGTGCAGGTGGACGTCGCCGCCGAGGCTCATGCCCGGCTTGAGCGGGACGACGGCCTCGTCGTAGCGGCCCTCGCCGATGTTGGCGAGGATGCCGCCCGGTGTGGCGCGCACGATGCCTCCAGCGGCCAGGCGCTGGATGTTGGGGGTGTCGATCACGATCGACGGGATGTCGAACGACTGCCCGAACGGGAGGTCGACGTGCTGGCCGCCCAGGCTGATCTGGAAGCTGTTCCAGCGGTCGATGATCCAGTTGATGGCGCCCTTGAACGAGCTCTTGAGGCCGTCCCACAGGCCGGTGACGGCGGAGGAGATGCGGCCCGGAAGGGCGGCGAACCACCCCACCATCGCGGTGATGCGCGAGCCGATCCAGCCGGCGACGGTGGTGAAGACGGTCCACATCGTCCGGTAGTAGCCGACGATGAACCCGACGGCGGCCTTGATCGCGGGGACGACGTGCTGCCCGAACCAGTCCGCGACGACGGCGATCGCGGCCTTGATCTTCTCCCAGGCCGCGATGACGAAGTTTCGGAAGCCCTCGTTGTTGTTCCACAGCCACAGGATCGCGGCGACGAGCGCGGCGATCGCGATGACGACGAGCGCGATCGGGTTCGCGGACAGGGCCGCGTTGACGAGCCACTGCGTGGCGGCCCACACCTTGTTCGCGGCGGCTGCGGCCTTCTGCTGCACCGTCGACCAGGCTGTGGCGACGCCGTTCTTCACGACCTCGGGGACCATCTTCATCAGCGCGGGCACGACGAAGTTGGCGATACCGGAGGACAGGTCCGCCCAGCCCTGCAGGTACGCGGCGACGCCCTGCTCGCCGGGGCCCTGGAGGATCGTCGAGAGTCCGTCGACGGAGTCCTTGAGGCCCATGATGCGCTGCTCGGACTTGTCGGCGCCCTCGCCGAGCCTGTCGAGGCCGCCGGCGGAGTCGTCGGTGGAGTCCTTCACCTTGCGGCCCGCGTCCTCCGCCGCAGCCCCGACGCCCTCGAGCGCCTTGGACGCGGACACGTCCTCGCCGAACAGGCGGTAGGACAGCGCGACGCTACCGGCCATCGTTCGACTCCCTCATCTTCTTGACGTAGTCGTCGGCGGCGCGCTGGAAGATCAGCCACGTCCGGTACGGCAGGTCCCACACGGAGCCGGGGGTGCCCGACGGGTGGGGGCGGATGCCGCCCCAGAGCTTGCAGATCACCGGGAGGCGGCGGAGGACCTCTTGCTCGAGGTCTTCTTGGCCTTGCGGTCCTGCGGTGCGCGAGCGGCGCCCGGGGCGGAACCCCGGCGGGTAGGGCCCAGGCCGCTCCCGACGTCCTCGGGCTCCGGGTCGCCCGGCTCCCGCACGAACGCGACCTTCGCCATCGGGATGTCGCAGGCCTGCTCGAGCGTGAGGTCGACCTCCCCGGCGTGCCGGCGGGCCAGCCACACCTGGATCCCGGCGAGGATGAGGGCCTCGTCGGACTGCTGCTGCTCGGCCTCGGAGAGGGCCTGCACGCGGGCGGACATCTCGTTGAGCTCGGGCCGGGTCATCCCGGTGGCGCGCTTGATCGCCATGAGGTCGGCGAGGGTGATGTCGTCGGGGGTCACGGCCGGGTACTCGCGGCCGTCGAGGATGACCTTCACGGTGGGTTGATCCTTCGTGTCGAGGGTCGGATCAGGTGGACAGGTGCTCGATCGCGTCGTTCATGGCCTCGAGCACGGCGGCCTCGATCTTCTGGGCGTGCGCGTCGATGGGGCCCTCGAAGAACGGGCGGCCCTTCTGCTGCTGCCACGGCTCGCGGCCGAACGTGGGGTGCCGCCAGCCGCCCGGCTTGTTGTAGACGCGGATGAGGCCCCGCTGAGCCAAGGGCAGCTTGTTGCCCTTCGACTGGATGACGACGCCGGACTTCCGGGTGCTCGTCGAGATCGTCACCGACACGCCCGCGGCGATGCCGGCGCGCAGACCCCTGGAGCGTCCGGAGCCGCGGGACAGCGGCGGCTTCCTGACCTCCGCTTGGACGTCCTTCGCCGCGGCAGCCGCCGCCTGGCGCAGCCGCTTGCGCAGCGCCGCCTTCAGCTTCGGCTCGACCTGGCTGGACTTGCCGAGCAGCTCGTTGAACAGCCGGGCGTCGGCCGACAGCGCGGCCCGCTTGCTCACAGCGCCGTGTCGCTCGTGCGGAGCACGGTGTAGAGGGCCGGGAGCGTCGCCGTCGCGTAGGCCTTGAACTTGTGCTCGACGGTGATGATCTCGTCGCCGTTGGCGACCGGGACGCCCGAGCGCAGCTTGATCGCGGGGAACGCGAACTGCAGGACAGCGGTGCCGCTCGACAGCGCCTCGGTCGAGGTGTAGGTGACCAGGAGCGGGCGCGAGGTGTTGTTGCGGAAGTCCGCCAGGTACGACGTCATGTTCTCGTACTCGGCGGTGAACGATCCCGTGACCTCGCGGCGACCGGGCTGCGGCTTGGCAGTCAGCCCTGCAAGCCCGACGTTCGGGCGGCGGACGAGGTTGTTCTTCACCTCGAACTTGAAGTCGCGGACGTTCGTCGCCGTCGTCGGACCGGACGCCAGCGCCGTCGTCGTCGGGGTGGTGAGGGTGCCGCCGTAGCCGGCCGCGACGTGCTCGAACGAGTAGAGCGACGTCGGCAGCAGCGTGGGGTAGGTCAGCGCGGCGAACGCCTGCGTCGAGTCGATATCCCGGATGTCGAAGTTGAACTCGAACATCGGGACGGCGTCGCCCGAGCCGTCGAACGACCACGAGTCGACCATGCACCCCAGGAAGGAGAGGGCGTCAACGGTGCCGGCGGTGGTCTGCGGGATGCCCTTCTGGATGCACAGGGACGCGGGGCTGGTGCCGAACTGGTGCACCTGCTGGTAGGTGGAGCCGGACACCAGCGTCGACGTCGACGAGCCGTGCGCGGCGTCGAGGAGGACCCCGAGGCCCTTCGTCTGGGCGGTGATCTTCACCGGCCCGGACCCGGCGCGGCTGGTCTCCACCGACCGGTAGTCCAGGTCGGTGAGCGCCCCGACGCGCAGGCCGTTGCCGTCCGACCACGTCGGCGCGAAGTCGAGGCCCTCGTCGTCGAACTCCAGCGCCCGGTTCGGCGCGATGTACGTGCCGTAGGTGGACTCCTGGCGGAAGTTCAGGGAGACCGGGGTCGTCATGGCTCAGCCCTTCTTGGCAGGCGCGGCGGGCACGTACATGGAGTCGTCGGCGAGCAGGTGCGCGGCGACGTCGTCGTCGACCTCGAACTCGTCGCCGGGCTTCACGTCGGACAGGCCGGCTGCGACGACGTCGACGCCGACGAGCGGGCCGACGTATCGGACCTTGGGCATGGCTGGTCTCCCGTGATCGATGGGGCTGGTCAGGCGACGAACTCGCCGGTGACGAGGAAGTCGATGACGGTCTTGCGGCCGTCCTCGATGTCCTCCTCCTCCTCGACGGCCTCGCCGAAGGACAGGCGCGCCCACTGGACGACGTTGCCGAGGTTGATCTGGGTGGAGGGGACGGTGCCGGAGTCCTGCAGGTAGTCCGCGAGCTCGGCGAGCATGTCCAGGCCGCGCTCGGTGACGACCTGCTGGATCTCCTCGCCGCCGCCCTGGAAGGTGGTGATGCGGCCGGTGACGGCGAAGGAGTACCAGCGCTTGCGCAGCGGGGACTGGCGCGCCTTCCCCTCGGTGAAGGAGACGGCGAGGATCTCGACGATGTCGTCGGGGTCGTCGCTGCCGACCGGGCCGTACACGACCTTCACCGGGTCCGGCCACAGCGTGCGGCAGATCGCGACAAGGTTGGCCTTGATCGCCTTAGCCGTGCTCGGGGCGCTCATGCCATCCCCGGCATCCGGTACGACGACCGGGATCGCAACAGCTCGAGGGCGCGCTTCGGGACGGCGTACCCCGATGCGATGACGATGTCGTCGGCCTGCGCGTTCTTCCCCTTGCGCTGCTGCCCGACCTTGTACATGTGCGCGGTGATGACGCGGGCGGCCTGCACGACGTTCGGGTCGATCGCAGCCGCGCCCACGGTGTAGACGACGACCACGTTCTGCCGGCCCCACGAGAACGTCGACGGCGTAGACGAGCCGCCTGCGTAGACGATGCCGGAGGCCAGGTCGGCGGTGTAGTCGCTGGCCGCCAGCGCCGTCCCGTCGACGGTGACCGAGGTGATGGCGGAGGCCCGCTCCGAGAGCAGGACCGCCCGGCGGCCGCCGTCGAACGTCTCCGTCAGCGTGGCCACGAGGACGCGGCCGGCGAGCTCCTCGACGATCGGGGTCGTCGCGGCGATGTAGAGGCGGAGCTCGTCGTCGTTGATGTCGGTGATGTGGTTCAGCTCGGCCTTGGCGTCGGCGAGGCTGATGATCAGCCGGGGGTCGGCGGGCCAGACGTCGGCGTAGTCGGTCCACGGCAGGGCGCCGCTGTTCGCGCCCGAGCCGGTGAACTGGCAGCGCCACCGGCCGAACATCGTCGACGCGACCTGGGCGAGGTACTCGCCGGTTCCGGGGTTCGACGGCAGAACCGTCGTCGTCGTGGAGTCCGGCCGGGTGATCGTCGCGTTCCCGATCGTGCCGACGTTCGCCTTCGCCCCGGTCGAGTCGTAGATCGTGACGGAGAAGGCGAGGGACTGCCCGAGCTCGTAGGTCGTCACGAGGAACCTCCGGTGGCAGGTGGACGGGTGGGGCCGGAACCGGCCCGAGGAGCCGCTGTCGCGCCGCTGGAGGCGCTTGCCCGGCTGACGGGTCCGGTCGTGGCCGGGGTTCGGGTGGGGGCTCCAGCGGCCGCGGAGCGGCCCGGCCCGGACGTGGCCCGGCCCCCGGCCGCAGCCCCCGCCCCAGCGAACGACGACGATCCGCCGCCCGCGACCGCGACAGCGACCGCCGTGGAGAACAACGCCCCGCCGGTCAGGGTCGAGATGCCGCCGGAGGCGACCGCCGCTGCCGCGACGGTCTGGAACGCGGCACCGCCGCGGAACGAGCTCGAGCCGCCCTGCGCGACTGCCGCACCGGCCAGGGTGGCGAACGTGGCCGGGCTGCTGGCCGTGAACGACCCGGTGCCGCCCTGCGCGACTGCTGCGCCGGCAGTGGTGCTGAAGGTCGCCGCGCCCGCGAAGGCGGTGCTGCCGCCGCTGGCGAGCGCGCCGCCGGCCGTTGTGGCGAACCGCGCCGTGCCCGTGAAGAACGACGAGCCGCCAGAGGCCAGAGCCGCACCGGCCGTCGTCGTGAACGTGCCGGCGCCGCCGGCGCCGCCCGTGAACGTCGAGCTGCCGCCCTGCCCGACCGCTGCGCCCGACGTCGTCGAGAACGTGGCCGTGCCGGTGAAGGCGCTGGAACCGCCCTGGGCGGTCGCGGCCCCCGCGGTGGTCCCGAAGGTGGCGCCGCCCGTGAACGTGGCCGTACCGCCCTGGGCCAGCGCCGCAGCGGTGCTGGTGACGAACACCGCGGTGCCGGTGAAGGCGCTGCTGCCACCGTTGGCCGTGGATGCTGCTGCCGCCGTGGTGAACCGACCGTCGCCGCGGAACGTGGCGCTCCCACCGTTGGCGGTGGCTGCACCGACGGTGGTCGTGAACGTGGCCGCGACACCGAACGTCGACGAGCCGCCGGAGGCGAGCGCTGTGCCCACGGTGGTGGCGAACGTGGCCGTGCCGGTGAAGGCGCTGGAGCCGCCGGAGGCCAGGGCCACTGCGGCGCTGGTCGTGAACGTCGCATCACCACTGGCGGCGGGCTCGCGCAGCCGCACGAACACCGCGGCGCACTCGGACTCGCCCGAGTTGGTGTTGGTGCCGGTGAACGTGACTGTGACAGTGCCCGACCCCGACGCGACCGGGCACTCCCACACGTGCATCGCGGCGTCGTTGCCGGACGTGGTGCCGTTCGTCGGGAGGAGCTCTGTGACGGTGCCGAAGGTGATGCCCGACGCCGACACCGCGAACGAGCCCACATTCGCCGTGTCGTCGGGCAGCGCGCCGAGGATGAGCAGGACGTCGCCCGCTGCCAGATCGATCGCGGCGTCGGACGTGACCGATACCGATGTACCCGAGGCGCTGGTGTCCGCACCCGTCGTCGAGGCGATGTCCCAGGCGCCGGCGTTGTCCTTGTAGTACGCCGACATCGCCTTCATCGACGGCGACGGTGCGGCGCTCAGGGTGCAGGCCGGTGCGGACTCCGACCCGTCGTGCGTGCGGGAGTAGGCCCACACCTTCGTGGAGCCGACACCCGTGCCGTTGGCGACGGTGCCCGACGTCTTGTTGCCGAGCGCGGTGTAGTCGGTTGTGAGGGTGCCCGACGAGACGTCCAGCGTGTACGGCTTGACGCCGAGCCACGCCAGCAGCAGGTCGTCGGTCGTGTGCCCCGTCGGCAGGGTGAACGCGCCACCCGTCGTGGTGGTCCCGGCGGCGAGTCCCGTAGACGCCCGGTGCGTGATCGCCACGACTCACCCTCCGCCCATGCCCGGCCCCGTGGCCGGGGCAGTCATCAGGTGCAGTCGATGTAGAGCGTCGGTGCGGGCAGGTCCACGGTGAACGTGCCGCCCGTGCTCGAGATGTCCGACGACTCCGTGCAGTAGGCGATCAGCTCGTCCGCCGACGCCGCGCCGCCCCGGGACTTGTAGATCACCGCTGTGCGGGCCGTGATCGTCGACGACGGCCACGTCGGGTCCGTCCAGCTGATCTGGACCTGGTCCGACGCCGAGTCGTAGGTCACCGAGACGCCCGACAGCGTCGCGCCGCCCGCCGTGTAGCCGGTGCCGCTGACCTCGTTGGTCACGTCGTCACGGAAGTCGTGGGTGTCCTTGTTCGGCGTGTACGCCGACGTGGTCAGCAGGATCTTGAAGGTGTCGGTGTCGAGGTCGACCGTGCCCTTCGCGATGTTCAGCAGGCCGTTGCCGAACCACTGCCAAGTTCCAGCCATTGCTTTGACCTTTCACTCAAGTACTCGGCAGCGCTTCGCAGCGAGTCTGGATCCTCGTTGAAATGGGCAATCCCCAGGTTGCAGCGCCTGCACAGGAGACCTCGAACGCACTTCCCGCAGGACCGCTCTCCGGGGCAGCAGGCGTGGTCGTGGTCGACGTGCAGGCTCCTGCCAGTGGCGTCAGCGACGGCTGCCCCGCAGATCGCGCAACCGCCGCCCTGCGCGGCCAGCAGGCTCTCGTACTCGTCCACCGTGAGGCCGTAGAAGTTTTTCAAGATGGATCGGCGAGACGAGTCGCGCTTGCCCTGGGGATGCCTCTCGCGCCACCGCCTCGCGGCCTCGTCGTGAATGGCCCGGAACTCCGGCTCGTGCCACCTGGCTTGACGGTTTGCCCGGGTCCGGGCAACAGCAGCCGCCCTCTCGCACTCCGCCGAACCGCAGTACTTGGGCGGCCTTCCGACCTTGGATCGCCTCAGCGCTGGCTTGCCACAGATCGGACAGGCCGGAACGTCGCCAGCCATGTCAGCTCCAGGGGGAGACGTAGGCCGAGGCCCACAGCGATGCAGGTGCGAAGTCGGTCGACGGCTTGCCGACCTTCACCCCGGACGGGGCGTTGCCGAACGAGTCGGCGTTGTTCAGCGGGCTGCCGGAGATGTAGACCTCCGACGCCGTCGCCTTCGTGAACCCCGGCTCACGATCCGCGAACAGGTACTTGCACGTCGACGTTCCCTCGATGTTGATGTTCGAGAAGGACCACGCCGAGCCCGGACCCGTGGGCAGCGCGCGGCCGTCCGCCGGGTCCATGTAGAAACCCTGATAGGTCACGTTCCGCGCCGTCAGGTTGTGCACCCGCAGCGTCCGCGGCCCACCCCAGCACTGGATGACGTCGGCGTGCACCGTCGCCTTGGACCCGAACGTCGTCCCGTCCAGGCGCACGTTCTGCACCGTCACGGTCCGGCCGTTGTTCGACCGGTGCGCGACCTGGATCAGGTCGGAGAAGAACGACCCGGCCTCGCCGTACAGGCCCTCGATGTAGTCGTGGCCCACATCGGCACCGTCGTACAGGCGGATGCCCCGGTTCGTCGAGTCGTAGGAGCCCGACGGCTGCGACTTCCGGCCACCCAGGCGCAGGCCCATGACGACCCGGTTCCGCCCGCCCGTCAGGGTGATCGGCCCCGTCACCGTGGCGTTCGCGGTGATGAGGTAGTCCTTGCTGTTGTCCAGCGTGAACGAGCCGCCGGACGCCGGGATGACCAGCGGGGTGAACGACTTCCAGCCCGTCGGCGGGGTGTACGGCAGCGGCTGGGACGGGGCCGGGGGTGGGTCGACCACCGGCGGCGGATCGGACGGCTCCTGCGCCTCGAGCGCGGCGATCCGGGCCTCGAGCAGCGCGACCTCGTCGGCGTGCGCGGCGCGCATCGACGCGATCTGCGCCAGCAGCGACGCGACCTCCGCGTCGGCGGCTGCGCCGATGCCCGACAGGGACTCCTGGTAGGTCACGGCGGTCAGGCCTCCTGCGCCGGGGCCGCGCGACGGCCGCGCGGCGTCTTGGGCGCTGCCGCCGCCCGGTCCTGCGCTGCGGCCTTGTAGCCGCGGCGCTCGAGCTCGGCGTCGACGTCGGCGACGCGGTCATCGCGGCCGAAGCGGGCGTAGCCCTCCCGCTCGACGAGGAGCGCGTCGATGTACTGGTCGGCCGGCTCGGCCTTGTCGGCCGCGGCGCGCTTCTCGGCCTGCTTCTGCTGGTCCACGGTGAGGCCGTCCTTGATGCCGTCGTCGAGGTCGTCGGACATGTCTGCTCCAGGGGGGTGACGGTGCCGTTTCTGGCAGCCGCCCCACGCCCCGGCGCGGGGAGACGCGCGCCGGGGCGAGGGTGGCTGTCAGGCCAGGTCAAAACGCAGGCGTGACCAGGCCGGTGCCGTTGATCTTCTGCGCGTGCGTGACGCGGGTGAAGATCGAGGCGAAGTAGGCGTAGACCACGAGGTCGACGCCCAGCGAGGTGGCCTTGCTCTGCTCGGCGCGGATGAGCACCGGGGCCGAGGGGTCCTCCCAGAGGTGGGACTCGCGCTGGGAGACGAAGTAGATCTCGTCCTCGTTCGTGCCGGCGCCGAGGTTCGTCGCGATGTTGTTGTCGACGATGACCGGGACGCCCGAGGGCAGGATCCCGCGGAAGCCGTTGCCGTAGCGCTCGGCGTAGGCGACGCCGCCCTGCTGGGGGGCGAGGCCCATCTGGCCGAACAGCGGCCAGGTGGACGTCAGCTGCGACTGCAGCCAGTACCAGCGGCGGGAGTGCATGACCGCGATGGTGTCGCCGGGGTGCGCGTTGAGCATCGCGGCCTCGACAGCGGCCGGGCCGGCGAGGAGCTTCGGGTAGAGCTCCGCCGCGGTCGGGGTGCCGTCGGTGTAGGCGATCGCCGTGGCGACGTTCGTCAGACCGGTCGAGGCGCGGTTGATCACCAGGGAGTCCTGGTTGGACCGCTGCGCCGAGATCAGGTCGGCGACGACGGTGTCCTCGACGCCGACGCCGCGCTCGATGGCCTGCCGCGACACGGTCTGCGAGCCGGCCGAGGTGAGGATCGAGACGGTGAGCAGAGTGTCGTCGGCGTTGGTCTCCGAGACCGTGGAGTTCTCGGAGGTCTGCTCAGCGGCCGAGGTCCCCGTGGTCAGCTTGCCGATGTAGGCGGTGAGGCCGGTGTCGGGCAGCTGGTGGCGGTTCATGGCGTCGCAGAGCGGGCGGTCAGCGCGGGGGAGGCCGGCGAAGTCGTCCACGAGGTAGGAGGGGACGACGATGCCGGTGAACGCACCCGTGCCGACGGCACGGGACTGGCTGCCCTCGACCCGCTCGAACGAGTCGACGCCGCGCTCGGTGCGCTCCTCCGCCATGTGGCGGTTGACGCGCTCCTGTGCGGACCAGTCGCCGCGGAACGCGCGGGCGACGTCGAGGGCGAAGTTGAGGCCCTTCGGGTCGGTGTCCGCGCGGTAGGTGCGCTCCTCGCTGCCGACGCGCGCGACCTGGTCGTAGGCGGGGGCGCGGACGTCGGTCGGGATGATCTCGGCGGCACGCTCGGCGATGACGGCGTCGGCGGCGGCGTCGGCGCGCAGCTGCGCGATGTCGGCGTCGGCGCGCTCGATCTCGGCGTCCTTCGCGGAGATGTCCGAGCGGATCGCAGCGATGGCCGCGTCGTCGGGGGTGTCGGCGCCGTAGGCCTCGCGGAGGCTCGCCGAGAGCGCGTTGCGCGCGGCGACGAGCTCGGCCCGCTTGCCCTCGCGGTGCGCGATGATCTGGGTGATCGTGAGCATGGTTGCTCGCTTTCCGGCATGGCTGGGCCACGCCTGTCGATGAGGTGATGGGTGGTGCTGATCACCTGCGACTGGCGGTGCCCCTGGGCTGGTGCCGGGGGGTCCTACGGGCCGGGGGTGCGTCCGCGCCTGGGGCGCGGTGGTCTAGTGGCGGGGGCGGGTCCACTCGTCGTCGGGCACGTCGCGCCTGCGGGCCATCGACGCGCCGCGACCCTCAGCGGGCGGGGTGCCGGTGGTGGTCGACCGCAGCTCGGACCAGGCGGCGGGGTTCGCGCCGAAGTTGACGCTCGAGACGTCGCCGCGGTCGAGGTCGATGCCGGTGATCGTGTACTGGGTGAAGGCGTCGTTCCACCGGCCCGACGTGATCATGAAGCGGAACGACGCACCCTGCAGATCGCGGCGCTCGAGCGCGAGGAGCATGTCCTGCACGTCGCCGCGGCGAGGGTCGACGAAGGCGTCGAAGTCGAAGCCTGTCGGGTCGCCGTCGAGGATCTCGCGGAGGTCGAGGGTGTCGTTGAGCGTCGACGCCATCGAGGCGCCGCCGCTCTTGCCGTGGTTCAGGTTGAACTCCACGGCCGGATCCGATGCCAGCGCCTCCGTGAACACGCCGCGAGCGACGATCTCGTCGTAGGGCCCGAACATGTCCCACATCTCGTAGGGCTGCCCGGTGACCGAGGCCATGCCCCCGACCCGCACCACGGTCATGCCGTTGCGCTCGATCTCGCGCAGGTCGCCCGGCTTGATGTCGACACGGACGGCGCCGCGTCGCGACGCAGTCGGATCCTCGCTCATGCGCCGCTCGGACGGCCTCGCCGCCAGCGACGGGTACCCGGCGGAACGCGCCTGGGCTGCCTCTCGCAGGGTCGTCATGGGGTCGCTCCGTTCTCGGCCTTCGTCTGCTGCTGGGGCGCCTGCTGGCCCTTGCCGAACAGGCGGTCGAACTCGGCGATCTGGTCGTCGGTGTACGGCGCGCGGTTGCGCAGCGCGCGGGCCTCGGACGGCGTGATGATGCGGGCGTCGATCTCGGTCTTGAGCGAGGTCACGACCGACGCCGGATCCATGCGCAGGATCGCGTCGGTGTTGAACTTCACGAACTGCGGCCGGGGCAGCAGCCGCGACAGGGCGCGCTCACGACGGGTGATCGCCGGGCCGAGGTTCATGATCAGCAGCTGCAGGTTGCGCTGCGTGATGTTCGCGTAGGTGATCGACGACGACGACCCCGCCGCGTCGATCATGTCCGCGGGGACGCCGAAGAACCGGGAGACGTCGGCCAGGCCGAACTGCATCTGGTCGAGGAACGCGGCCTGCGAGGCGTCGGCCTGAGCCGGTGTCCACTCCCACTCCGACCCGGTGACGAAGATGTCCCGGCCGGCGACGGCCTCCTTGAACCGGGCCTTCATCTGCCGCGCCACTGCTGTCGAGATCGTCTCCTCCGACTGGTGCTGCAGGACGCCCATCGGGGCGACGTCGTTGGCGAACCAGTCCAGCGCGAACTGCTGCGCCGACAGGTAGCCGCCGATGCTCATCGCCGCATAGGCCACCGGGGACAGGCCCAGCGGGATCCCTGAGACGACGAACTGGCGCTCATGCCAGACCTTGTCCGGGGTGTAGGTCTGCCCGCCGATCTTCCACTCGACGATCTGCGCACCCTTCCCGCGGACCGATACGTCCGACAGCGGCACGAGCTCGATACGCGTCGGGAGCTTCAGCCCGTTCACGGCGGTGATGAGCCCCACCGTGTTCCCCGACCGGTCGAGGTCGAACTGCGACGCGTACAGCCAGTCGGTGATGTCGACGGTCTCCCCGCCCGGAGTGACGAGGATCGGCGGCTTCGCGACCTCGACCTGGACGCCGTCGGACAGCTTCCGGTAGGCGTCGACGGGCATGGTCGACACCAGGTCCGCTCGCAGCCGCAGGCATGCCCACACCCCAGAATGGCGCAGCGCCTTGTCAGGGGTGACGTCGACTGTCCCCTGACGGCTCCCGCGACGATCGTCCGGGGCGACGTCGGACAGGCGCACGCGCTGCTGGAAGAAGAACGACATCAGCGCCTCGACAGGGAGTACGACAGGGCCAGCGCCGCGGACCCGAGGACCACGAGGACGCCGGCCACGCCGACGAGGAGCCAGCCCGCGGCGGTCAGGGCACCCACCCCGAACAGCTCGAGCCCGGTCGTGGCGAGCGCCCTGACGGGGACGGTGCGCGGCTTCTCGGCCATCGACGAGTCTCCGATCAGTAGGCGGTGCCGAGCAGCTCGGCGTCGGTTCTTCCGGAGCGCTTCCCGCCGACCATCCAGACGGCGAGCGCAGCGGCGTAGAGCGGGGACAGGTCGGCGGGCTCGGTCTCCTCGTCGGTGTCCGCGGTGAACACCCACTCGGTGGTCTGGCTCGACCGGCGCGCTGCGTCGACGGCGTCGTTGAGGTCCGGGTGCGGGCGCACCGCCAGCTGCGCCGTGTCGGCGTGCACAAGGTCGAAGAACCGGGCGCAGGCCCTGCGCACGTCGGACGTGCCCAGCGCCTTGAACCCGCGGACCCGCTCGAGGTCGGCGGCCAGGTGCCCGGCCGCCATGCCGCCGGCCAACGCCACCGCAGACGCCTTGTGCCTCGCCGCCCGGTCCACCACGTAGGGCAGCACCCAGGCGACGCCCTTCTCGTGCTCGATCACCTCGACGTGGATCCGGCCGTCTCGCCGCCGCGACGCCACCGCCACGGCGGCTGCCGAGCGGTCCGGGGTGAAGTGCAGCGCCATCGCGATGCGCGGCCCGGCCGTCGTCGACTTCGACTGGGCCTTCCACCACGACGGCATGTGGAACAGGCCGCCCGAGCCGCGCTCCTCCCACCAGCCCATCCGCTCCCGCAGGAACTCCCGGACGGGCAGCGCGCGGCGCTCCGCACGGACGTAGTCCTCGGTGATGCGGCCGGCGCCCATCGCCGGGTTCGCCGCGCGCCAGTTCGCCGGGTCGTCGGCCGCGCAGCCGACGCGGGTCTTCGCGTGGTCGCAGTCCCGGTCAGCGCAGCCGCCCAACGGCGCGCACCACTCGATGTAGGCCAGCGACGGGTCGTCGCCGGCACGGCCGCGGTCCCGGATGTCGACCAGGACCCGGCTCGAAGCCAGCCCCGCGGACGACGCGTAGATGACCAGCGGGTCCGGCCGCGCCGACAGTGTCGGCAGCAGCGCGCCCATCATCTCGCCGGTGAGGAACAGCGCCTCGTCGAGGATGACGACATCGCCGGACAGGCCGCGGCCCGACGCCTGCGACCGGGCCACGAAGATGATCCGCGACCCGTTGTGGAACTCGAAGGCCTCTTCGCCGTTCGAGAAGGACACCTTCGAGATCCGCGCCGCGAGCGCCGGGCTCGAGCGGTACAGCTTCAGCACCGACAGGAAGGCCTCGTGCGAGGTCTTGTACCGGTGCGCCGACCACACGACGAGCTGGTCGGGTCGGCGGATCGCGGCGAGCAGCGCGATCGGCAGCAGGATTCCGCCGGTCTTGCCGTTCTGCCGCGGCTCGACCACGCACGACTCGAGCTGTGCGAACCGCTCGCCCAGGTCGACGTCGGCCCGGGTCGACAGCAGCACGTCCAGCGCGAGCCGCTGCTCCGGGTCGCACGCGATCCCGAACAGGCCGACCAGCTCTACGGCCAGGTCCCCGAGCGAGTCGTCCCGGGCCGGGGTCCACCGGAAGGCCGGCTGGATCAGGTCAGGCGAGACCCCGGGCGGCACGCTTCTCGAAGAGCTCATCGACAGCGTCCTTCGCCTTGGGCTTCCGCGCGTCGATGGCCTCCATCGTCGCGCGCAGCTCGCGCGCCAGCCCCGCCTTTGCGCTCGCCGGCGTCGCCCGGTCGTGCAGCGTGCGCCGCAGCTCGGCGGCGATCTCCTCGAGCGACGGGCCTTCGTCCGACTCGTCGGCGCCCCGCTCCTCGACGACGTCGACCGGCAGATCCACCACCACGGCCGGAGCGCGATGCCCGCGCTTCCCACGCGTGCGGCACACGTCCGAGCAGTACCTGGCACGCGGAGACCGGCCCTCGAGCGAGGTCCCGCACGTCTCGCAGCGACGCATGGCACCTCCTCGTGTCCGGACGCCTCCCGACCTCAGCGG
>CAZUYW010000012.1:0-31565 GCA_964624775.1 uncultured Iamiaceae bacterium
TGCCGATCTTGTCGGCCTTGCGGCTGGTGCGGATGCGGGGGAGTTCGGTGAAGAGTTTCTCGCCGGTGTCGATGAGGGTGAGGATGCCGATGGCGCCGGCTCGGGCGAACAGGTCGATGGTCTGTTCGGTGCCGTCGGGGGGGGCTGTTGCGTTGGTGGAGCGCTGAGCGCGCCGGGGTGACGTGGCGATCGGCCCTGCGGTCAGGGTGCTCCCGTGAGCTCGTCGAACGCGGCCGCCACCGCGAGGTGCGGGAGGGCGTGGGTGCCGAGCTCGTCGTGGCCGCGGCGGAGGTGCTGGATGAACGCGTGGCCTCGTATCACGGTCTGGGCGCTGCGGTCGGTCTTGAGGCCGCGCATTGGTCGGAGCCGGGCCTTGAGGCAGGCGTGGTCTGATTCGATCCGGTTGTTGGCGTACTGGTCGGTCACGTGCCACGCCCCGGGGACCGTTTCGGTGATCGCTCGGGCCAGCGCCCGCGCCTTGTCGGTGGTGATCTCACTCGGTTCGCCGTGCGTGTCGATCGCATCGGTGTAGAACCGTCGAGCAGCGGCGGAGTCTCTCTTCGCTGACACGAACAGGTCGATGACCTGCCCGTTCTCATCGACCGCCCGGTACACGTAGCGCCACCGGCCGGCGACGCGCACGTAGGTCTCGTCCACGAACCAGCGGCCACCCACCGCATGCCGGCAGGGTCGGGCCGCGTCAATCAGCTCGGGAATGAACCGTCGCACCCACCGGTACAGGGTGGCGTGATCGACCTCGATGCCCCGCTCAGCCAACAACTCCTCGAGATCCCGGTAGGAGAGCCCGAAGCGCAGGTACCAACGCACCGCCAACACGATCACCTCCGGTGGAAACCGGAACCCGGAGAACGCACCTCGAGCCGGTTGGACGAGGACCTGGCGTTGCTTGGAGCTCATCCGAGGAGCCTGGCCCGGCGAACCAAGCTCGCTCAATGCAGCAGACCCCCTCCGGGTCACCCCTCGTCGGGCAGCCAGGAGCCGTGGAACCCGTGGGGCACGCGGACCGGGAGGTGGACCGTGGCGACCGGTTCGGCCGCTGGGTCGTTGGCGTCAAGCACCACCAGGTCGCTGGCCCCGCGCCGTGCGTCGTGCACGTACGTGAGGAGCCAGCCACCGCCTCCTGGGGTCCCGTCGGCCGGTGCGAACACCGCCTCGCCGGGGATCCGGCCGGGGCCGAAGTCGTGCGTGGTGGTCGCGGTGGTTTCCAGGTCCAGGACCGTGAGCGCGCCCGACGAGCCGGGGCGCTCGGGTCGGGGCATCGTGGTCACCCACGCCTGGCGAGCGCGTTGCCCCACCTGTCGGTCGTCCACACGGGGGAACTCGTATGGTCGGTCGTCCAGCTGGCGCTCAGCGACGCGGCCCGCCTCGAGGTCGATCGTCCACCGCCACCAGGTGGCGGGTCCGGCCTCGGCCCGCCACAGCTCGGGGTGGCGGACAACATCGATGGTGATTGATGCACCATCGTCGTGGGCGTTGATCGGGTGGAAGACGTAGCACGGGTCGACGTCGAACCATTGGATGTCGCCCTGAGGGTCGTTGCGACGCAGCACGCCGAGGCGGGCGCCGTAGCTGGGGTCGAACCGGTAGGGCATCGTGCCGGCCAGTGCTCGGTCGAGGTCGAAGACGGCGGGGAGGTCCATGAAGATCACGAACCGCTCGCTGAGGTTCATGTCGTGCATCATCGTGGCGCCGGGGACGTCGATGGGCCGCGACAGCACGAGTCGCCCCTGGGCATCGACCACGTGGTACGTGAGGTATGGGGCGGTGTAGCCGTAGGCGAAACCGTGGAGTTCGCCGGTGCGGGGACAGACCTTGGGGTGGGCAGTGAAGTTGGTCTGGAGGTGTCCGCCGAAGTCCCATGGGCCGACGGTGTCGAGCTCGGGGGTTAGGAGGTAGGGGAGCCCGGATTCCTCGAGGGCGAGGATGCGACCGGCGTGGCGGATGACGTGGGTATTGGCGGTGGATGCGGTCAGGTCGCGCCGGCCCTCGGTGTCGAACATCGTGGTGCCGTGCACGAACGAGGTGGTCTGGACGTAGCGGTTGCGGTACGACTGCGCTTGGCCGTCGCCGAGGCGGATCCCGTGGACCATGCCGTCGCCGAGGAACCAGTGCGGCGAGGATCCAGAGCGGGGGTTGGGGCCGGTGCGCAGGAACGAGCCGGCCAGTTCGGCGGGCAGTTCGCCGCTGACGGGAAGGTCGGTGGCCGTGATCTCGTCGGTGACGGGCCGGTAGTTGCCGGCGAGGTGGAAGGGGGTGGGTGTGGTGGTCGTGCTCATGGTGGTGCTCCAGGTCTCGTGACGGTGGGTGGGCGGTGGTGATCTGTTAGGCCGCGGTGAACCGGGACCGGGCGGCCCGGCGCTCGACTGCGGTCCAGACGACGGGGGTGGCGAAGCCGATTGCTTCGGCGGTGACCCACAGGCCCGTGGCTGCCGGGGCCACGGCGATCAGGGCGGCGCACACGGCGGCGGTGGCAAGCAGGCTGAGTGCCCATGCCGTGCTGATGCGACGGTTCACGTCGGTGAACAGCGGCAGGTCCCACACCTCCTCGGGGGTCGTGCGCCGGGCGATGGTGGTGGTGAACGGGTGATCGTCGAACACCGACCAGGCGGCGACGGCGCCCAACGTGGCGAGGGAGAGGGCGGGCACGTAGGGCAGGACGGGCGAGTCCGAGGCCACGAAGCACACGGCGACGAGGCCGAGGAAGAACCAGCGGGCTGCCAGGGTCAGGTCGTCGACGTTGCCGTGGCGGCGCTCCTGGCTGTGGACCTCGTGGACGGCCAGGGCTAGGCCTACGAGGGCGGCGCCGGTGCGGTGACCGGGCCCAGCGAGCAGGGCGTACGCGATCCACGGGATGAAGCTGCGGAAGTAGGTCATCTCACATATCCCTATTGACCTGTCAGAAGTGACATGTGAACCATAAGGTTCCGAGCACGACATGTCAAGAGTGAAATATGATGACCCCATGAGCCTTCGCCACGCACTGCTCGGCCTCCTGGCCGACCGCCCCGGATCCGGCTACGACCTGTTGAAGCGATTCGAGGTCTCGCTCGACTTCGTCTGGCCGGCCACCCAGAGCCAGCTCTACACCGAGCTCGGCAAGATGACCGACGAGGGACTGATCGAGGTCTCGGCCCTCGGAGCCCGCAACCGCAAGGAGTACGCCCTCACCGACGCCGGTCGAGACGAGCTGACTCACTGGTTGGTCGAGGTCCCCGCAGAGCACAGCCGGCGCGATGAGGCCATGTTGCGCGTGTTCTTCCTCTGGACCATCGATCCGGCTGCGGCGAGGGCCTTCCTCCTCCAGGAGGCGGCCATCTACCGGTCGTTCCACGACATCCTCGTGGGCGTCGGCGAGACGACGGCGTGGGACCAGTCCGGGTTCGACCGCTGTGCCCGTTTGGCGCTGGACCATGGGATCCGCATGACCGAGGCCCACGAGACCTGGGCGACCTGGGCGGCCGACGAGTTCGACGAGCCCGGCGGCAGTGGCTGAGGGACAGACCGGCCTTGGCGGCCGGGGCGCGGTGTGCCCGTCTCGGCGATAGCAGGCGACGATGTCAGGAACCGCATCGGGTCTGTTGCGTTGGCCCGAGCATGATCGCGACGAGGCGCACCGTGCTCGCCTCGAAGGTCAGAGCACGGACGTGAGTTCGTCGAACGCGGCTGCGACGGTGAGGTGTGGGGGTTCTGTTGCGTTGATGTATCGCTCAGCGCGCCGCAACGAGACGTGGGACTGCCGCGTGATCCGTTGACAGGTTGGTTGTGGGCCAGGCGGCCTGATCGGCGGCGGGCATGAGTAGCGGTGCCAAGCGATGGCGATCTCGTCGTGGGACTCGAGCTCGAGCAGCCTGTCGATGCGCCGGCATCGACACAGCGTTCCATCGGTTTGTCGAGATCTTGGAGTCCTCGCCCCGCCCCAGACGCTGTGGGACCCGTGGCGCCGTGCCCGGCCCGATTCAGGCTCGGCGTGACGGCCGAGCCACATCCGTCGGGTGGGTCAGGGTCACGCCTCGACGGAGACGACCATGCGCAGCTCGAGGGAGCGGCGCACGACCCGATCCCTGGCGGCACGGGCCGCGGCCGTCCAGGCGTCGGCCTGCTCGCCGCAGATCGCCTCGGGGTCGCGCTGCGCCTCGGCGGCCACCGACGCCATCTCCGTGATGGCCTCGCGCAGTGCGGTCGTGGTGTCGGCCGGCAGGTCGAGGTCGCGCATCGGAGCGACGGCCTCGGCGAGCGCGATGGGGTCGCCGGCCGCGACCGCGGCCTCCGCGGCCTCGAGGGCGCGGTAGCAGCGTTCGGCCACCTCCTCGCCGGGCAGGGTGGACGCACCGTGGGCCGTGCTCAGCGTGTTGAACAGGTACGCGCTGGTGTGGTCCATCTCGGATCGGAAGAACCAGCGCTGGCCCGGGTCGTGCAGGAAGGTCCAGATGTCGTTGATGACCATGTCGTCGTCGCGCTCGAGGAACGACGAGGTGACCAGCCCGTAGCGGAGCTGGTGGCGGCGGCGGTCGAGGGTGCGCGGATCGGCGAAGGTCAGCGGCTGGGTGATCTGGTGCAGCGGGATCCAGGCGTTGACGAGCATCAGCGACGCGTCGTGGTTGTGGCCGTCGGGCGAGTCGTGGCGGAACAGCGTCGGCGCTCGGCCGTCCATGATCTGGGTGAGCGGGGTGCCGTAGACGTCCTGGTCGGCGTGGACCGAGGTGGCGGCGCCGTGGTCGTTCATGTCGGTGGATTCGGGCCGGGTCACCGACAGGCCGTTCGGCCCCGACGAGCGCATGAGGAACCCTTCGTCCGCGATGTAGAGCACGGTGGCGGTCGCTCCTCCGGCGCAGCGCAGCACGGCACCCGTCAGCGCAGCCCGGACCTGCGCAGCGTCGTCGTCGGTGATGCGCCCGGCCGCGGCGACGCTGGCGAGCACCTGCTGGAGGTCGGCCAGGGGGGAGAGGTCGACGGTGTCGAGCCCGAGCTCGAGCAGGTCGACGGCGGGCGCATCATCGCCGCAGAGGTCGATGGCCGGGCACTGGTGGTGCTCCACGGCACCGCGCGCGTAGGGACCGGCCGTGCGCTCGCCCGCGCGGAGCAGGCCGGGGTGCTCAGGGTCGGGAACGGCTGCGTCGGGCGACGTGAACCCCAGTCGCACCGGGATCGTCGTCACGGAGGTCGTCATCGCCCGGACGTTACGCGGGCGATGCGTGGCGCGCGCTCGCCGTGCTCGTGGACCCTCACGGTTGCGGGCGGCGGTGGCAGGGAACCGGCGAAGATGAGCGCGCCCGCCGGCCGCTGCGGGTGCACGCGAGAAGGGGAACTGCGATGGAGACCATCAACCTGGGTGTGGGAGACGATCTGCCGCCGGTCGACTGGAGCGCCGCCGTCGAGCGGATCGCCAGCGGTGCGCCGCCCGATCCCGACGCCCACAACTCCCGGACCACCTGGCTCACGACCCTGAACGAGGACGGGAGCCCGCACGTCACGGCGGTGGGGGCGATCTGGCTCGACGGCACCTTCTGGTTCCAGACCGGCGCGTGCACCAAGAAGCACGGCAACGTCGAGCGGGACCCGCGCTGCACGGTGTCGGTGTCGGTCCGCGACGCCGACATCGTGCTCGACGGCCGCGCCACGCGGGTCACCGACCTGGCGAGCATCACGCGGGCGACCGAGGCCTGGGCCGCCGGCGGGTGGCCGGTCGAGCCCGATGCCAGCGGGACGGGGATCATCGCGCCGTTCAACGCCCCGGCCCAGGGCCCGCCGCCGTGGCACGTCTATCGCATCGAGCCCACGAGCGCGACGGTCGTGCTCGGCATCGAACCCGGCGGCCTCACGCGCTTCGTCTTCTGACCCGCACGCCCGGGGCGGGTAGGTCAGGAAGCGACCGTCTCGTGGACCAGGCGGACGGCGTCGCCGACCGCGATCGTGCCGGGCCGGAGCACCTCGGCCCAGCCCAACCCGCCGGCCCCCGAGACGGCGAGGACCGCAGACCGGGCCTGGGGCCACATGTGACGCGGCAGGCCCCGTTGTGCGTTTCGTCATGACGAAACACGCAACAGGGTGTACGCTGCGGACATGGTCTCGTCGCTGCAAGCCGGGGAACTGCGCAGCGCCGCCGAAGAGGCGGTGCTCGCAGCGTGCGAGCACCTGGGCCTCGCTGCGTCCCGCAGTCCCCTCCTCGACGAACGTGCTGACCTGCGGATCGCGGTCGAGAATCGCCACGTCGAGGTCGCCATCACCGCGATGTCGTCCGCCGATCGCACCACGATCGAGCGGCGCGTTCGTCCCTATGCGGGCGTGGGGCCCGTTCCGCTCCTGGTGGCCGACAGGATCACGAGCGAGGCCCGTGCCGCGCTGAGCGAGGCTGGCTGGGGCTGGCTCGATCGGCGCGGCTTCTTCCACCTGGCCTCGACCGTGCGCGTCCACCAGGAGGTTCCCGGACTCGAGCGCCGCGTCGGCGCCGGTCGGCAGGATCCGATCTCGGGCCGGGGGGCGATGTCCGTGGCGTTCTGGCTCTGTCAACATCCCGGGGTCGCGATCTCGCCTCGAGCCCAGTTCGCCGAGATCGGATTCTCGCCTGCGACCATCTCGAAGTCGGTCAGCCGGCTTGCTGCCGAGGGGCTCGTCGATGACCGTGGGGCCAGTGTCGGGCCTGAGCTGTTCTGGGCACTCGCCGACCGATGGCGACCGGAGTGGATCTGGTTGGCCACCGACCCGGATCCGTCGTCGTTCCTCGACCCGATCCGAGGTGCGACGACGTGGCGCGTCACCGGCACCGCCGCGGCGTTGCGCTACGGCGCGCCGATCGCCTCGCCCGTGGAGACCGCCCACGAGTTCTACGTCCGAGGTCCGGTCGAGACTTCGATCGCGGTGCGTCGCTACGGCAGCGCACGACCCGGCGGCTCGACGACCGCGATCGCCGTGCCTCCCGTCCGCGCCGCCGTGCCTGAGGAGCCGGCCCTTGGCCGAACCTTCGATGGATGGACCCTCGCCGAGCCGTTGGCGGTCGCCCTCGATCTTGCCCAGGATCGGTCTCGTGGCCGCCAGATCCTCGAGGAGTGGGATCTCGGCGATGGGGTGTGGCGATGACGGACTCCGTGCTGCTCGGGGGTGACATCGGCGTCAACCTCGCGTCCGCCGTCGCCGCGCTTGCCGGCGCGGGCCTCGGACGGTTCGCGATCATCGGCGGCGTCGCGGTCACGGTGCGGCTGGGGCGAGTGCACCGAGCCACCGCGGACGTCGACACCGTTGTGGATGCGACCGTCCCTCCTGATGCCCTCGAGGCGCTCCTGGCCGCCGATGCAGCTGAGGCGGATCCGACCGGACGCCCCCGCGTCTCGATCAGCGGCACCAAGCTCGAGATCATCCACGCGCAGCCCGTCGGAAGCGAGGACCTCGACGGCATCTCAGAGCGCGAGCGCCTCTTCCTCGTCGCCCACGCCTGGGCCCTGGACACAGCCACCGATGCGACGATCGGAGCGATCCGCGACCCCTCGCTCACCAGCACGGTTCCGGTCAGCACTCCCGCCGCCCTCATCGCCATGAAGCTGCACGCGATCCAGGATCGTCGGCCCGCCGGAGGTGTGGACAAGCGTGGGGGCGACGCGTGGGACATCTATCGGCTGCTGTCGGACCTCGACCGCGATGGGGCCATCTGCAGGGCGTTCGAGGAAGCTCCTGACGACGTGCGGGCCTCGGTCCGTCCCGCCCTCGAACGGGTGATGGTCACCTCGGCGAACCGAACGCAGGGATGGCTGCGCTGGGGCGACGGGGCGATGGCCACGGTGTCCGCCGCCGAACTCCGTCATGTGGCGGCGCCGCTGCTCGACGCGCTGGCTCCGCCCGGCTGAACCTGACCCCGTCGCGCTGGACGGGTCGCCGCGATCAGCGGGCAGGAGGCCTGGCGTCGGGGTGGGGGACCGAGGCGAGGAGGTCGAGGCCGAGTTCGCGGGCGAGGCGGCGGGCGACGTGCTGGCCGCGCACGCTGTTGCCGGCATGGTCGAGCGCCGGCGAGTAGGTGCCCAGGGCGCCCTTGCCGGGCGAGACGGTGACGATGCCGCCGCCGATGCCGCTCTTGGCGGGCTGGCCGACGTCGTGCATCCAGTCGCCGGAGGTCTCGTAGAGGCCGGCGGTGACCATGGCCGCCAGCGCGACGTGGCAGATCGCCCGATCCACGACCTGCTCGCCGGTCACCGGGTTGACCCCGCCGTCGGCCAGGGTCGCGCCCATGATCGCCAGGTCCCGGGCGGTGACCTCCACGCAGCTCTGCCGGGTGTACAGGTCGAGCGCCTCGTCGGGGTCGCAGCCGAGGAGGTCCCGCTCGGCGAGGAGGCGGGTGAGCTCGCGGTTGCGGTGGTTGGTGGCCGAGGCCGACGCGTAGGTGTCCTCGTCGAGCGCCAGCAGCCGACCGGCGAAGCGCGCCAGGCCGTCGAGGATGGTGGCCCACCGGTCCTCGGCGGTGGCGCCCGGGACGAGGCTGGCGGCGGCGATGGCGCCGGCGTTCACCATGGGGTTGGTGCGCCCGTCGGGGCTTCGCTCGATGGCCTCGGTGGCGTTGAACGGCAACCCGGTGGCGTTGGCGCCGACGCGGGCGCGGGCCTCGTCGGGGCCGAGCGCATCGCAGACGAGGGCCCACGTGAAGGGCTTGGCGACGCTCATGATCGTGAACGGGACGTCGGTGTCGCCCGCCGTGAGGACCGCGCCGTCGACGCTGGCCAGCGCGATCCCGAACGCCCCCGGATCGGCGCACGCCAGGGCCGGGTACACCTGGGAGACCTCGCCGTCGTGGATCGCGGCGGCGTCGCGGTGGGCGGCCTCGAGCACCCGCCCGATGACCGAGCGGTCGGGGAGGTGACCGGTGGAGACCCAGGGCTGGGGGCCGGACCGGCCGTCGTCGCGGTCGTTCACCCTGGAGCGCCCGGGCCCCAGGGGATGCCGAGCAGGTACCAGCCGGCGAAGAACGCGGTCCACACGACGGTGAGCGCCACGAAGTACGGCAGCATCAGGGCGATCACCGTGCCGATGCCCGAGCGGGTGTCGTAGCGCTTGGCGAACACGACGATCAGCGGGAAGTACGCCATGATCGGCGTCACGATGTTCATCGGCGAGTCGGCCACCCGGTAGGCGGCGAGCACGGTCTCGGGGGCGATGCCGAGGCGCAGGAACAGCGGGATGAAGATCGGGGCGAGCAGCGCCCACTTGGCGATGGCCTGCGGCATGATCACGCCCACCACGAGCGTCACCGCGATGGCTGCCAGCAGCAGGCCGAGGGTGCCGATGTTCGACCGCTCGATGAGATCACCCAGCTTCACCGCGGCGATCTGCGGGATGTTCGAGTAGTTGAAGTAGGCGATGAACTGGGCGATCAGCAGGAAGAGGAACAGCAGGCCGGCCATCCCCGCCCACGACTTCGTGATCGCGTCGATCACCTCGTCGCTGGAGGTGAGGGTGCCCGAGCCGCGGCCGTAGCCCAGCCCGGCGGCGAGGAACAGCAGGGCGATGATCACGATCAGGCTGTCCATGAACGGCGAGGTGCCGATGATGCTGCCCGTCACGGGGTCGCGCAGCGGTGCCCCCGGGGGGATCGTCAGGGCCAGGATCACGCCCAGCGCGGCGAGGAAGCCGATCCCGGCGAAGCGCAGGCCCCGAGCGTCCTGGTCCGGGGTCACGCCATCGAACGTGTCGGGCTGGTCGCGCAGGTCGTCGCCGCTCGGCTCGAACGCAGGGTCGTGCTCGCCGAGCCGTGGTTCGACGATCCGGCTGCTCACGAACGCGAGGAGCAGGGTCAGCACGATGGTCGAGCCGATGCCGAAGTACAGGTTGGCGGTGATGTCGATCGAGCGCGCCGGCTCCACGAGGTGGATGGCCTCGTTGGTGATCTCGGTCAGGACCGCGTCGGTGGGGGTGATCAGGAAGTTCACGCCGAAGCCGCCGGCCACGCCGGCGAAGGCGGCGGCCATGCCGGCGAGCGGGTTGCGGCCCACGCTCTTGAAGGCGGCCGCCCCGAGCGGGATCAGCACCAGGTAGCCCGCGTCGGAGGCGATGCTCGACAAGACGCCGAGCCCCACGATGATGTACGTCAGCGTGCCGACCGAGGACACCGCGACGAGCTTGCGGATAAGGGAGGCGATCAGCCCGGACACCTCCGAGACGCCGACGCCGATCATCACGATCAGGATGATCCCCATCGCCGTGAAGCCCATGAAGTTCCGGACGAACGAGGTGAACAGGAAGCGCACGCCGTCCGCGTCGAGAAGGCTCTGCACCTCGGCGGTCTCGGTCTTCATGTCGTAGGCCTTGGCGTCGACCTGCTCGGGTGGCAGCGCCTCGCCCGGCTGGAGCGCGCTGCCGATGTCGACCTGCTGGGCGGGCTGCACGGGCGGCTTCACGACCTCGTAGGTCGCGCTCCACCCGGCCCAGGCCAGCACCTGCGAGAGGAGGATGAGGCCAACGCACAGGCCCACGAAGAGCAGGGCCGGGTGCGGGACCCGGTTGCCGACGCGCTCGATCCCGTCGAGCAGGCGCTGCAGCAGGCCCGGGCGGTGCGCGTCGGCCGTGGCCGCGGTGTCGGTCATCGGATCCCTCTCTCTCGTTGCCTAGCGGTGGACGCCGACGGTGGTGGTGCCGTTGCCGTCCCAGTCGCCCGTGATCGGCCGGTCGCCCACCACGCCGAACGCGAACCCACCGATCGAGGCGCCGGCCGAGTTGGCGTTGCGAAGGTAGAACGCGGCGGTGCCGACCTTGCGCACGCCGATCGTCGTCGTGCCGTTGCCGTCCCAGTCGCCGGTGACCGGCGCGCTCCCCACCGCCCCGTAGGCGAAGCCGCCGATCGAGGGGCCGGGGGAGTTGGTGTTGCGGAGGTAGAAGGTGGCGGTGGTGGGTCGGTAGACGCCGATGGTGGTGGTGCCGTTGCCGTCCCAGTCGCCGGTGATGGGGATGTCGCCGGGGGATCCGAAGGTGAAGCCGCCGGTGGAGGGGCCGGGGGAGTTGGTGTTGCGGAGGTAGAAGGTGGCGGTGGTGGGTCGGTAGACGCCGATGGTGGTGGTGCCGTTGCCGTCCCAGTCGCCGGTGATGGGGATGTCGCCGGGCGACCCGAACCCGAAGCCGCCGATCGAGGGTCCGCTCGAGTTCGCGTTGCGGAGGAAGAACGTGCCCGAGGGGACGACGGCGTTCGAGGCCGCCGAGGGCGCGCTCGTCCCGCCGCCGTTGATGGCGGCGACGGTGAACGTGTAGCTCGTGCCGTTGGTGAGGCCCGTGATCGTCTGGGTCGTGGCAGTGGAGGCGAACACCCGCGGGGTCAGCCCGGTCGCCCCCTTGGACGGCGTCACCTCGTAGCCGGTGATGGGGGAGCCGCCGATGTCGGCCGGAGCGGTCCAGGAGACCGTCGCCGAGCCGTTCCCCGCGACCGCGGTGCCGATCGTCGGTGCGTCGGGCGCCGCGGTGCCGCCGTAGCAGGGCCCACCGCTCGAGGTGCTCCACGGGCTGGTCGTCACGCCCGCCGTCGCCGTGTCGGCGCCGGTCGTGTTGGCACCCCCCGCCGCACCCCACCAGTTGCACGTGGCGTCGAGGTCGTTCGGCGGCGCCTCGCCGTTCCAGCGGACACCCCACGACGTGTTGCCGACGAAGTCGTTGCCCGTGATCGTGGCGTGCACCGGATCGCAGCTCGTGCCGACCACGTAGTACTGGATGCCCGAGCGGTTCGCGAGGAACGAGTTGCCGCTGTAGACGTTTGGCGCCGTGCCCGGGTCGCTGCCGTCGCACACCTGGGCGAACACGCCCGACGAGAACTTGGTGATGGTGTTGCCCGACACGTCGTTGCCGCCGGTCGTGGTCACGATCGCGGCCGGGCCCCAGGACGGGTTGTCCCAGCCGGTCGCGTCGAAGTCGTTGTCCGACACCGTGACGCCCGGCCAGGCGCCCGGCGTGGCGTCGTCGTACAACCAGATCGCCCGTGACGTGATGTGCGTGAACGCGTTGGCCGCGATCGTGCCGCTGACGATGGGGTGGGCGGCGTCGTGCTGGGAGATGTCGATCGGCGCCCGGAAGTCGGTGAACAGGTTGCCGGTCACGGTGAACGTGCCGGACTGGATGTTGAGGGCCGCGTCCGTCATGGTCGTGCACGTGTACCCGCAGGCCGGGTCGAAGGGCCCGCCGTCGAACACGTTGTTCGCCACGGTCACATCGGGCCCACCGAAGAGCGACACCAGGTGGTAGGTGCTGGCCGACAGCAACGTGGTGTCGCCCTGGGGATCGATGGTGAAGCCGTCGATCGTGGCGCTGAACTCCTGGTCGGTGCTCGGGTACGGCCAGCCGGGCTTGGTGGCCGGGCTGCGGAAGCCCTTCACCACCGACTCGGCAGTCCGCGACCCCGCGTCGGATGCCGCGGAGATCCCGGCGTTCGCACCCTCGAACACGAGGGAGCGATCGACCGTCACGAGCTCGGGGTAGGTGCCGGCGGCCACCTGCACGGTGTCGCCCGCGGTCGCCTGGGTCACGGCGTAGTTGATGGTGAGGCACGGGCTCGCGGCGCTGCTGCAGTCGCCCGAGTCGGCCCCCGTGGTGGCGACGTGGCGGACCGTGCTCGCCGTCGCACCCGCGCTGTCCGGTGCCAGGGGCACGGTCAGCGCCACCCCCAGCGTCACCGCCGCGACCATCGTCCGCAGGTGCTGCACGTGTCCCCCTCTCGGACGGGTGCCGCGCACCCGGTCCCCCGCACCCCCACGGGTGCTCGGGCATCGTGGCACAGGGCCGACGAACGCGCCTCCGGCCTGGGGGTGAGCGTCTGAGCATCGGTCGCTCGCGCCGCCGAGATCTGCGACAGACTCGGCCCGATCGACACCCGGGGGAGGGCAGCGATGAAGTCCAGGACGCGTGACGAGCTGTTGGCGAAGGTTTCGCTCTTCGAGGGCCTGAGCAACAAGGAGCTCCAGGAGGTGTCGAACCTCGCGGCGCGCATGCGGATCCCCGCGGGGCGCGAGCTCACCAAGCAGGGCGCGCTGGGACAGGAGTTCCTCATCGTCCTCGAGGGCAGCGTCGATGTGATCATCGACGGCGTCGTCGTGGCCACCCCATCCGCGGGTCAGTGCTACGGCGAGGTCGCGCTGCTCGAAGGGCGGCCGCGGACCGCGACGGTCGTGGCGACCTCCGACGTGGTGGTCGACATCATCGGCCGCCGCGAGTTCACCGAGCTGCTCGAACGGCAGCCCCAGATCGCCGAGCGGCTCCGTCAGGCGATGGTCGAGCACCTGGCCGCGGACGAGGCGGCCCTCGGACGGCCCACCTCCGAGGATCCCGCCGGTCCCTGACCCGGCCCCCGGCCCGGTCAGTGCGGACCGAAGGCGGCGGGTGACGCCGGGTGCTGGCGGCGGCGCAGGGCGAGGTGCCAGACGGCCAGGGTGCCAACCAGGCCGACCGCCAGGACGGCGAGGTGCGGGCTCGACCACGCCTTGACGCTGGCCGACAGCAGGGCGGCGACCACGAGCATCGAGCGCGTGCCCCACGGCCAGGTGGCCGGCCCGCCGAGGAGCGCCCGCTGCTCGATGGGGGCGACCAGCTTCACGATCGGCACCAGCACGATCACGTTGGCGATGAGGAACGGGATCTTGGTGAGCCACCAGGCTGAGGTGCCGGCCTCGACGGCGGGGATCTGCCCGATCAGGTAGGCGCAGCCGATCACGATCATCCCGGCGGTCATGTGCCAGAGGTACACGGACATGGCGATGGCGTTGGCCGAGATCGTGACCTTCCACGCTCGGGCCGAACGGGAGAGCCGGCGGTCGACGGCAGGGGCGAACGCCGCGGCGGTGAGCGAGTACGCCATGCCGAAGAGGATCAGGGCGGTCGACGGCGGGTGCGTCGGGCTGTGCTCGAGGCCGCCGTGGTGGAGCATGACGGCCGGCCAGGGGCCGACGGTCACGGCCGCGATCGCCAGCGCCCAGAAGCCCGCTGCCACGGCGGCGAGCCGGCGACCGGTGGGGAGCATCCCCCGCTGCCAGGCGAACCCGGCGACCTGGAAGCCCAGCCACCCGATCACCCAGTTCAGCTCGGGCAGGACCGGGACGTGGGCGAAGCTCGCCGCCTCGCCGATCGCGAACAGGGTGATCCACCCGGCGATGAACGCCCGGGGCCGGGCCGTGAACCAGCGGAAGGTGAACGGCGCCAGCGCGGTGTCGATCGTGTAGTTCGCGAGGAACCACAGGGGGATGGCCGCGCCGGCCGCGGCGATGCCGACGATGCCCGCGCCGCCTCCGGCCGCTCCGAGCACGAGCACCGCGGCCCAGAAGGTGGCGAGCGCGGCCGCGGGGGCCACCATCCGCCGCAACCGGGTGGCGATCCAGTCGGCCGGGCGCACGCCCCGACGTTCGGCCGAGCGCAGGGACGTCGCCGAGGCGAAGCCGCCGACGAAGAAGAACAAGGGCATGACCTGCCCGATCCAGGTGATCCAGCCGTACTCCGGTGCGACGTCCAGGAGGTTGCCGCCGTCGAGCTTCCCGTGGCGCAGCACCACGACCGTGCCCAGCCAGTGGCCGAGGGCGACGACGGCCATGGCCGCAGCGCGGTAGGCGTCGACGGCCCGGTTGCGATCGGTGGGCGTGTGCGCCGCGAGGGCGTCGAGCGACGCGGCGTTGCGGGGTGCGGTGGTGCTGGTGGAGGTCATGGCGCCCATTGGCGCACGGATCGCCGCCCGGGTCCCCCGGGGAAACCCCCCAAACCCCCCGGGCGATCCCCCAGGGGGCCAGGCTGAGGTCGGGCGGCGGCGCTACTCGAAGATGCCGATGCCGTCGGGGAAGTCGAGCGGGGTCGCCATGGTCTCGGGCGGCTGCGGCTTCCCGTCCACGAACCGGATGCGGCGCAACGAGCCGGTCTTGTCACCCGGGCCGGCGCTGTCCTTGGTGACGATCACGCCGATGTCGGCGTAGTAGAGCGTGCCGTTGCGGTCGACGCCGAGGCCGAGCGGCGTACCCGTGGAGTAGGTCTGCTCGCCGAGCGACTCGCCGGCCGGCGGTTCGAGGATCGTGCGGCGGAACGAACCGTCGGGGCCGAACTCGTCGATCACGCCGGTGAACACGCTCGACACGTAGAAGCCGTCGTCGGGGGCGTTCGCCAACCCTGCCGGCGTGGCCAGCCCGTGCGGGCCCGATGCGATGAACGTCTCCTTGTGCACGGTGTCGGCCATCGGCGCGCCCGTCGGGTCCTTCTTGCCGCAGCCGCCCGCGGCATCATCCGACGTCGGGAACGGTCCCGTGTACTTGAACACCCCGCCGCGGGACGCGGCCACGTAGACGTCGCTGCCCCGCACGAGGATCGACTGCGCTGTCGGCAGGGTGACGTCGAGCTTGCAGTAGCGGACCGTGTCGAAGTGGCGGTAGGTGCCGCCGGTGAGCGGCGGGAACCAGATGATCAGCTGGCCGTTGCCGTCGCCGCCCGCCTGGTTGCCGACGTCGGTGGTGAGGATGCGACCGTCGGGCAGGCGCCCGCAGCCGTAGTTCTCGGGGCCGTCGTCGGTGGGCTGGTAGGTGGGGACGAGCTTGCCGATCTGGACCGTCTTCAGCGAGCCCACCTCGTTGCCCTCGAGGCGGAAGATGCCCCACCCGGCGGGCCGGTTCGGATGCGTCTGGCCGGTGTCCTCGCCGGCGATGTACCACTGCTCGCCGTCCTTGGTCCGCGGGAGGAAGCAGATCTGGGCGTTGAGGTCGCGTCCGTGGGCCGGGTTGGTGGCGACGGTCTCCCACACCCGCTGGGTGGGGAAGGTGCCGTCGGCCTTCGGGGTGGTGGCGTAGGCGTCGAGGTTGTTGCCCTGGCCGTTGAACACGATCGGCTCGGCAGGCGGGGTCGAGCGGGTCGGCGCCGTCGTGGTGGTCGTGGTCGCCTTGGTGGCGCCAGAGCCGCCGTCGCTGTCGGAGCTCGAGCAGGCGGCCGCGACCAGTGGGAGCACGAGCAGGGCGGCGACGAGGCGGCGTCGGCGCGCCGGCGCAGCAGTGGGGGCGTGGCGCATTGGGGCTCCGATCAGGCGGGCGCGAGGGCGGGGTCGAGCGAGTGCGTGGTCACCAGGCGGTCGAACCCCTCCTGGAGGGTGGGCGGCGTGGTCGCGTCGGCGAGGGCGAGCAGCGAGATGCGCGTGTACCCCTCGGCCGGCAGGTCGATCTGGGTGCCGGTGCAGGTGCCGTCCTCGTCGAGCACGCAGACGATCGAGCCGAGCTCGGGCTTGTCGTCGCGCGGGGTGATGAACAGGGCGTAGGCCGACGCGCCCTTCGCCGACGCCGGGCCGTCCTTGCCGAGCCACGCGGCAGGAGGTCCGAGGTCGTCGGCGTGGACCACGATCCGCAGCGGCGCCGGCGTGATCTCGAGCGTCACCGTCGGGTGGTGTCCTGCGGGCGGGTCCTTCAGGGTGAAGTCGAGGGTGCACGGGGCGCCGACGCAGTCCTGGTCCGAGGGGGCGAGGGCCGTCACCGCCGGCCCCGTCGGGAGCGTGGTCGACGTGGTGGTGGGCGGCGCCTCGCCCTTGCGCAGCACGCGGAACGCCTGCACGCCGCCCGTCGGTGTTCCCTGTGTGCCCGGCTCGCGGAAGCCCACGCCGATCGCCAGGAGGTCGCCGGCGATCGCGGGGCCCGACGCGGAGATCGACTCGAGCTTCCGGGACCACAGGACCGCGCCGTCGACCAGGTCGTAGCCCCGCAGGGTCTGGTCGATCCCGGCGGTGAACACGACGCCCCCTGCGGCGGCCGACGCGCCGTAGGTGCCGCCCGACTTCGGGCTCTGCCACAGGGGCTTGCCCGTCGCCGCGTCGAAGGCGTGCTGGCACGGGCAGTCGCCGACCGCGGTCCCGCCGGCCACGACCACGCGTCCCGTGCGGTCAGCGGCCACGGCCGTGGCGCCGATGAAGCCGCCGAACGCGAAGCCGTCCCCGGCCGACGACGGCTTCACCGCCGCGGACTTCCAGACCAGGTCCCCGTTCGTGCGGTCGACCACGTAGTACGTGCCGTCCTTGTTGCCGAGGCCAGCCACCGGCACGCCGCCGATCTCGAACAGGTTCGGGGCGCCGGCGAAGTCCCAATCTCGGCTCGTGAGCGAACGACGGGGCTGGTAGCTCCAGCGGGGCCTGCCGGTCCGCAGGTCGACGCCGACGATCGCCTCGCCGTAGCGGCTCCACCCCTCCTGGTGGAAGCAGCTGCCAGTGCCGAGCACCACCAGGTGCCGGGCCAGGTCCACCGCGGGCGACCCCCAGATCGACCCGCACCCAGCCGCGTCCCGACCCGCCTCGGGATCGAACGTCCACGTGGGCCTGCCGGTCGCGAGCGACAGCGCGGCGAGGCCGCTGCGGTGCTCCTGGTCGTTGTGGACGTCGGTCGGCACCAGCACCGTGCCGCCGGCCACCGCGGGGGAGCCCTCGATCTCGATCGGGTCCTCGGGGTCCTTCGGATCGCCGAACACGTGGTGCCAGCGCTCGGCGCCGTCGCTCGCCGCCAGCGCCCACACCGTTCGCCCGCTGGCGACGATCACGACCCGCTCGCCGTCGATCGTCGCGACCGTCGGCGACGCCGGCACCTGCCCCGCGTACACCGGCGGGTGCTTCGGCAGGTCCTTGTGCCACCGCTCCCGGCCGTCGCTGCGGCGGAGGGCGTACACGCGACCTGACCAATCGCCGAGGTACAGCGAGTCGCCTGCGATCGCGGGCGCTCCGGTCACCTCCGCGCGGGTCGGCGTGAACCACACCTGCTCGAGCCGGTCGAGCGTGTCCCGGCCGACGGCGTTCGCAGCACCGCACGTCGACGCGTGGGTGCGCGCCAGGTTCTGGCCGCCCATCGACCAGTCGCACGTCGCCGCCTGCCGGACCGTCGCGGCATCCCCGCCATCGTCGGATCCGCACGCCACGAGCGCGCCGCCCAGCGCGACCGCGACGAGCGCGGCAGCCGCCATCCCCTTCGGCGATCTCCCCCAGATCTGCACCGCCCTGGACCTTAGGCAAGGCGTGCCGCTCGTGCTCGCAGTGTGCGGTGGCCGATCGGTCAGGTGCCGAACTGCAAGGTCGGCCACCCGTGCTCGTGGGCGTGGCGAGCCAGCGCGCGGTCCGGGTTCACCGCGACCGGGTCCCCGGCGCGCTCGAGCACGGGCAGGTCGCTGATCGAATCGCCGTACGCCGTCGCGCCGGTCAGATCCTCGACCCCGAGCTCCTCGGTGAGCCGCTGGACCTTGCCCTCGCCGTGGCAGAAGCCGCCGTCGAGACCGCCGGTGAAGCGGCCGGCGTCGATCTCCAATCGCGTGCCGATCGCCCGGTGCACGCCCAGGGCACCGGCCAGCGCGGCGGCGAGCTCCTGGGGCGCCGCGGTCAGGATCACACAGAAGTCGCCAGAGCCCAGGTGGCGATCGATCAGCCACCGCGCGCCCGGGTAGACGGCCTCGACGAGATCCCGGCCGACGTCGCGGGCCACGGCCGCGAGCTCCGCATGGGAGCGACCGGCCAGGGCGGCGAGGAGCGACCCCTGGACCGCCTCGGTGCGGCCCGTGTCGAGGCCCCGTCGGGAGAACGCTGCTGCGGACCAGGCATGGCGGGCGAGGAAGCGACGGTTCACCAGCTCGCGCCGGACGAGTTCGCGCCCGAGCGGAACCAGCGAGGAACCGGGCACGAGGGTCCGATCGAGATCGAAGATCGCCATGCCCGTGAGCTCGGGATCCTTCGGCGCGGTCATCGGTGGCAGCGACCCGCGCCGCGGCGGTGTGCCGAACCATCGAGGTCGGGTGCCGGTCATGCGATGCTGCCCACCGCCTCGGCGGCCTCGCGCTGGCCCCGGCCGTGCACGGCCAGAAGGTCCCAGCGTCCCGCCGGCCGGGGCGGCGAGCACGGGTGGCCGTGCTCGCGCAGGCCGTCGGCGCATGCTGGCTCGAGACCCTGCCAGTGGCCGTCGCCGTCGCGGATGAGCGGCGGCTGGTAGACGAGCCGACCCCACGTGAGCGGGCCCGAGCATGCTGGACACCGGCCGTGCGGAGGTTCGATCGGTTGCGGCACATGGTGATCGTGCGCCTCCGACGTTGCGCCCGGGTGACGGCCCGCTGGCCCCTGGGCGAAGTTCCTCGGACGCGCCGCTAACCCGTGAAGGTGGCGGTGCCGGGCACGGGGGTGGCCGGGGTCGCCCCGCCGCCCGGCACGGTGGTGGTCGTCGGCGTGGTCGTCGTGGTGGTCGTGGTCGAGCGGTCGGTGGCGGTGGGGAGGGCTACGCCATCGGGCTCGCACGCGCTGACGGCGTCGGGGATGGCGGGGGCGGCGAGCGCGGGCCGCTCGGCGAAGTCCCTGGCCGTGAAGTCGAGCGTGTCGAGCAGATCGCTGGCGTTGGCGTCGCGCCGGGTCATGGCGCCCAGGTTGAACTTGGTCTCGATGAACCGGAGGATCGACGTGTGGTCGTGCACCACGCTCGACACGTAGCCGGCCTTGGCGAACGGCGAGATGACGACGGACGGGACGCGCACCCCGTACATGTCGAACCCGCCGGGCTCGTCGGAGCCGGTGATGCGGGGCGGGATGTCGTCGGGCGGGATGGCGGCGGGCGGGGGCACGTGGTCGTACTCGCCGCCGTGCTCGTCGTAGGTGAAGAACATGACGGTGCTGCCCCAGTTCGGGCTGTCCAGCACCGCGTTGATCAGCAGGGAGCTGTAGGCCTCGCCGCGCTGGATGTCACGACCTTCCTCGCTGAACGCGTCGCTGGCCACGCCCGGGCTCACGATGGACACCGTCGGCAGGGTGCCGTCGCGGCAGTCGGCGAGGAAGTCGCCGATGGAGAAGACGTGCGACTTGTTGGCCTGCCAGAAGTTCGGGAACAGCGCGATGTCCGGCAGGTCGTAGCAGTAGTCCCGCCACGTGATGTGGTGGTCGTTGAGCCGATCCCAGATCGTGCCGTTGGGGGCATCGGGGTAGGCGATCACCTCCTGCACGTCCGTGCGCACCATGCCGAAGGAGGTCGCGGCCTGGAGGTAGCGGCGGTTCGGGTGGGTCTGGGCCGGCGCCGACGCGAACCACCGGTCGCACAGCACGAAGTTCTGGGCCAGCGACCAGTAGAAGGGCAGGTCGCCACCGTCCCAGTAGCGCATGGCGTTGGGATCGAGGCGGGCGAACCCGTCCATGGCCCCGCCGTTGATCGACTTGTGGGTGCTGTTCCAGTTCTGGCCGGCGCTGCTGCCGCCGCCGTCGCACGTGGTCGCCTTGTGGGCGACCGTGACCGGGTCGCCGTCCTGGTCCGGGTTGGCGTTGGTCGGCCGGCCCTGGCCGTCGAGGGTGAACCCGTCGCCGCGCCCGAGCATGCCGAAGTAGGCGTCCCAGGAGTGGTTCTCCTGCATGTAGATCACGATGTGCTCGACCTGGGGCAGCAGGTCGATGCCCTCGGGCTTGGAGGGGTCGGGGCGGTTGCCCGGCTGCTTGATCCGAGGTGTGCCGGCGGCGGCGAGCGGGATGCGGAGGCCCCCGGCCATCAACAGCCCGCCTCCGGCGGCGAGGCCCTGCAACACCCGTCGACGAGGCACCAGCGGTGAGGTCATGGCGGGACCATATGGCGCGATCCTCGGCGCGGGAAGGGCTTCGCCGGGAGGAATCGGCGGATCGCCGCAGTGCTCGCCTGGTGTTCCACCCCCGTTCATCGAGGAGCGGGTCGGGGTACACGGGGACTCGGTGGACCACCGGCCAGGTCGCGGTACGACGACGAGGCCTGATCGGGGTCAGCCGTCGAGGAAGTTGCCCGCCATGTCGAGCACGACACCGCTCACCGCCAGACCGACCCCGAGGACGAAGAGTCGCACGGTCGCCTGGTAGTAGGCCTCGGTCCGATCCGGGGCGACGCCGAGCTGGAGGATCCGCGACAGCACCGTGATCAGGCAGACGACGCCCGAGAGGACGAGGGCGAAGATCAGGTAGGCGAGCCAGTCGCCGACCGCGGTGTCGGTCTTCACCCAGGACGCCGCGAAGTTGAGCACGAAGCCCAAGATGATGCCGGTGGCGGTGACCAACGGCTGCCGCAGGGCCTGGAGGCGGTCGTCGGGCGGGGTCACGAGGCCGTGCCGATCGCCGGCTGCTGCGCCGTCGCGCAGTGGATGCCGCCGCCGCCGGCGGCGATCTCGTCGATGTCGACCTGGACGATGGTTCGGGTGGGGAACAAGGACTCGAGCACCTTCCGTGCGGCCGTGTCGGCCTCGTCGTCTCCGAACTGGGGAGCGATGACGGCGCCGTTGCAGACGTAGTAGTTCATGTAGGTGGCGAGGAACGCCTCCCCGCTGCCGCGAGGGGCGGCGGGTTGGGTCACCTCGACCACCTCGTAGGGGTCGCCGGTCGCCGTGCGCGCCGCGCTGACCTGGTCGCGCGTCCGGTCGGCGACCTCGGTCCAGGGGTCGTCGGGATCGGCGACGGCGGGTCGGTCGATCACGATCGTGGCCTCGTCGGCGAACCGGGCGAGGGTGTCGATGTGCCCGTCGGTGATGTCCTCGCCGGCCAGGCCGTCCACCCAGATCATGCGCTCGGCGCCGAGCACCGCCAGGAGGGCCTCCTCGATCTCGGCGCGATCGAGACCCGGGTTCCGGTTGTCGTTCACCCAGCTCGACTCGGCAGCCAGCACGGTCCCCTCCCCGTCGACCTCGATGCCGCCCCCTTCGCCGACGATGCCGGAGTCGATCAGCTCGATGTCGAGCAGCTCGGCGACCCGTGCCGCGAGGCGGGCGTCGCCATCGTGGACCTGCTTGTCGCCCCAGCCGTTGAACCGCACGCGTGCGGCAGCCAGTTCGGTCGTGCCGTCATCGCCCTCGCGCACGACGAACCTCGGCAGGGTGTCGCGGGCCCAGAGATCGTCGACGGTGGCTTCCACCACCTCGACGTCCTCGCCGAGTCGATCCTGCACCAGGTCGACCTGATCGGCGCGGGCCAGCATCGTGACCGGTTCGAACGCGACGATGGCGCGGGCGATGCGCACGATCGCGTCCTGCACGCCGCCCAGGTCTGCGCCCCACACCTCCTCGCTCGAGGGCCAGCACATCCAGGTCCGCTCGTGGCGGGCCTCCTCGGCGGGCATCCGCCATCCGGCCCGCTCGGGCTCGCGTCCCGAGCGCGAGCGGGTCGGGTCGTCCGATGGGGTGCGGCCCTGCGCGGACCCGGTCGGTGCGTCGGAGCCGTCGGCACAGCCTGCAAGGAGCAGCCCGGCCAGACCGCCAGATGCACCGAGAAGGAACTGACGACGCGACGGGGTCACGTCGGAACCATGCCACAGGCCTGGTGCGGCCGAAGGCCACGCCCGGGCACCCCGCACTGCTTGCGGCGGCAACGGAATCGCGCCCCTCGGTCCTAAGCTGGCCCCCCGATGCCCGAGGCACCCGGAGTCCTCGCCACACCCTGGCCCCTGACCGGGCGGCACGAAGACCTCGATCGGGTCGTCGCCGCCGTCGAAGGCGCGTGCCCGGCGTGCTTCATCGTGGGCGAGGCCGGGGCGGGCAAGACCCGCCTGGCCCGTGAGGCGCTCAACCGGCTGCGCGGCGACGGGTGGGCCGTGGCCGGGGCGACCGCCACCGAGACCGCGCGCGCGACGCCGCTCGGCGCCCTCGCCCACCTCGTCCCGCCGGGCGCCTCGGCCTCGCCGCCGACCCTGTTCGAGGCGACCCGGGCCGCCATCGCCGACGCGGCCGACGGCCAGCCCCTGGTGCTCCACGTCGACGACGCCCACCACCTCGACCCGAGCTCGGCGGCGCTGCTCGTCAGCCTGGCCGAGGCCGGCGCCGTGCGCCTCATCTTGACCATCCGGTCCGGGATGAGCGCGCCCGACGCGATCCACGCGCTGCGCGCCGCGCACGACGCCCAGATCCTGACCCTCGGCGCGCTCGACGCGACCGCGATCGACGCCCTGCTGCACCGCGTGCTCGGCGGGCCGCTCGATGGCGCGGCCGAGGCCCAGCTGATGGACGTCAGCGGCGGGAACCCGCTGTACCTCCAGGAGCTCGTGCTCGCCGCCCTCGACACCGGCGTGCTCAACGACGCGGGTGGCGTGTGGCGCCTCACCGGCCCGCTGCCCACCGGGCAGGTCCTCGGCGATCAGGTCCTCGGGCGCATGACCGCGCTCGACGACGACGCCCACGAGACGCTCGAGCTGCTCGCCGTCGGCGAGCCCATGAGCCTGGGGCTCCTCGAATCGATGGTCGACGTCGACGTGCTCGAGGCGCTCGAGGACCGCGGCCTGATCCGCATCGAGCTCGAGCAGCGTCGGCACACCGTCCGCCTCGCCCACCCGATGTATGGCGAGATCCTCCGGTCGTCGCTCGGCCGCGTGCGCCACCGGCGCCTGTCCCGCCGCCTTGCCGAGGCGATGGCCGCTGCGGGCGGGCGGCGTCGGGACGACGCGCTGCGCGTGGTCCGGTTCCAGATCGACGCGGGCATCGCGCCCGACATCGAGATGGTGATGCGCTCGGCCCGCCTGGCCCGGCACCACCAGGACTGGATCACCACGGCCTCGCTCAGCCGCGTCGCCCTCGATGCCGGGCACGCCGACGCCGCGGCCCTGCTCGTCGAGGCCCACCACGCCATGGGCGAGTTCGACGAGGGCGACGCCCTCATCCAGCTGGCCCTCGAGGACGCGGATGCCTTGAGCGAGGAGGCGTTCGTCAGCCTCCACCGGGACTGGTCCGGCAGCATGTTCTTCGCCCACGACGACGCGGCCGGCTCGGTGGACCACCTGGCGCGCATCGCGGCCACGGTGCGCGACCCGCAGCTCCGGGAGATGATGGACCTGTCGCGGGCGGCGATGCTCCAGTGGAGCGGCCGGCTCGCCGAAGCCGCCGCCATCGCCGAGCCGATCCTGGCGGTCGGCGAGCCGAAGGCATCGGTGCTGGCCGCCATGGTGCTCGAGACCGTCGCCGCCACGTGCGGGCCGACCGGGCGAAGCATCGAGCTCGCCGACGAGTGGTTCCCCGTGCACCTGTCGCTCGACGACCAGGGCGGCACCTACAGCCCGGGCTTCCACATGATCATCAAGGTCCACGCGCTCACGAGCGCCGGCCGCCTCGTGGAGGCCAACGAGCTCGGGGAGCTCGGGTACGGGCTGTCGGTCGCGGCGCGGAGCCTGGTGGGCCAGCTCTGGTTCTCCCTCCAGCTCGGTCGCGTCGCCATCTACCGCGGGCAGTTCCTGACCGCCCGTCGGTGGCTGCACGAGCAGGTCGCCATCTGCCGGACCACGGGCTGGCGGCGGCCGATCACCCTGGGCCTGAGCGCGCTCGCCATCGCGGAGGCCCAGCTCGGCGACGCCGCCGCAGCTGCCGCGGCGGTGGCCGAGCGCAACGAGACCGGCCTCGCCACCATCGAGTTGTTCGCGACCGAGGGCGTGCGGGGCGACGCGTGGGCGCTCGCGGCCGCGGGAGACCGCGCCGGCGCTCGCCGGCTGCTCATCGCGGGTGCCGAGGCCGCCGAGGCCGAGGGCATCATCATGAACGCCGCCGACGCCCGCTTCGACGCCCTGCGCCTCGGGGACCGGGACCAGGCCGCACCGCTCGCCGCGGCAGCCGAGGTGGTGGAGAGCGCCACGATCGACCTCGCCGCCCGCTGGGCCGCAGCGCCCGACGATGCCGCCGGCCTGGACGAGATCGGGGCCGGCTTCGAGGCGCTCGACGGTCTGATGTTCGCGGCCGAGGCGTTCGCCGCGGCGGCCACGGCCTGGCGCCGTGACGGCCAGCCCCGCAAGGCCACGGCGTCCGAGCTGCGGGCCAACGAGCTGGCGGCGCGGTGCCGGGGTGCGACGGCGGCGCTCACGACCGTCGACGCTGTGGTGCCGCTCACCGCGCGTGAGCAGGAGATCGTGCTCCTGGTGGCCGACGGCCTCTCGACCAAGGAGACCGCCGAGCGGCTGTACCTCTCGGCCCGCACCGTGTCGAACCACCTGCAGAACGCCTACACGAAGCTCGGCATCTCGAGCCGCGCCGAGCTCGCCGGCGCGCTGAAGCGCTTCGGCGACCTCTAGAGCGACGCGGCGTACTCCGGGGCGCCCAGCACGTAGTCGACGATCGTCTCGCGGGGGTACCCGTCCTTGATCGCGGCGACCGCGCCGTCGAACAGGGGCTTGGACGGGATGGCGCCGATCATGCCGAGGCCGATCAGCACGGTGTCGACGTAGGGCGCCATGACCCGCTTGCCCTCGGAGGTCTCCGAGAACGACGTCATCACCTGGCCCCGCGAGGTGCCCTGGTCGATCTTGGCGGCCCAGTAGGCGAGGCCCCCCGGCTCGGGCTCGCGCTCGAGCACGTTCTGGTACACGAGCGTCACGAACTGGGTGGACGTGGTGTTGCCGTACTTGGTGGCGAACTCGTTCGAGGTGGCGAAGGACAGCGAGATGGCCTGCAGCGACTTCTTGCCCGACGCGTACTGGCCGATCCAGTAGTTCAGGCCGCCGAGGTCGGGCCGCCGCTTGAAGTACGCCCAGTAGAGCCGGGTGACGGGGGCCTTCTTGGCGCTGAAGCCCGGCTGGTCGACGAGTTGCACGACCTGGTGCTCGGGCGAGGCGCCCGAACGGACCGCGGCGACCGCGGCGTTCAACGTCGGCATGTCCACGATGTTGGCGATCCGCTTCTCGATCGTGGCCTCGAAGTCGGGGAGGTCGGGATGCGGTCCGATGAAGGGCATCGAGCGCACGAAGGCGTCCCGCGTCGCGTTGGTGTCGATCGCCGCCAGCTGGGCCACGCTCCGGAACACCACCGTGTCGTCGGACACCGCGGAGCCGGTGACCGCGGCGGCGGTGTCGGACGCTCCGGCGCCGATGGAGACCCGGCTCGTCGTGCTGCCCTCCCGCAGGTACACGTCCTTCAACTCGTCGCCGTCCTCCGCGCCGCTCGGCCGGTTCGCGGTCTCGAAGGTGATCCGGGAGCCATCCGGGCTGATGTCGGCCTCGTCGGCACCCTGGGCGAGCTGCCCGCCTCCCGTCCACACGCTGACCCGGGTGGTGGTGGCGGCGCTGACGTTGCGGAGGAACACGTCGGGCGCCGCGTTGGTGTCGTTGGCCACGAGGTTCGAGGCGTTGGAGGTGAAGACGACGAGGTTGCCGTTGGCGCTGATGGCCGGCTGGTTCGCGTACCCGTTCGGGTTCGCCACCGCACCCGTGCTGACCCGGGTGTTCGACGGCGAGCCGTCCATCCGCTTCAGGACGATGTCGTAGGCCGAGTTGGTGTCGTTCGCCACCAGGTTGTTCGCCATGGTGGAGAACACGACGACCGTGCCGTCGGCGCTCATCGACGGGACGTTCGACGGGCCGTTGCCCGCGAGCGCGCCGGCCTGGCTGACCCGGGCGGTGACGCCCGCGGTGCGGTCGCGGCGGTAGATGTCGGTGAACCCGTTGGTGTCGTTCCCGGCGCCGATGAGGTTGGTCGCGTCGCTCTCGAACACGACGTACCGCCCGTCGTCGCTGATGTCCATCACGGCGCCGCCCGCGTAGTCGCCGCTGGCCTTGTCCTCGAGGGCCTCGGTGGTCGACACGCTGACCAGGTCGTTGGTCTTCGTGGCGCGGTCCCGCACGTACACGTCGGCGAGGTCGTTCGTGTCGGCGGCGACGAGCTGGTCGAAGGTGACGAAGGCGACGTAGCGGCCGTCCGGGGTGACCGCGCCGACGCGGGCGGTGCCGGCCGGCGTGCCGTCGGCCTTCACGCTGATCAGCTCCAGGTCCTCGGTGAGGGTGTCGCGCAGGTAGACCCGGTCGGTCGACGAGGTCAGGCCGGGGACGACGTCCTTCCCGTCGGCGGTGAACGCGGCGAAGCGCCCGTACCCCGAGGTGACCACCTTGCCCACCGAACCCGTCGAGTCGGATCGATCGGCCTTGCCGCTGAGCCGGCCGGTGACCACCTCGGGTGCGGCGGCCCCGGCGCGACCCACGGGCATCGCCAGGCCGAGCGCGGTGCAGCCGGCGACGAGCACGGCTGCGGCGGCGCGGCGGTGGCGGCGGGGTGGGGTGGAGGGCGCGTCGGCGGCGGTGGAGCGGGTGGCCTGGCTCGGGTGCATGGCGGGCATCGTCACCCGAGACGGCATCGATGGCCTGAGTAGCGATTACTCAATTCCCGGGAGCGCGGCATCTGGGCAGGTCACGGACCTCCCGGGTCGGGCTTCGTCCTCCGGCCCCTACCCTTGGCGGCCGATCGCCATGGCACCTCGCATCCGTAGACCCCGACCACGCGCCAGGTTCGCAGCACCGGTCCTCGCCGTCCTGCTCGCAGGCTGCGCGTCGAGTGCAGCATCCACTGACGCGTCCCCCACCACGACCGTTCGGTCATCGACCACGGCCGGCGAGACCGCGCTCGACCGTGCCGCGTCGGTGCTGGAGGGGCGGTGGGCCCACTTCGACGTGGTCGCCTACGAGGACGCGTCCATGAAGACCCTCATCATCAGCACCGGGTTCGCGAACTTCGAGCGACGCGACGGGCGGCTCTGGAACCAGATGCAGTTCTGCCACGCAGATACCGCGAACGACCTGGGCAGCGAGGTCACCTTCTCCGACGCCGCGACGCAGGCGATCGTGCCCGTGGCGACCCCGGTCGAGGTGGACGAGGTGGACGGGAAGCTCCACGTGGTCCGTCCCGCGACCCCGACCCCCATCGGTGTCCGGCTCGATGACCCGGCCCGCGACGCGCTCCCCACCGATCCGAAGGCCGCCGACCTGGTGGACGCCGACGGCGACGGTCACCCGGGCGTGACCGCCCGGGTCCGCGTGGGGGAGGGACTCGAAGGCGACCTCTACATCGCTCGCCGCGAGATCTTCGCCTACGACGTGACCCAGGTGGCCGACGATCGGTTCGAGGGCACGATCGACGACCACTCCGAGCAGCTCATCATCGGCGCCACCAACCCGGCCCTCGCCGCCGTGCGCAGCAACTGGCAGCAGATCGACGACCCGACCCGCAACCCGGTGATCTGGGTGAAGGTCAGCGACGACTGGGACTGCGACCGCCTCGCCGCCGAGCGCGACCACCTCTTCCCCCCGAACCCGAAGGCCGATTGGTAGGGAGCCGCTGCTGGTCTCGCGCGCTGTCGGCGCCTCTGACCTGGTCTGACGCGGGGTGGCGAGGGATCCCGGGCCTACCTAGGTAACGGCACCCACAGGATTGAGCAACGGTTGCTCAGGTTGCCGGAACGGGCCATCCGTACCGTGCCCACCATGAAGCGCCGCACCCGCACCCTGCTGTCCACCGCCATCGCCGGCTCGTGCCTCGCCCTGGCCGTTCCCGCCACGCCCGCATCGGCCCTCAACGTGGCGGTCCGCATCACCGGGCGGGCCTCGGTCCTGCCCGGGGGCGTCGAACCCGCGCAGCGGGGCCACTCGAGCTACGCCCACGTGAGCGGCAACGGCCGTTACATCGCGTTCTCGTCCGGCTCCCAGCTCGTGCCGGAGGACAAGGACACGGTCGGCGACGTCTACGTGAAGGACCTGCTCACCGACCAGCTCGAGCGGATCGACGTGACCAAGGACGGCAAGCCCGCCACCTCGGGTGCGCTGGCCGGGGCGATCACCCCGGACGGTCGCTACGTGGTCTTCGCGTCCAAGGCCTCGAACCTGGTCACCGGGGCGACCGGGGCCAAGAGCCAGGTGTTCGTCCGGGACCGCAAGACCAAGACCACCGAGCTCGTGAGCGTGAGCTCCACCGAGGTGGTCGGCAACGGCAACAGCCCCGTCGACTTCGACGTGCGCCTCGACATCTCCGACGACGGCCGCTACGTGGCCTTCGGGTCGCTCGCCTCGAACCTGGGTCCCGACGCCGACACGGTGGCCGACATCTTCGTCCGGGACCGCCAGGCCGGGACCACCTCGCTCGTCTCGGTGTCGACCGGCGGTGCCTCGACCACCGCCGCGAGCCTCCACCCGACCATGAGCGCCAACGGGCGCTACATCGCCTTCGATTCCTATGACACCAACCTCGTCGCGGGCGACACCAACGCCGCCATCGACGTGTTCGTGCGGGATCGCCAGACCACCACGACGACCCGCGTCAGCCTGTACGACAACGACACCCAGGCACCCAAGGGCGGCTCCATGCCGTCGATGGATGACAGCGGCACCAAGATCGCCTTCACCGCGAGCGACAAGCTGAACGCCATCGACCCGAACAGCACGTCCGACGTGTTCGTCCGGGACACGGTCGCCGGCGCGACCACGGTCGGCTCCGTCGCCGCCAACGGGTGGGCGGCAGGGGAGAGCTCGGACGCGGCGATCAGCGGCGACGGGTCCACGGTCGCGTTCGCCTCGCGGCTCGCCGTCTCCGACGGGATCACCAACGACACGATGCACCTCTACCTGCGCCGAGCCGGCACCACGACCCGAGAGACCATCCGCACCGACGGGCTGATCGTGGCCGGCGACTCCTACGGGCCCTCGTTGTCGAGCAACGGCCAGGTCCTCGCCTTCCACTCGGATGCCGTGAGCCTCGTCCCCGGGGACAGCGGGATGCAGGACGTGTTCTTCCGGCGCTGGGTCGGGGTCGGCCCCTTCGGGGATGAGACGGCGTTCGTGCAGCGCCAGCTGTTCGACTTCGTCGGCGACGCCTCGCCCGGGCAGGTGACCGCCCCCAAGGCCGCCATCGACGCCGGCGCCTCGCCCGAGCACTGGCTCGTCGGCCTCGCCTCGGCCAAGGGCTTCGCCGGTCGCCGCCCCGAGGCGATCCGCCTCTACGCCGCCTACTTCAACCGCCTGCCCGACAAGGGCGGCCTCACCTACTGGGTGAACAAGCTCGAGGGCGGCATGCCCCTGGACAAGGTCTCGGCCAGCTTCGCCGCCTCCAACGAGTTCACGACCAAGTACGGCAACACCACCAACACCCAGTTCGTGACGCTCGTCTACCAGAATGTGCTCGAGCGCAGCCCCGACGCCGCCGGGCTCCAGTTCTGGGTCACCAAGCTCGACGGTGGGATGAGCCGGGGCACCGTGATGACCAACTTCTCCGAGTCGAGCGAGGGCAAGCGGTTCATGCAGCCCGAGGTCACGGCCACCCTGCTCGGCCTGGGCATGCTCGATGCCGTCCCGACCGGGCCCCTGCTGAGCTCGATGCTCCTCGCCGCCCGCAACGACAGCCCCGAGGCGGCCGCGGCCGTCATCCTCGACTCGGCGGCCTACAAGACGGCGGTGAGCTGACCCCGCACTCGCCCGGTGCCCCTGACGGCGGCCACACTGGCGCCGTGCGAGGGGGATCGATCAGCTCAGGGCGACGCGTGATCGCGAGGACCGCCGGGGCCATCGTGGCCCTGGCGGTCCTCGCGTCGTGCAGCTCCGATGGCGGTTCGGACGGCGCGGCCCGATCCCCGGACCGCTCGACCCGCACCACCGTGGCGCCATCGGCGGCGGCGCTGCGCCTCGACGGTGACGCCTACGTGGTCGCCGACCCCCTGCCGAGCGGGCGTCCGGGCGCGCTCATCGCGTCCCGCAGGGTGTCCCCGACGGACGCGCTCGGCGGGGCGCGCCGCACCCAGATCCTGTACCACTCGGTCGATCACCGGGGCCACGACACCGCGGTGAGCGGGGTGCTGCTCGTCCCCGCGGGCCGGGCGCCGGCAGGCGGCTGGCCGGTGGTGTCGTGGGCCCACGGCACCACCGGGGTCGCCGACGCGTGTGCGCCGTCGACTACGCCCAACCTCTTCTACAACGAATACGCCCAGGAGGCGCGGGCCTTCCTCGACGCCGGCTACGCGGTCGTGGCCACCGACTACCGGGGCCTGGCGACGCCCGGCATCCACCCGTACCTGGTGGGCGACGAGGAGGGGGCGGCGGTGGCCGACGCCGTGACCGCTGCCCGCGCCGTCGAGCCGGCCCTGGGGCGCCGGTGGTTCGCGGTCGGCCACTCCGAGGGCGGCCAGGCGGCGCTGTTCGCCACGATCACCCCGAAGGTCCCGGGCCGCATCCGCCCGGCGGCGGCCATCGCCATCGCCCCGGCCAACAGCCTCGAGCTCGCCCTGCCCGCGATCATCGGCGGCGACGCCCCCGCCGACGTGGTCTACGGCACCTACCTCGTGGCCGGGCTGTCGACGGTGGACCCGACGGTGCAGCTCGCCGACGCGCTGGGCCCCGAGGGCAGGGCCCACGAGGACTTCATCCTCGAGGGCGGGTGCCTGATGGACACCTATCCCAAGCTGGACCCCGACCGCGTCGATCAGGTCTTCGGGCTGACGCCCGACGAGGCGCGGGACCTCTCCGAGCGCGTCGCGGTCTACGGCGACCCCGAGCGCCACGGGGTCGACGGCCCGGTGCTGGTGATCCAGGGTGCGACCGACCAGGACGTGCCGGCGGCGATCACCCGCAACATGGTTGCCAAGCTGCGCGAGCGGGGCGACGCGCTCGACTACCGGGAGTACCCGGACCGCAACCACGACGAGGTGCTCGGCCCGTCGATCTGCGATCAGCTCGCCTTCCTCGCCGCCCACGGCGGGGCAACGGCGCGGCCGGACTGCACCCCGTACGCCACCGACCTCTCCTGAACATGCTTTTCGGTCATATGGGTCGAAAGGGGCGGTGAGTTCCTTCACCGTCACACCCCCTGGGGATGATGGTGGGCATGGAAGCGGTGTCCGATCCCCGGCTGGAGGCGGCGTT
>CAZUYW010000013.1:0-5076 GCA_964624775.1 uncultured Iamiaceae bacterium
GGCGCGTCGGCGCTCTCCTGGGGCCTCGGCCAGGCGGTGTGGACGTGGTACGAGATCACCGACGTCGCCGCGCCGTACCCGTCGTTCGCGGACGTCGGCTACGTGGTGGCCGTGCCGCTCGCCATGCTGGGCGTCTGGGCGCTCGCGGCGCGCGTGCCGAGCTCCTCGCGCGCGGTGGCCGTCGTCGACGGCCTGATCGTCGCCGGGTCGCTGCTGCTCGTGAGCTGGCCGCTCCTCCTCGGCCCGAGCTGGGCGGCCGGCGGCGACTCGGTGTTCGCGTTCGTGCTCAGCCTCGCCTACCCCATCGGCAACCTCGTGGTGGCCTCCTCGCTCGTGCTGGTCATCATGCGGTCGGGGCGGCGCGCCGGCGGCGTGTCGCTGATGGTGATCGCAGCGGGGCTGGCCGCGCTCGTCGCCGCCGATTCGGTCTTCGTGTGGAGCGCGCTGAACGGGACCGAGCAGACGGTGTCCCCTGCCGACTTCGGCTGGATGTCGGGCTACCTGATCCTCGGCCTGGCGGCGGTGCGCTACCCCGAGCCCGGCGGCATCGCTCCCGGGCGACGGCGCACCGAGGCATCGCTGCGCCGCGCCGTGCTGCCGTTCACGATCGCGTTCGTCGCCCTGGTCGTGCGCGTGGGGCTGGTGGTCGTGGGCTATCGCCCGGATCCCTTCCTCACCGGGCTCACCGTCTTCGTCGTGGTGCTGTGCCTGGCCCGCCACCTGGCCACGATGCGGGAGAACCAGCAGCTCACCTGGTCACTGGAGGAGAAGATCCAGGAGCTGACCGCCCGAGAGGAGCAGCTCAGCCACCAGGCGCTCCACGATCCGCTGACGGGCCTGGCGAACCGTCGCCTGTTCACCGATCGGGTGGAGCACGCCATCGCACGCGGGCGGCGCAGCGGCGACCTGTCCTCGGTGCTGTTCATCGATCTGGACGACTTCAAGACCGTGAACGACAGCCTGGGCCACGCGGCCGGGGACCAGCTGCTCGTCGCGGTCGGTGCCCGGCTCGGCGGCTGCGTGCGACCGGGTGACACCGTGGCCCGCCTCGGTGGCGACGAGTTCGGCATCCTGCTCGAGAGCTTCGAGCGGGCCGATCACCCGACCACGGTCGCCGACCGCATGCTCGCCGTCCTCGATCAGCCGTTCCCCCTCGCCGGGCGCCAGGTGTACACGCGTGCATCGATCGGCATCGCGACCAGCCACCCGCTCGGCGAGGACACCGGCGAGGAGCTGCTCGCCGACGCGGATGTCGCCCTGTACGCGGCGAAGGCCGCCGGCAAGTCCGGCTACCGCCACTTCGAGCGGGTCATGCGGGTCTCGGCCGTCGAGCGGCTCGAGCTCGGCCAGGACCTGCGCGAGGCCATCCACGCGAGCCAGTTCCGCTGCGAGTACCAGCCGATCGTCGACCTGGTCTCGGGTCGGATCGTCGCCCTCGAGGCGCTGGTCCGGTGGGAGCACCCCACGCGCGGCGTGCTGCCGCCCAGCGCCTTCATCAGCCTGGCCGAGGAGATGGGCACGATCGGCGAGATCGGCCGCTTCGTCCTGGCCGAGGCGCTCGACCAGTTCGCCGCGTGGCGCTCGGCGGGCCAGGTGCCGCCCGGCCTCGAGCTGCACGTGAACCTCTCGGGCCACCAGGTCGAGGAGGCCGATCTCCCCGACCAGGTCTTCCGCATGCTCGCCACGGCGGGGGTGCCGGCGAGCCTCCTGGTGCTCGAGATCACCGAGACCGTCGCCGTCGAGGTCGGCGCCCGGCACCTCGATCGGCTCGAGTCGCTGCGGGAGCTCGGGATCCGCCTGGCGATCGACGACTTCGGCACCGGCTACTCCTCGCTGAACTACCTGCGCGCCCTGCCCGTCGACGTGCTCAAGATCGACCGAGCCTTCGCCCAGACCACCGACGGCCGGACCGACGCGGTGCTCCTGGAGGCGATCGTGCGGCTCGGCCACTCGCTCGGGATCGAGATGATCGCGGAGGGCATCGAGCTCGAGGAGCAGGCCGCCGCGCTGCGCCGCCTCGGCTGCCGCCAGGCGCAGGGCTACCTGTTCCACCGCCCGCTCGCCGCCGACGCGGTCCCCGACCGGGTCCAGGACAGCCTGCGCCTCGGCTCCAGCGACCGGACGCCCCACCCCGGCACCTGACGCGGCCTACCCTCGGCAGGTGGGGATCGACGCAGGGCACATCGGGCGGGTCACGGTCGCGGGCTTGGACCTGCGGGTGCTCGACACCGGGGTGCCCCCGGATGCGGACGAAGCGGCACCCGTCCTGCTCGTGATCCCCGGGCACACCGCCCGCATCGAGGGGTTCGAGGACATGGTGCCGCATCTCGTCCCGCACGCGCGGGTGGTCCTGCCCGACCTGCCGGGCTGCGGTGGTTCCGCCAAGCCGGACCGCCGCTACGACCTGGCCTTCTACGAGGACGTCCTGCTCGGCCTGCTCGACCACCTCGGCGTCGAGCGGGCGATCCCCGTCGGCGGCAGCCTCGGCGGGAACCTGGTGCTCCGCCTCGGCCACCGTGCTCCCGAGCGGTTCGAGCGCCTGATCCTCTGGGCGCCGGGCGGGGCGTGGACCGCCAAGCCCCGGCTGGCCGCCCTGATGCGGCGCGTCGGCGGACGGACCCTCTTCTGGCCGACGGTGAAGGTCCAGAGCCGGTACTGGTACGCGCCGGACTTCCCGGGTCGGCGCCAGGCGCTGGACGACACGTTCGCCTACTACCGGTCGGTGCTCGGCCCGGGCTTCGTGGCCATGTACTGGGGGATCGCCGCCGACCAGATCGGCCACAGCCTGTTCGACATCGCGCCCGAGATCGCCCAGCCGACCCTCCTGATGTGGGGTGATCAGGACGACGGCGGCGGGATGCGGGCCGGCGTGGCGCGCCTCCACGAGCTGCTGCCGGACCACGAGTTCGTGGTGTTCCCGGGCGCCCGACACTCGCTGGAGGCGGAGATCCCGGCCGAGCTGGCCGCCGAGGTGGTCCGCTTCGCCACCGCCTGATCCGGGCGTCAGCGAGCGGTGCGCTCCACGCGCCGGTCGAAGAGGCGGCGGTAGACCCCGGGCGCGGTCGCCACGCTGCGCGCCAGGAGCCGGGTGGCGGCGTCGGCGTAGATCTCGGGGCGACGGTGGTCGATGCCGGCCACGATGGCGGCGGCGACCTGGTCGGCGCCGATCGGCTTGATGGCGCCGGCGATCGCCTTGGTCTCGGCCGGCTTCCACTGCTCCTCCTCGGCCAGCATCGGCGTGTCGACGTCGGGCGGGTAGCAGCAGCCGACGTGGACGCCGTGGGGCGCGAGCTCGGTGCGCACCGACTCCAGCAGGCCGCGCACGGCGAACTTGGCGGCGCCGTAGGCGGCGTAGCCGTACACGCCGACGAGACCGGCCGCCGACGAGACCCCGACGATGGCGCCGCGACGGCGCTCGACCATCGACGGTGCCACAGCCCGGATCGGCCACAGCGTGCCGAAGTAGTCGACCTCGATCATCGACCGGAAGATCTCGTCGTCGAGCTCCAGGAACCGACCGGGTCGGGTGATCCCGGCCGAGGTGACGAGCACGTCGACAGGGCCGTGGGCGCCGACGGCCGCCTCGATCGTCGCCTGCACCTGGGCCTGGTCGGCCACGTCGCAGGGCAGGCCGAGCGAGGCGCCGGCGCCGGCGTCGATCGCGGCGCGGGCCACGGCGTCGAGCCGCTCGCGGCCTCGGGCGAGGAGCGTGAGCCGGGCCCCGGTGGGGGCCAGGCGGAGGGCGAGCGCCTCGCCGATGCCGCTCGAGCCGCCGGTGATCACCACGTGGGCGCTGGCCCAGTCGACGCGTGCCATGGCCCCATCCTCCCATGCGGGTGCGCCGCGCTCGTCGGTACGCTCACCCGCCGGAGGTGACCGCATCGGGCGGCGCCGGTCCGGTGAGGAGCGAGATGGCCTGGTTCGCGGTCGACGGCGTCGTGGGGCGCACCATGCAGAAGATGGCGGGGAGCCCGGCCTTCGCCAAGGTGGGGCCCTCGATCGTGCCGCCGCTCGACCGCTTCCTGCACCGGGTGAGCGGGGGCCGGATCATCGTGAGCCGCGCCCTCGTGCCGAGCCTGGTGCTGACCGCTACCGGCGCCAAGAGCGGGATCCGGCGCGAGACGCCGCTCGCGTGCATGCCCGACGGGCCGAACGGCTGGTACGTGGTGGGCTCGAACTTCGGGCGTCCGGAGCACCCGGCGTGGACGGGGAACCTGATCGCCAACCCCGATGCCGAGGTGTCCTTCGGCGGGCGGGTGACCCCGGTGCGCGCGGAACTGCTCGACGACGCCGCCAAGGAGGCCATCTGGCCCCGGCTCACCACCGTGTGGCCCACCTATGACCGCTACGTGGATCGCAGCGGTCGCAACCTCCGGGTGTTCCTCCTGCGCCCCAGCGCCTGAGGCGGGTGCGTCAGCGCTCGGGTGTGGGCCGGTCCCTGAGGTCGGGGCGCCAGGCAGTGGCCCCGAGCGCGAGGTAGCGGAGCCGCCGCTCGGTTTCGGCCTGGACGGCGGCCTCGCGGCCCGGCTCCTCGTCGAGCACCTCGAGGAGCCGCTCGGCGGTGTTGACCATGAGGTCGACGATGAGCTCGGCCAGCATGATCAGGTCCTCGGTGGGCCAGGCCGAGACGCCGGGCAGGCGGGCGAGGTCGGTGGCCAGCTCGGTGGCGAACAGGCGCAGCTCCCGGCGGATGGCGAGGCGGACGGCGAGCACGGCGCTGAACCGCTCGCGGGCGATGAACCGGTAGTGCGCGGGGTGCTCGTGGATGTGGTCGAACAGCACGGCGACGGAGTCGTCGATCACGTCGCCGGCGCCCGGTGCCCGTCGGGCGGTGCGCATGAGCTCGCGCAGGCTCGCGAACGCCTCGTCCACCAGCACGAGGCCGAGGTCGTCGATGCGGTCGAAGTGGCGGTAGAACGCCGCCGGGGCGACGCCGGCCTCCCGGGTCACCTCGCGCAGCCCGAGCCGGTCGATGCTGCGATCGGCGAGGAGGACCAGGGCGCCGTCGAGCAGGGCGCGGCGGGTGCGGCTCTTGTCCACCGTGCGGGTGCGCCCGGGCTCGCCGCCGCGGTCGCG
>CAZUYW010000013.1:5176-6265 GCA_964624775.1 uncultured Iamiaceae bacterium
CAGCGGCGCCTGCCCCCGCTGCCCCGTGCCGCGCACCGGCTGCTCGCGACCCGTCCGGTCGACCTGCTCTGCACGCCCCACGGCGTCGATCGCTACCTCGAGCTGGTCGACCCGTGCTGGACCGTCCACGAGGTGCGGGCCGAGGTGGTCGCCGCCGATCATCCGGCCCCCGGCTACGTCGCGCTGCGGCTGGCGCCCAACCACGCGTGGGCGGGCCACCGGGCTGGCCAGCACGTCGAGGTCGGCGTGCAGATCGGCAGCGTCGAGCACCGCCGCACCTTCAGCATCGCGAGCGAGCCGGGCCGCGCCGACGGCACGATCGAGCTCCTCGTCTCGGCCCGGCACGGTGGGCGGGTCTCCAGCCACCTCCACGAGATCCGACCCGGCGCGGTGTTCCGGCTGAGCCAGGCCGCCGGATCGTTCACCCTGCCGGGCCGAGGCGAGCGGCCCGGGCACCTGCTCCTCGTGAGCGGGGGGAGCGGCCTCTCGCCGGTCCTCGCCATGCTGCGGACGCTCGCCGTGGAGCGCTGGCCCGGTCCGGTGACGGTGGCCCACGCCGCCCAGTGCCCCGAGGCCGTGCCCCACCTCGACGAGGTGGTGGCCCTGGTGGATCGCCTCCACCACGGCCGGTTCGTCCTCACCTGCAGCGAGGCGCCCGACGCGCCGCGCATGGGCCCCGAGCACCTCGCCTCGCTGGTCGGCGGGCGTGGGGGCACCGAGGTGTGGCTCTGCGGGCCCGAGCGCCTCGCCGTGCCCACCCGCGCCGCGGTGGCCGCCGCCGGGCTCCCCCTCCACGAGGAGCGGTTCGGCCTGGCGCCCATCGACGTGCCCCCCGGTTCCGATGCCGTGGTCACCTTCGCCCGATCGGGCCTCGCCGTGCCGGCGGCCGGCACCCTCCTCGCCACGGCCGAAGCGGCGGGCCTGACGCCCCGCACGGGCTGCCGACGCGGCATCTGCGGCACCTGCACCACGCCCAAGGCCGCCGGCCTGGTGCGCGACGCCGTCACGGGACGCGTCGGTGCGCCCGACGCCGGACCCGTCCGCCTCTGCACGGGCATCCCCGAAGGCCCCGTCACCCTCGACCTCTGA
>CAZUYW010000013.1:6365-30976 GCA_964624775.1 uncultured Iamiaceae bacterium
ACCCGTCCGCCTCTGCACGGGCATCCCCGAAGGCCCCGTCACCCTCGACCTCTGACCACGATCCAAGGAGCCCCCCATGACCGCCACCAGCGCCATCGACCCCACCATCGCCATCGACCCGTCCATCCCCACCGACCCCGCGTCCACGGCCCCCAAGGTCGTCGACGACCCCGTCCGCGCCCTCGGGCTCGACGCCGACCAGCTCGCCGCCTTCGCCGAGGAGCTGGACGCGATCCGGGCCCGCGTCGAGTCGTCCCTCGGCGCCGAGGACGTCGCCTACCTCGACCGCCTGATCCGGGTGCAGCGCGCCCTCGAGGTCGCCGGCCGCGCCGCCTTCTTCGTCGGCTTCTGGCCGCCCGCGTGGGTCGGCGGGGTGGCGGCGCTGTCGCTCGCCAAGATCCTCGACAACATGGAGATCGGCCACAACGTCATGCACGGCCAGTACGACTGGGTGCAGGACGATCGCCTCGCGGGGGCCAGGTTCGAGTGGGACACGGACTGCCCGGCCAGCCAGTGGCGCCACACCCACAACGTGATCCACCACGCGTTCACCAACGTGCGCGGCGTCGACCGCGACCTCGGCTACGGCGTCCTGCGGATGGACCCGGACGAACCGTGGCGGCCCAAGGACCTGGGCAACCCCCTCTACGCCCTGGTGCTGGCGGTCTTCTTCCAGTACGGCGTCATGCTCCACGACCTCGAGGTCGAGCGCATCGTGTCCGGCGAGCGCACGTGGGCCGAGACCGCCGGGCTGCGGGCCGAGATGCGGGCCAAGCTCGGTCGCCAGACGCTGAAGGACTACGTCGTGTTCCCGCTGCTCACCGGGCCGTCGGCCCCGCTGACCTTCGCGGGCAACGCGCTGGCAAACCTCACCCGGAACCTCTGGGCGTTCACGATCATCTTCTGCGGGCACTTCCCCGACGGCACCGTCACCTTCCCGCCCGAGGTGCTCGACGACGACAGCCGCGGTGCCTGGTACCTGCGCCAGGTGCTCGGGTCGGCCAACATCTCGGGCGGCCCGCTCTTCCACGTACTCTCGGGCAACCTGAGCCACCAGATCGAGCATCACCTCTTCCCGGACCTCCCGGCACGCCGCTACGCGGAGATCGCCCCCGAGGTGCGGGCGATCTGCGAGCGCTACGGGGTGCCCTACCGCACGGGCGGCCTGGCCCGGCAGTTCGGCTCGGTGGTGGCGCGGATCTGCCGCCTGGCCCTCCCGGGTCGCTAGCCCTACAGCTCGATGACCGTGCGGATGCCCGTCGAGGTGCGCAGGTCGTCGAGGGCCTCGTTGATCTCCTCGAGCGGGCGCCGGGCGGTGATCAGGCCGGCGAGGTCGAGCTTGCCGGCGGCGCCGAGGCCCACGAACCGCGGGATGTCGCGCAGCGAGTTGCAGCTGCCGAGGATGCAGCCGGTGAGCGTCTTCTCGGTGATGGCCAGGCCGGCCGGCAGCGGGATCGTCAGCGGGTCGTCGAGCGGGGCGACGCCGACCATCACGGTGGTGCCGCCCTTGCGGGTGGCGTCGAGACCGGCGTTGAGGAGGGCGCTGGAGCCGGCGGCGTCGAACGCGAAGTCGACGCCGATGTTGTGCTCGGTGAGGTCGTGGCAGGCCGTGACCACGTCGTCGGTGGTGGGGTCGATGGCGTCGGTGGCGCCGAAGGCGAGCGCCTGCTCGCGCCGAGCCGCCACCGGGTCGCTGACGATGATGCGCGAGGCGCCGGCGAGGCGGGCGCCCTGCACCACCGAGAGCCCCACGCCGCCGAGGCCCATCACCAGCACGGTGTCGCCCTCGCCGACCTTGGCGGTGTTGAGCACCGCCCCGACGCCGGTCTGCACCGCGCAGCCCACCACGCAGGCCACGTCGAGCGGCACGTCCTCGGGGATCTTGACGGCGCCGGTCTCCTGGATGATCACGTGCTCGGCGAACGCCGCCACGGCCAGGCCGCGGTAGACCACCTCACCGTTGCGGGACAGGCGGGTGCCGCCGTCGGGGTGGGAGGCGGTGATGAGCGCGTCGCCATTGGTGCACAGCGCCCACTCGCCCCGGATGCACCAGGGGCAGTGGCCGCACGGTGCGCAGGGGGAGAGCACCACGTGATCCCCGACGGCGAGGCTGGTGACCCCGGGACCGAGCGCCTCGACGATGCCGGCGGCCTCGTGGCCGAGGATCGTGGGGGTCAGGGCGGGCATGACGCCGTCGACGAGGCTGAGGTCGCTGTGGCACACGCCGCAGTGCGTGACCCGCACCGCGACCTCCCCGTGCCGGGGCTCCTCGATCTCCACGTCGTGGTGGATGACGAGCGGTCGGCCGACCTCTTCCAGTACTGCAGCGCGCATGGCGTCCCCCTGCGATCGCGGTCGCCCTCGCGACCTTGGGCGACAGTCTGGCCCACCGTGGCGGGCCCGTCGGCCGGCGCGGCGGGCGCGGGTCAGGTGGAGGGGGTCGGCCGGCGGGGCGGGCGGGCCCGGGGCCACCAGCGGGCCACCTCGTCGACGGTCGCCGTGCCGTCGGCGGTGCGTCGCCGCTGGGTCGGGTAGATGCCGCGCTGGCCCGACACGAGGTAGGCGGCGCCGCAGGCGAGGGCCGCGGGGCCGAGGATCCCGGTACCGAAGATCTCGACCGCCATCACCGTGCACGCCAGCGGGGTGTTGGCGGCGCCGGCGAAGACCGCCACGAAGCCCAGCTCCGCGCCCACCACCGGATCGAGGCCCAGCGAGGGGGCCAGGGCGGCGCCGAGCGTGGTGCCGATCACGAACAGTGGCGTGACCTCCCCGCCGATGAAGCCGGTGCCGATGCAGACGGTGGTGAAGGCCAGCTTCCACGCGGGGACCGAGAGGGCGAGGTGGTCTCCCGACAGACCGTGCTCGATCAGGGGGATCGAGAGCCCGAGGTAGTCCCGCCCCGCGACCGCGACCAGGGCGAGGACGAGGCACCCGCCGATCGCAGGCCGCAGCGGCGGCCAGCTCACCGACCGGGCGAGGCGCTTCACCAGATCGGTCGCTTCGATGAAGGCGGCGGCCGCGAGGCCGAACGCGAGGCCGAGGAGCAGCACGCGGGTGAGCAGTCCGATCCCCAGGCCGGGGTGCACGTGGGGTCGAGCCTCCGGGTGCTCCCACAGCGCGAGGACGACGGCGTGGCCGACGAACGCCGCGGTGGCGGTGGGGATCGCGTGGTGCAGCAGGCGGGCGAACCGGCTGCGCTCGCCGCCGACCTCGTGGAGCCAGCTGGCGCGCTGGACCTCCAGGCCGAACACGGTGCCCGCGAACGGCACGCCGAACATGGCCCCGAACCCGCCGCCGAGCGCGGCGACGAGCAGCACCCGGCGGTCGCGCGGCCCGAGCCGCACGGTCCGGGCCAGGAGATCGGTGAGGGATCCCGACATCTGGAGCGCGGTGCCCTCGCGGCCGACCGATGCCCCCACGAGGTGGGACGCTACGGTGCCGATGGCCACCATCGGCGCCATGCGCCGCGGGACCCAGTCGGTGGGCTGGTGGATCTCGTCGAGCAGGAGGCCGTTGCCCTGGCCGGCTCGTCCGCCGAGGTGGTGGTACGCCGCGCCGACTAGGAGCCCCACCACGGGGAGCAGCCACACGAGCCACGGGTGGTCGAGGCGGGCGGTGGTGGCGCGGTCGAGGCCCCACAGGAAGGCCCAGCAGGCCAGGCCGGTGAGCACGCCCGCGGCCGCCGCCAGCACGGTGAGGCGGATCGTGGGGAGCAGGCGGCGCACCGACCCAGGGTACCGGTCGGCCCGTTTGCCACGCGAGGGGTTGCTCATACCCTAGGGGGGGTATATCATGCGGGTACCCGATGATCAGGAGGACTCCCATGTCGACCACCACCGCCACCTACGCCGTCCCCGGGATGTCCTGCCAGCACTGCGTCGACTCGGTCACGCGCGAGCTCACCAAGCTCGATGGCGTCGAGGCCGTCGACGTCGACCTGGCCGCCGGCTCGGTCGCCGTCACGAGCGCCGATCCGCTCGATCTGGAGGCCGTGCGGGCCGCCGTCGACGAAGCCGGCTTCGATCTCGATGGCTGAGCGCGTGGGTGCCCGGCTCGCCGCGTTCGGCGTCGCCCTCGCCCTCGTGTTCGGTACCGGCTTCGGCATCGGCCGGGCCGTGGGCCCGTGGGACCGCGGCGGTCCCGCCCCCGCACCGGACCACGGGGGCATGGAGATGGACCACGGCGCTGGCGGGAACCCGTGAGCGCCGGCGAGCAGGTGCTCGACCTGCCGATCGGCGGCATGACGTGCGCGTCGTGCGCCAACCGCATCGAGCGTCGCCTCAACAAGCTGGAGGGCGTCGAGGCCTCGGTGAACTACGCCACCGAGTCGGCGCACGTCGTGGCGCCGGCCGACCTGCCCCGCACCGCGCTCGTCGAGCAGGTCGAGGCGGCCGGCTACCGCGTGCTCGAGCCCCCCGCCCCCGCGTCGGTCGACGCCGGCCCCGACGAGGACCCCCACGCCGACCCGAGCGGGCTGCGCCGGCGGTTCCTCGTGTCCGCCCTCCTCTCGGCGCCCGTCCTGGCCATGGCGATGGTCCCGGCGCTCCAGTTCGACCACTGGCAGTGGATCTCCCTCGTGCTCGCCTCGCCCGTCGTGGTCTGGGGCGCGGCGCCGTTCCACCGGGCCGCGTGGGTGAACCTGCGCCATGGCGCCGCCACCATGGACACGCTGATCTCGGTCGGCACCCTCGCGGCCTACGGCTGGTCGCTCTACGCCCTGCTCCTCACCCCGGCAGGCGACGATGGCATGCGCATGGGCTTCGACCTCGTGCCGGCCCGTGGCGGTGGCGCCCACGACATCTACCTGGAGACCGCCTCGGTCGTCGTCACCCTCATCCTCGGCGGGCGCTGGTTCGAGGAGCGGGCCAAGCGTCGGTCGGGTGCCGCGCTGCGGGCGCTGCTCGCGCTCGGCGCCAAGGACGTCGGCGTCCTGCGCGGCGGCGTGGAGACCCGCGTCGCCGTCGAGTCGGTCGTGGTCGGCGATCGCTTCGTCGTGCGTCCCGGCGAGACCATCGCCACCGACGGCACCGTCGCCGAGGGCGCCTCGGCGGTCGACCAGAGCCTGCTCACGGGCGAGCCGGTGCCGGTCGAGGTTGGCCCCGGCGATGCCGTGGTGGGCGGCTCGGTCAACGCCGGCGGGCGCCTCGTGGTGGAGGCCACCGCGGTCGGTGCCGACACCGCCCTCGCCCGGATCGCCCGCCTCGTCACCGACGCCCAGTCCGGCAAGGCGCCGGTCCAGCGGCTCGCAGACCGGGTCTCGGGCGTGTTCGTGCCGATCGTGATCGCCATCTCGGTGGCCACCCTCGGGTTCTGGCTCGGCACGGGGGTCCCCGCGTCGGAGGCCTTCACCGCCTCCGTCGCCGTGCTGATCATCGCCTGCCCCTGCGCGCTCGGCCTGGCCACGCCGACGGCGCTGCTCGTCGGCACCGGGCGGGGCGCCCAGCTCGGCGTGCTCATCCGAGGGCCCGAGGTGCTCGAGTCCACCCGCCGCGTCGACACGATCGTGCTCGACAAGACGGGCACGGTCACCACCGGCCAGCTCGCGCTCGGCGCGGTCGTCGCCGCGGACGGCGATGACGATGAGGTGCGGCGCGTGGCCGGCGCGATCGAGGAGGGCTCGGAGCACCCCATCGCCCGGGCGATCGTCGCCGGGGCCCGTGCCGCCGGGCACGACCTGCCGCCCGTGGTCGGCTTCGCGAGCGAGGCGGGGCTGGGCGTCACCGGCGAGGTCGAGGGGCGCCGGGTGGCGGCAGGCCGTGAGGCGTTCGTGCTCGACGCCGTCGGCGCCGCCGAGCTGCCCGCCGAGCTCGCAGCCGCCCGCGAGGAGGCTGCGGACGCGGGGCGCACCGTCGTCTACGTCGGCTGGGACGGTGCCGTGCGCGGCGCGCTCGCCGTGGCCGACACGGTCAAGCCCACATCCCGCGAGGCGATCGCCGCCCTGCGGGAGCTCGGTCTCTCACCGGTGCTGCTCACCGGCGATGCCGAGGCCCCGGCCCGTGCGGTGGGCGCCGAGGTCGGCATCGACGAGGTCATCGCCGAGGTGCTCCCCGAGGACAAGGTGGCCGTCGTGCGCCGCCTCCAGGACGAGGGACGGGTGGTGGCGATGGTCGGCGACGGCGTCAACGACGCGGCGGCCCTCGCCGCCGCCGATCTCGGGCTCGCCATGGGCACCGGCACCGACGTGGCCATCGAGGCCGCCGACCTCACCCTCGTCCGTGGCGACCTGCGGGCCGCGGTCGACGCCGTCCGCCTGTCCCGGCGGACCCTCGCGGTCATCAAGGGCAACCTGTTCTGGGCGTTCGCCTACAACGTGGCCGCCATCCCGCTCGCGGCCGCCGGCCTCCTCAACCCGATGATCGCCGGCGCGGCCATGGCCTTCTCGAGCGTGTTCGTCGTGTCCAACAGCCTGCGGCTCCGCCGCTTCCGATCGGCGATCCCGGCCGAGCCGGCCGCCCCCACCACCGACCGAGCGAGGAGCTGACGTGCGCGGCTACACGATGGAGAAGGACGACTACCTCAAGCGGCTCCGCCGCATCGAGGGCCAGGTGCGCGGCGTCCAGCGCATGATCGACGAGGACGCCTACTGCATCGACGTGCTCACCCAGCTGTCCGCGGTCACCCGGGCGCTCCAGAGCGTGGGCATCGGCCTGCTGGAGGAGCACATCGGCCACTGCGTCCTGCACGCCGCCGCCGAGGGCGACGAGGCCGCCGCCAAGGAGAAGGTGGCCGAGGCGACCCGGGCGATCGAGCGGCTCGTCCGGTCCTGATCGGGTCCTCGCCGGGGGTCGAAGGTCCCGGGTCCGCGCGGGCCGGACGGCAGGGATTGTTTGACAGGGACCCGTGTGACGCCGTTACCTACTGCGCGTGCCCAAGCCACTGGTGATCGTCGAGAGCCCGGCCAAGGCCCGCACCATCGCGGGCTTCCTCGGCGACGACTTCAACGTGGAGTCCTCCGTCGGGCACATCCGGGACCTCCCCTCCAAGGGCCTCTCGATCGACGTCGACCACCACTTCACGCCCACCTACGAGGTGCACGCGTCCAAGAAGGACGTGATCCGTCGGTTGAAGGCGCTGCTGAAGGAGGCCGACGAGTTGTACCTCGCGACCGATGAGGATCGCGAGGGCGAGGCCATCAGCTGGCACCTGCTCGAGGTGCTCAAGCCCAAGGTGCCGGTCAAGCGGATGGTGTTCCACGAGATCACCCGGTCCGCCATCGAGCACGCGGTCGAGAACTGGCGCGAGATCGACGAGGGCCTGGTCGACGCCCAGGAGACCCGGCGCATCGTCGACCGCCTGTTCGGCTACCCGGTGTCCGAGGTGCTGTGGCGCAAGGTCAACGCGGGCCTGTCGGCCGGGCGGGTGCAGTCGCCCGCCGTGCGCCTCATCGTCGAGCGCGAGCGGGAGCGCATCGCGTTCCGCTCCGCCGACTACTGGGACCTCGACGCCGCGTTCCCGGCCGACCCCGCGTTCACCGCCACCCTCGTCGGGGTCGACGGCACGCGCGTGGCGAGCGGCAAGGACTTCGACGACCGGGGCCAGCTGACCAAGGACGTGGTCGTGCTCGACGAGGCCGGTGCCCTCGCCCTGCGCGACGGCCTCGCCGGCGCCGCCTTCTCGGTGCGCTCGGTCGAGGAGAAGCCGTTCACCTCGCGGCCCAAGCCGCCGTTCATGACCTCCACGCTCCAGCAGGAGGGCGGCCGCAAGCTGCGCATGAGCGCCGCCCAGGTCATGCGCGTGGCCCAGGACCTGTACCAGAACGGCTACATCACCTACATGCGGACCGACAGCACCACGCTGTCGGAGACCGCCCTCACCGCGGCCCGCAACCAGGTGCGCTCGCTCTACGGCGACGAGTACCTGCCGCCCGCGCCCCGCACCTACGACCGCAAGGTCAAGAACGCCCAGGAGGCCCACGAGGCCATCCGCCCGGCGGGCGACACCTTCCGCACGCCCGAGTCCCTCGCGGGGGAGCTGCGGGCCGATCAGCTCCGCCTCTACGAGCTGATCTGGATGCGCACCGTGGCGTCGCAGATGGTCGATGCTCGCGGCCAGTCGGTGCAGGTCCGCATCGCGGCCACCGCGTCGGACGGGCGCGACGCCGAGTTCGCCGCCTCCGGCCGCTCCATCACCTTCCCCGGCTACCTCCGGGCCTACGTCGAGGGCACCGACGACCCCGATGCTGCGCTCGACGACCGGGAGACGCTGCTGCCGGTGCTCACCGTCGGCCAGGCCCTCCCGGACCCCGAGCTCGAGGCCAAGGGCCACAGCACCTCGCCGCCGGCCCGCTACACCGAGGCGTCGCTCGTGAAGCGCCTCGAGGAGCTCGGCATCGGTCGCCCCTCCACGTACGCCGCGATCATGGAGCGCATCCAGAACGCCGGGTACGTGTGGAAGAAGGGCACCGCGCTCGTGCCGACGTGGACCGCGTTCGCGGTGATCAAGCTCCTCGAGGAGAACTTCACCGACGTCGTCGACTACGCGTTCACCGCCCGCATGGAGGACGAGCTCGACGAGATCGCCGCCGGGCGGGTCCAGCGCGAGCCGTGGCTCAACAAGTTCTGGTTCGGCGACGCCGCGGGGGAGCAGACCCAGGAGCTGGCCGACGTCAACCCCGGGTCGCCGGGCCTCAAGGCCCTGGTCGAACGGGGCAAGAGCGAGGCCATCGACCCCGCCGAGATCAACGTCGTCATGCGGTTCGTGACCGAGGACGGCGAGCAGATCCTCGTGAAGCCCGGCAAGTTCGGCCCCTACCTCAAGCGGGGCGAGGACACCGCGTCGATCCCCGACGACCTCACCCCCGACGAGCTCACCCTCGACAAGGCGATCGAGCTCCTCGAGGCCCCGAGCGGCGACCGCGTGCTCGGCGACGACCCCGAGACCGGCCTGCCGATCTACGTCAAGGCCGGGCGCTTCGGCCCCTACATCCAGCTCGGCGACATGCCCGAGGGCGTCAAGGGCAAGATCAAGCCCGAGGACAAGCCCAAGACCGCGTCGCTGTTCAAGACCATGACCGTCGAGCGGGTCACCCTCGAGGACGCCCTGCAGCTGCTCTCGATGCCCCGCCTCGTCGGCGTCGACCCGGCCGACGGCGGCGAGATCCACGCCCTCAACGGCCGCTACGGCCCGTACCTCACCAAGGCCTGGACCGATCCCGAGACCGGCGCGGCCAAGACCGACAGCCGCTCGCTCGAGAACGAGGAGCAGATCTTCTCGGTGACGCTCGAGCGGGCGCTCCAGATCATGGCCGAGCCCAAGCGCCGCCGGGGCCAGTCGGCCGCCGGGCCGCTGCGCGAGCTCGGCGTCGATCCCGTCTCCGAGAAGCAGATGGTGATCAAGGACGGGCGCTTCGGCCCCTACGTCACCGACGGCGAGACCAACGCGTCGCTCCGCAAGGGCGATGAGGTGGAGACGCTCACCGACGAGCGCGCCTCCGAGCTGCTCCAGATCCGCCGCGACGCCGGGCCCTCGAAGAAGAAGGCCGCCAAGAAGAAGGCCCCCGCCAAGCAGAAGGCCGCGGCCAAGAAGGCGCCGGCGAAGAAGAAGGCGACTGCCAAGAAGGCCCCGGCCAAGAAGCGGGCCGCCGCCCCCAAGCCCGAGGTCGAGATGCCGCCGGCCGACGCGTCGGGCGGCGCGCTGCCCCCTGCCGACGACGACGCCCCGTTCTGACCGGCCGGGCGCGCCGCCCTCGCTGGGTAACGTCGGGCGATGGCTCGGTTCGTGGTGTTCGAGGGGGGAGAGGCGTGCGGCAAGTCCACCCAGGCGCGCCGCCTCGCCGAGCGCATCGGTGCGCACCTCACCTTCGAGCCCGGGGCCACCGAGGTCGGTGCCCGGCTGCGGGCGATCCTCCTCGACCCCGACACCGGTGACCTCGACCCGCGCGCCGAGGCGCTGCTGATGGCCGCCGACCGCGCCCACCACGTCGCCACCGTCGTCCGCCCCGCGCTCGACGGCGGCCGCCACGTGGTCTCGGACCGCTTCGTGGGCTCGTCGCTCGCCTACCAGGGCTTCGGCCGTGAGCTCGGGGTGGAGGCGGTGGCCGGCCTCTCGGCCTTCGCCACGGGCGGGCTGGTGCCGGACCTGGTGGTGCTGCTCGAGGTGCCCGCCGCGGTCGCCGCTGAGCGCATGGCCGCACTTGGCCGGCCCGACCGCCTCGAGGCCGCGGGCGACGCCTTCCACCGGCGCGTCGCCGAGGGCTACCGCTCGCTGGCCGACGCCGACCCCGAGGGTTGGGTGGTGGTCGACGGGTCGGGCTTGATCGAGGAGGTCGCGGCCCGGGTCGACGCGGCTGTCGCCGCCCGCCTGCCGGACCTCGTGGTGGCGCCGTGACCGCCGGGCCGATCGTGGACGATGCCTGGGGCGATGTGGTCGGCCAGGACGATGCCGTCGCCCTGCTCCGGCAGGCCGCGGCGGCCGACCCCGTCCACGCCTGGCTCTTCCTCGGCCCCCACGGCTCGGGCAAGCGCGCCGCCGCCCGCGCCTTCGCCGGGGAGCTGCTCGCCAGCGAGCACGAGGCCGCCGGCGACCCGACCGCTGCGGCCCGGGCCCGCGAGCTCGCTCGCCGCGAGCAGCACCCCGACCTCGTCGTGGTCGAGCGGGTCGGTGCCGCCATCTCCGCCGAGCAGGCCGACGACATCGTGCGGCGGGCCAGCCGCTCGGCCACCGAGGGGGCGGCCAAGGTGCTGCTCCTCGACGAGTTCCACCTCGTGGCGCTCTCCGCCGCCGCCCGCCTGCTCAAGACCATCGAGGAGCCCGAGCCCGGCACGTTCTTCGTGATCCTCGCCGACGAGCTCTCGCCCGAGCTGGTGACCATCGCGAGCCGGTGCGTGCAGGTGTCCTTCGGGTCGATTGGCACCGACGTGCTCGCCGCCCGGCTCGTGGCCGAGGGCGTGGCGCCGGAGCGGGCCGCCGAGGCGGCCGGGTTCGCCGGCGGCGACCTGGACCGCGCCCGCCTGCTGGCCACCGACGATCGCCTCGCCCTGCGCCTCGCCGCCTGGCGCGACCTGCCCCGCCGCCTGAACGGGTCGGGGTCCGCCGCGGCGGCCGCTGTCGACGACGTGCGCTCGATGATCGACGACGCCCAGGCGCCCCTCGTCGCCCGGCACGCCGCCGAGGTCGCCGAGCTCGACGAGCGCATCGAGCGCTACGGCCAGCGCGGCTCGGGCGCCAAGGAGCTCGACGCCCGCCACAAGCGCGAGGCCCGCCGCTTCCGCGCCGACGAGCTGCGCATGGGCCTGGCCACCCTCGCTCGCACCTACCAGGAGGAGCTGGTGGTGACCGCTGACCCGAGCGCGGCCATCGCTGCGATCGACGCCGTGCACGCCGCCGCGGAGAACGTGGGCCGCAACGCCAACGAGGAGCTCCTGCTCCTCGCCCTCGCCCTCCAGCTCCCCTCGCTCGGCTGACCCGCCCCGGCGGGACCGTGCGGTCGGATCAGGACGGGTCGGCGGCCAGCAGGTCGGCGTCGCGCCGGGCGAGGAGGCGGGGCATCATGCCCGCCAGGGCCACGAGGGCGACGATGCTCGCGTAGGCGGCCCAGCGGAACTCCTGGATCCCGAGCCACGGGATGAGCTCGCGGGCGTTGGTCAACAGGAGCAGGCCGGCGACGGCCACGCCCATCGCCCGGGGCGGGACGTAGCGGATCACCATGGCGGCGAGCGGGGCGGCGAGCACGCCGCCGAGGAGCATGGCGAGGATCACGCCCACGTCGAGCCCGCCCTTGCCGACGGCGGCGAGCAGCGAGCCGACCGATGCCATGGCGACGACGACCTCGGCGGTGTTGACCGAGCCGATCGCGAAGCGGGGCTGGAGGCCCTTGTGGAGCAGGAACGGGGTCACGATCGGCCCCCAGGCCCCGATCATCCCGTTGGAGATGCCGCCCGCGGTTGCGGCCACCTCGACGCCGCGCCGGTCGAACTCGGGCATCTTGTCGGGGTCGTGGGTGAAGTCCTCGTCGTCAGGCGTCGGCGTGGCCGGGGGTAGCGGCCGACTGAAGCGCCAGAGGATGCGCAGCCCGACGACGGTCAGCATCAGCGCCAGGTAGGGGCGGAGCGTGGCGCCGTCGACGTTGGACAGGATCGTGACCCCGATCACCGCGCCGATGGCACCGGGGATGGCGAGCTGGAGCACGAGCTTGTGATCGATGTTGCGGAACCGCCAGTGCGACACCCCTGCGGCGAAGCCGGTGGCGACCTTGGCCAGGTTGACGGTGGTCGACACCGCGGCGGGCTGGAGGCCGGTGGACAGCAGGATGCTCGAGGAGGTGGGTCCGAAGCCCATGCCCAGCGCGCCGTCCACCATCGAGGCGGCGAAGCCGCCGACGGCCACCATCACCAGATCGTTCACGGCCGGGAAGTCCAGCATTTCCCACTGGATTCGTCAAGAATGTGGACAACATCGGCAAGGGGGTCGTGGCGGGCGCAGGATCGGGTTCTCGACCGCATGGGCGCCCGCGGTACAGTGCTCGTCCCCGCCCGGGTAGCTCAGTCGGCAGAGCAGCTCACTCGTAATGAGCAGGTCAAGGGTTCGATTCCCTTCTCGGGCTCCACTCCCCGCCACCGCCACGGTGCCGCGGGCTCCCCCGCACCGCGTGGCCGCGCTCACCAGGCTCGGACGTCCAGCCTGTGGCGGGAGCCCTCGGCTACCAGTCGGCCTTGGGGTTGGGCGGGAACAGTCGGTCCCGCTCCCGCTCGAGGCGGTCGCAGTCCCAGGTGCCGTCGACGCGGACCCAGATCACCGGGTTCCTGGCAGGGTCGTCGAGCTGGGTCCACCCGCCTCCAGATCCCTCGAAGAGCGGGTCGCTGGCCCCGACGACCAGCTGCTCGGATCGATCCTCGATCGTGCCCTCGAAGCGATCGTCGGAGACCTGGTTGACGTCGTAGGCGAAGATCTCCCGGCGGGCCAGGTAGATCTCGCCCTGAAGGTCGGCGCTGACCCTCACCTTCGCGGTCACGCCGGGCTTGCCGTCGCGGTCAGCGTCGATGATCCGCGGATCGCGGGAGTCGGTCGGCAGCGCTTCGTTGGCCGGGTCGTCCAGGTCGATGCCAATCGGTGTCGGCGTGGCCGGCCGAACCACCCGCAGCTTCCCGGGCGCGCCGCTCACCTGGACGGGCGTGGCGACCGGCTTGATGGCCCGCGTCGCCGCATCGGAGAAGGTGACGGCGCTGCCCAGGTCGTTGGCGGTGTCGGCGTGGCAGAACACCATCTGGTTGACGAGCTTGCCGTCCCGCACCTCGAGGTCCGCGAACCCGGTGGAGATGATCAGGGTCTTCATGGTGTCGTCCTGGTAGGCGACGACGTCGTAGTGCGCCCACCTGCCGGCGAGGTCCGCCGCCCCGGCATGGAGCCGCGCCGTCTGCGCCGGTCGGGTCGTGGTGGCAGGTTCCGCGGAGCCCGCGGCGTCTGACGAGCAGCCCGAGGCCAGGAAGGACGCTGCCGCGACGAGGGTGATGGCGCCGGGGACGAGGCGCGCCATCACTCGGCCTCCACGAAGTGGTCGAGCGCATCGGACACCGCGGTGCCGGGTGGCATGCGGTCCGGGCCGATGGCCAGGTCCACCGCCCGGTGGAAGTGATGGATGAGCCGTTCGTGCCAGCCGATCTGGAAGGGCCTCGCTCCCGGGGACGAGATCGATGCCTGGATCGGGGCCATGTTCTTCATGTCCTGGGCCATGACCGTCTCGAACAGCTCGACCCGCGCCAGGTGCTCGGCGGGGACCTCGTCCCCGTCCCAGGCCTGGGCGTACCACCGCAGCTCGAGCTCGGTGGTCGTGGGCCCCGTCGGCCACATGCACAGCCAGGTGAAGGCGCCGGTGTCCATGGGCACGACCAGGTTGGGGAAGATGCCGTACGAGGTCGAGGTCTGGCGCCACAGGAGCGGCACGTTCGGGTTGTCGAGCTCGGCCGACACCATGGGGAAGTCCCGGAAGTCGTCGTGCTTCTCCACCGTCAGCCGGCTGTGGCCGTTGGGGAGCATCGCGACGGTCGTGGCCTGGTCGTTGTAGAGGAACGCGGCGTTGTCGGGGTGCACGGTTCGCACGTGGTACACCTCGAGGAACGCGTCGACCATGAGCTTCCAGTTGCACGCGAGGGGGTGGACGACGGTGGCGACCGCCCGCATGGACGGGCCGTCGAGGTCAGCCATCTGGTCGGCCACCGGACCGAGGTAGGTGCGTAGGTCCACGGCGTCGGGGTCCTCGTTGACGAACACCCACCCGTCGGAGACCTCGCAGCGCACGGGCACCAGCCCGAGCTGCTCGGTGTCGAGTCCGGCGAAGCTGCGGGAGTCGGGCACGCCCTTGAGGACGCCGTCGGTGCCGTAGGACCACGAGTGGTACTGGCAGGTGAGGCGGCGGGCGGTGCCACACGCGTCGCGGGTGACCGGCGCCCCGCGGTGGCGGCAGGCGTTGTAGAAGGCCCGGAGCGCGCCGTCCTCGCCGCGGACGATCACCAAGGGCGCCCCTGAGCGATCCGTCGAGCGGTAGGAGCCGGGTTCGGGCCACTCGGACTCGTGGCCGGCGAAGAGCCAGGACCGGGCGAACACGCGCTCGCGCTCGAGCTCGTAGACGGCGGGGTCGGTGTAGCGATCGGTGTTGATGAGCGGCACCGGCACCGCGTCGGGTGCCGGTGCGGTGCGCGTCCTCTCGGCGGTGAGCCGGGTGCGGATCCGCTCGTCGAGCGCAGCGTCCATGGAGCTCCTCAGATCGGGAACTGACCACCGGGAGGTGCCGCGGCCAGCGGTGAACGCCGTAAACCTAGCCCTGCGCCCGAGGCCGCGTCGCTCGCGCCGCGGCACGGCGCAGGCTGGCGGGCTACCGTGGTGAACACTGTTCACCTCACCCGCCGGGGGACCCATGCCAGTGCCAGCGTCGCTCACCACCGCCACGCACCAGGACTTCGAGCTCGAGCTGATCGCGGGCACCTGGCCGAGCGACATCAGCGGTGAGGTGGTGTTCGGCAGCCCGCAGCAGAGCGGTCGCCTGCCCTACGCCATCTTCGATTTCGGCGCCATCTGCCGGCTGTCCCTCGAACCCGGCGCCCGCGGTGCCGCCCCTGGCCGCTTCGCCTGGCAGAGCCGCTCCATCGAGACGCCCAGCAAGCGCCTCCACGACCGGCACCCCGACGTGTTCTCCACCGGCCCCACCGGTTACGTCTCACCGTTCGGGCCGCCGAACGCGGCCAACACCGCGCCGCTGCCCTGGGGCGACCGGCTCTACATGACCTGGGATGCCGGCCGACCGGTCGAGCTCAACCCCGACACCCTGGAGTTCGTGGCGGAGGTCGGGCACGTGAGCTCGTGGGGCGGCAACTCGGTGCCGATGGGCGGCGTGCTGCCGTTCCTGCTCTCCTCCGCGCATCCGGTCGCCGATCCGGAACGCCACTGCCTGTGGAGCGTCAAGCTCGATCTCGCGCTCGAACCCACCGTGGGCATGCGCCCCTCGGTCGTGCGCTGGGACCGCGACGCCACCACCGTCCAGCACTGGCCGCTCGAGGGCATCGTCTTCGGCGGGTCCATCCACACCGTGAGCCAGACCCGCGACTGGGTGATCCTGTGCGACTCGGGCAACTTCAAGCCCGACATGGACGAGATGCTCGGCGGGGAGCGGTCCGTCACGATCGACACCGAGGTGCCCGTGTGGCTGATCCGCAAGGATCAGCTCGAAGGCCTGCCGTCGGGCACCCCGGTGCGGCCCACCTGCTTCACCATGACCCCGCCGACCGGCCACTTCTACGCGAGGTGGGACGACGCCGACGGCGTGTCGGTCGTGTGGGAGGGCATGGACCTCATGGACCTGGCGATGTACCTGCGTCCGGATGATCTCGACGTCAACGGCAACCCCGTCGACCCCGGCGTCGTGGGGCTCTACAACATGGCGATGGCCCCAGAGACCATCTGCGAGGTGGTCTTCGACCCCGGCACCGGGACGATCCTCGACCAGGGCCACTTCCGGCGGGACTGGACCTTCAACCTCCAGCTCTCCGCCATGGACTGGAGCATCGAAGGCATCACGGCGCCGACCCTGCACCACGTGAGCTACCAGGGCTGCCGCCCCGGCAACATCAGCCAACGGGCCGCCAAGCTCTACGAGGGGCGCATCGACCTCGACCTGCTGCGCGAGGAGACCCCCGGGGCGCTGTGCTCCTTCCGGCGCCCCTCCATGGAGCTCGCGTCGCGATGGGAGTTCCGGGATCTCGGCGACCACATCACCTCCCCGGCGTTCGCGCCGCGCGGCGCGGCGCCGGGCCGCTACGAGGGTGGCGAACCGGGCGGCCACGACGGCTACGTGGTGCAGCCGGTGGCCAACGACGATGGCTTCCGCGTGGAGGTGTTCGATGCCGCGAACGTGGGCGCGGGACCCGTGGCGGTGCTGCGCGGCACCAACCGCGAGTGCGTGCCGCTCGTGCTGCACTCGGCGTGGATGCCGGCCTGCTCCGGACTCGCCGATGCGGACCGCGTGCGGTTCTCCGACGAGATCGACGCCGACCAGATCGCAGCGCTGCCCGCCGACCTGCAGGCATCGGTGCACGCCGTGGCCCGCGAGTGCGACGATCTGCTCTGACCGGCGCCAGCCGGACCATGCGGCTCAGCCGCCGACCGACCCAGGGGACCGATGCCTGATCCAGCGGCAGTGCTGATCGCCGGTGGCGCCGTCATCGACGGCCTCGCCAACCCGACGCGCCCGGCCACCGACGTGTTGGTGATCGGGGATCGGATCGAGGCGGTGGGCGCGGGAGCCTCAGCCGCGGCACTCGAGGCGGGCGACGTGACCCGCGTCGATGCCACCGGCTGCACCGTGATGCCGGGGCTCATCGACGCCCACTGCCACATCACCTTCGGCGAGCCGGCGAGCAACGACGAGCTCTTCTTCCACCGCGAGCAGTCCACCGCGGCGATGCTCGCCGCGTTCAACGTCCAGAAGCTGCTGCTCGCCGGGGTCACCGGCTTCCTCGACGCGGACTGCCTCTGGAACCTCGGTCCCGCCCTCCGGGACGGTATCGAGGCCGGCATCGTCGAGGGGCCGCGCATGGCCGCCGGCATGAACGCGCTGCTCACGACGGCTGGGGGCACCGCCGGCAGGCTGATCCCCGACGAGGGCACGCTGGGCTACGCCCAGATCGTGCGCGACCGCGACGAGATGGTCCGCACCACCCGCCAACAGGTCAAGTACGGGGCCGACTGGATCAAGATCCACGTCACCGGCTCCGTGCCCAACCGTCCGGGCGAGCTGACCGTGTGGACCCTCGACGAGCTGCGGGCGGTCACCGAGACCGCGCGGGACCTCGACACCCCCACCGTCGCCCACTGCCGCAACGCCCGTTCCACCCAGCTCGCGGCTGAGGCCGGTGTGGACCTGATCCTGCACGCCAGCTACCTCGACGACGCCGCGCTCGAGGCGGTCCTCGCCGCCGGCAGTGCGATCGCACCCACGTTCACCTTCCTCGCCAACCTTGCCGACCACGGCCACAAGGTGGGGGCGATGACCACCCAGGTCGACATCTTCCGCGGCGAGATCGAGGCGACGGCGGCCATGATCCGCAAGGCGCACGATGCGGGCGTGCCGATCCTCACCGGTTCCGAGAGCGGGTTCGCGCTCACCCCGTACGGCCACTGGCACGCCCGCGAGCTGGAGGTGCTGGTCGCTTCGGTGGGCCTCACCCCGCTCGAGGCCATCCGCTGCGCGACCGCCAACGGCGCTCGAGCGCTCCGCCGGCCTCCGGGGTCGATCGGCGTGGTGGCCGAGGGCGCCGCCGCTGATCTGCTCGTGGTCGACGGCGATCCGTCCACCGACGTCACCGTGCTGGCGGATCGGAGCCGTCTGCGGGCGGTCGTGTCGCGCGGCCGCCTCGTCGACGTGGCCCGCCCGTGGCCGGAGCGTCGGCCGCTGCCGGGGGAGAAGGTCGGCACGTGGTCGGCTGAGCTGCTCACCCAGGAGGCGGCACGCCGGTGACCGCCGTCCTCGTCACGGGAGCCGGCCGAGGCCTGGGTGCGGCCATCGCCGCTGCTGCGGTGGCCGAGGGGTGGCACGTCGGTGTGCTCGACCAGGACGGCGCCGCCGCCCGGCAGCTGTCGTCGAGGCTGGGGGAGCGCGCCGTGGCGCTCACCGCCGACACCACCGACGAGGCGGAGGTCGAGGCGGCGTTCGACCGCTTCGCCGAGGCGACCGGGCAGCACGCCCCGGACGGGGTGGTGGCAAACGCCGGCATCGTGCGGTTCGGGCCCCTCATCGACCTCGACGTCGACGCGTGGCGGGCCGTGGTCGAGGTGAACCTGACCGGCACGTTCCTCGTCGCCCGTGCGGCGGCCCGGCGCATGATCGCCGCCGGTCGCCCCGGCTCGATCGTGGCGCTCACCTCCATGAACGGCGTGGCACCTGGGCCCCACGCCGGGGCCTACGGCGCCACCAAGGCCGGCATCGCCCTGCTCATCAAGCAGATGGCGCTGGAGTGGGGACCCAGCGCGATCCGGGCCAACGCGGTTGCACCGGGGCTCATCGACGCCGGCATGTCGGAGCCGATCTACGACGACGACGACATCCGTCGCCGCCGCACCGAGCGCGTCCCGCTGGGACGCCTCGGCACCGCAGCCGATGTGGCCGACGTGGTGCTGTTCCTGCTGTCGGACCGCGCCGCCTACGTGTCGGGCACCGAGGTGCTCGTCGACGGCGGGGTCACCAGCTCCATCATCGCCACGCTGCCGCGGCCCCGGGCCGTCGACTCGGTCGGACCCGCGTCGGAGATCCAGGGGTGACGGGCCGGAACCTCGTCGTGTCGGGCGGGCCGCTGCACGACTTCGCCGGGACCACCGCCGCGCTGGTGGACGTCATCGATGCCTGCGGGCTGCGCTCCACGGTCCTGGCCGACCCGGGTGCCGCGCTCGATCAGGCGGCCGAGGATCCCGGATGGGACCTGATCACGGTGAACGCGCTCCTCTGGTCGATGCCGGCCGAACGGCACGCGGCCCTGCGCGACGCCTGGGCGTTCCGTCTCGGCGACCACCAGGGGGCGGCGCTCCTCGCCCACGTCGAGCGAGGTGGTGCGCTGCTCGCGTGCCACGCGGCGCCGATCTGCTTTGACGGCGATGCCCGTTGGCGCGCCCTGATCGGTGCCACCTGGGACTGGGATCGGTCGCACCACCCGCCGCTGGGATCGACCGTGATCCGACCCGCACCCGCGGGTGCGGCCCACCCGATCACCCGGGGAACCGCAGCCTTCGACCTCGTCGACGAGGTGTACGCCGACCTCGACCTCGACGCCGACGTGGTGCCGCTGCTCGTCGGCACCGTCGACGGGCGCGACCAGCCGGTGCTGTGGGCCCGCACCGTCGGCCGCGGTCGGGTCGTGGTGGACCTCCTCGGCCACCACCCCCAATCCCTGGCCCATCCCACCCACACCGCGGTGCTGCGCCGCGCCGTGGCCTGGCTGGGCGAGGGCGCACCGCTCGACACCCGCTCCGGGCCTGCCCCCGTACCGAAGGCCGTCCGATGACCGACCCGATCGAGATCACCGTCTCCACCTACGAGCAGGCCCGTGACGCGTTCCGTCGCAAGGATCTCCGCCAGGCGCTGTACGACGAGGGCGACGTGGTCATGGCCGACGTGCTGGTGAACCTCCACGGCGACGAGCACCGCGCCCGGCGGCGCCTCGAGAACCGGTTGTTTCGCAAGGACACGCACGCCCGGTACGAGCGCGAGCTGTTTCCGCCGATCCTGGCGACCACCCTGGCCCCACACGTCGCCGCGGGCCGCGCCGAGCTCGTCGAGCTCAGCCACGAGCTCATGATGAACCTGTCGGCGTCCACCGCCGGGGTGGACCGTCCGCTCGGCACCGCTGCGGAGACCCTGCACCTCTACCGGCACCTGATGCTGTTCATCCAGGGCGCCACCCTGGCCCACTACACGGGCGACCGTGCGGCGAAGCGGGCCGAGGTCGCCCGGGGCCTCGACAGCTTCGACGCCGAGTTCCTGGCACCGTCGGTCGCGCGTCGACGTGGCCTGCTCGTCTCGTGGCGGGCGGGCGAGCTCGACGAGTCGGACCTGCCCCGCGACGTCCTGACCACGCTGCTGCGCAACGAGGACGACCTGCACCTGCCCGACGACGTGGTGCTGCGCGAGATCTGCTTCTTCCTGCTCGCCGGTGCCCACACGAGCGCCACCGCGTTCGTGCGGACCCTCCACGCCGTGTTCGCCATGGCCGACGGCGCCCCGGACGACGTCGAGCGGGCGCGCACCGACCTCGGGTTCCTCCAGCGCTGCGTGCACGAGACCGTGCGGCTGCAGCCATCGAGCCCGATCGCCCAGCGCTGGGCGCTCACCGATCTGGAGCTGGCCGGTGGGGTCGTGGTGCCCGCCGGCGCCCGGGTCACCATCGACCTGCTGGCGGCGAACCGGGACCCGGACGTCTTCGGCGATCACCCCGATGCCTTCGACCCCCACCGGGTGCTGCCCGCCGGCGTGGCGCCGTGGGGCCTGAGCTTCGGGCTCGGCATGCACGCCTGCATCGGCCAGGACCTCGCCGCCGGGGTCGACCTCGGGGGCCGGGCCTTCGACCAGGACCACCTGTACGGCCTCGTGCCGGTCGCGGTCCGGTCGGTGCTCGACGCCGGCGGCGGTCCGGACCCGGATGATCCGCCCACCGTCGACCCCGCGAGCAGCCGCGGCTACTGGGGGCGCTATCCGGTGGTGTTCGCCCGTTGATCGATCTGCACGCGCACGTGGTGCTCGAGGACCTGCTGGGTGCAGCCGGCGACATCGGTCCCGAACTCGACGAGGGGGATGTCGCGGCCCGGCGCCCACCATGCTTCCGGGTCGGTGGCTACCGCCTCGAGGGCGTCCGGTACCGGGGCACGCCGTTCATGGACGTCGACGTGCGGCTCGTCGCGATGGATGCAGCCGGCATCGACCTCCAGGTGCTCTCACCGAACCCGCTCACGTACCTGTCCCATGTCGACGTGCCCGCCGCGGTCTCGTTCGCCCGCCGCCACAACGACGCACTCGCGGCCATGGTGGCCCGGCACCCGAGCCGGCTGGCCGGCTTGGCCCAGGTGCCGATCCAGGACCCGGCTGCCGCGGCCGAGGAGCTGCGGCGGGCGACGGCGGAGCTGGGGCTGGTCGGTGCGGCGATCGGCACCGATGTCGGCCGCCCGCTCGACGCGTCGGAGCTCGACGAGTTCTACCGGGCCGTCGAGGAGCTCGACGTGCCGCTGTTCGTGCACCCCGCGCCCGACGGCATCGACCGGCCTCGGCGGGACGAGCGGCTCGAGCGCTTCGACGCCGACCTGTGGCTTGGGTTCGCCCAGGAGGAGGCGCTGGCCGTGGCGACCCTGATCCTCGGGGGCGTCCTCGAACGCCACGCCCGGCTCGACGTGTGCATCTCCCACGGCGGTGGCGCCACGGCCTGGCTCAGCGAGCGGTTGGGCCATGCGGCGACCACCCGGCCCTGGGCGCCCGCCCACCTCGCCGAACCGGGTGCGGTGGAGGCGTCGCTCGGGCGGCTCTGGTGGGATGCCCACGTCGGCGGCCCTCGCGCGCTCGCGGCCCTCGTGGCCACCGTCGGCACCGGTCACCTCGTCGGTGGCACCAACTTCGCCGGATGGGACCAGCACCTGGACCCGGCGTTCGGCGACCCGGCGCTCGCTCGCCGCCTCGACGAGAACGCGCGGCGGTTGCTGCGGCTCGACCGCTGACGGGCGGGTGCGAGCCCCGCGGGCTCAGGCGTCGAACGCCACCTGGACCGCGGTGCGCTCGGCGATGATCGGGGCGATGTCGCGACGGATGATCTCCTGGTGGGCCGGGTGGTCCCGGTAGGCCAGGTAGCCGGGCTCGTCGTCGAAATCCGCCACGACCACGAACTCGGCGTTGCCCGGATTGAGGCCCAGGTCCCGTCCGAACTGGTAGCGGCGGATCGTGTCGACCGCGCCGGGCAGCGTGCCGAGAGCCTGCTCGACGCGCTCGATGGCCGCGTCGTCCACGCCGTCGATCCATCGGAAGGTCACCACATGACGAATCATCGCCGGATCGTAGGGCGCGACGGCGGGGCGGCGTGCGCCCGTTCGCCGGGGAGGTGATCGCCCGTCAGAGCAGACCCCGCGAGGCGCCGCCGTCGACCACCAGCGAGGCACCGGTGACGAACCGGGCCTGGTCGCTGCACAAGAACGCGGCGACCGCGCCGAAGTCGGACGGATCGCCGAGCCGGCCAGCGGGGATGTCGGCCTGCAGGGCGTCGCGCTGGGCCTGGGGGAGGGTGCGCAGCCGGTCGGTGAGGTGGGTCCCGGGTTGGATCGAGTTGACGGTGACCCCATCGGCGGCGACCTCGTCGGCCAGCACCTTGAGGAAGCCCGTGGCTCCGGTGCGGGCGGTCACCGAGGTGGCCAGGAAGGGGATGGGCTGGCGCACCCCGATCGAGGTGATCGCCAGGATCCGGCCCCACCGCTGGGCGCGCATGGCGGGCACGGCGGTGAGCGCCATCGTGAGCGTGGAGACCAGGTTCAGTTCGATGGCGGCGCGGTAGTCGGCGATGGACGCGGTGCTGGCCGTCCCCGGAGGTGGCCCGCCAGCGTTGGTCACCAAGATGTCGATGCCGCCGAGCCGCTCCATCGCACCTTCCACGAACGCCGACGCGCCGGATTCGTCGCCCACGTCGGCCTCGATCCCGGTGGCCCGTGGTCCGAGCGTGGTGAGTGCCGCAGTGAGCCGGTCGCGATCTCGTCCGCAGATCACGACCTGTGCGCCTTCGTCGGCGAGCGCCTGCGCGGTGGCGAGGCCGAGCCCCGCCGTGGCGGCGGCGACGACCGCCCGCTTCCCCTCGAGCCTCAGGTCCATGCTTCGGTGTCCACCTCGTGCCGTGTCGGGTCAGGCATCCGCGGGGAACCAGTTGGCGTGGAACCCGAACGGCATCCGCCGCGGCAGGTGGACCGTGGCGATGGGTCCGGCGGCCACATCGCGGGCGTCGAGGATCACCAGGTCGGTGGTGTCGCGGTCGTCGAAGTACACGGCGTTGAGGAGCCACCCGTCGTCCTCGCCGGTGCCGGCGGGGTCGGCGGCGAACACGGACTCGCCCACGTGGCCGTGCGGTCCGGCACTCCACAGCGTCCTCTCGTCGGCATCCTGGCCGTACTTGACGATCGCGTCGAAGTCGCCGAGGTGGCGGCCTCGCTGGGTGAAGCCCGACATGTAGAGGTGGCGCACCCGGACCCCGTCATAGGCCGGGTTGATGCGGTTGAAGTCGCCCTCGAGGTCATCCATCGGCTCCCAGCCGGCGTCGCCGGTGGCCAGGTCCACCCAGTAGCGGGCGGGTCGGGCGGTGAGGTCCTTGGCGGATCGCTCGTCGAGGGGGGTCGCGTTGTCGATGCCGAAGTCGGGGGCGGGGTAGCGGCATCCGGTGAACTCGATGCGGTCCCCGTCGGACCAGCCAGACCAGAAGTGCTGGACGTGGCCGGGTTCGATCTCGAACCACCGCAGGTCTGCCGCGGTGCCCCGTCGCGGCATGACCCCGATGCGGCACCCGTTCTCGGGCATCCAGCGCACCATCGATCCCTTGCCGATGTTGGCGATGTCGAACACGTACGGCGAGTCGAGGAAGACCGTGTGGTCCTCGGTGATCACCAGGTCGTGCATCATGACCGGCGCCGGCAGGTCGAGCTCCACGGAGTGGGACAGCGCGCCATCGGGGTCGACCACGTCGTAGCGGAGGTAGGGCTCGAACAAGGAGTAGCCGAACATGACCATCTCGCCGGTGCGCGGGTCGAGGCGGGGGTGCGCCGTCATCGGGCCGCGCAGGCGGCCGTCGAAGTCGTGTTCACCGATCGTGTCCAGGTCGGCGGTGACCTCCGTGGGCAACCCTCCCTCCCACAGTGCGAGCCACCGGTCGGCGTGGCGGATCACATGGGTGTTGGCAGGGTTCTTGACCGGGCCGGCGCTGCCGGTGAGGGAGCGGTCCGGGAAGTCCAGGACGTTGCCGAGACCGGGGTAGATGGCGCCGCCGTGGGCCACCTCGGCCATCAGGCCCTTCGAGCGGATCCAACGGTTGCGGTAGGTCACCCGGTCGTCGTCGAAGGTGAGGGAGTGCAGCATGCCGTCGCCGTCGAGGACGCTGTAGCGGCCGAGCGGCTCGAACAGCGGGTTCGGTCCGTTGCGGATGAAGCGCCCGCGCAGCCCTTCGGGCAGCCGGCCCGACACCGGGCAGTCGGCCACGTCGATCTCGTCGGCCACCGGTGCACGGTTGCCCTCGAGGTCGGGCTGGTGGGCAGCGTTGGTGACCGAGCCGAGGAGCCGGTCGAGCTCGTCGGGTTGGTGGGCGGTGGTCATTGGTCGTCCTCGGGGTCGATGTCGACGGTCGCTCGGGCGCCGTCGAGCAGGTGTGGGCGGCGCTCCGGTGCCGCCTCCGTGAGCGGCGTGGCGGTGACCAGATGGCGGCGAGGTCGAGCGGGGATGGTTGGCTCGGGTCGCGCGTCCACGAGGCTGCACTGTAGTGAACACTGTTAACTCATGCTGACGGTGCTGGTCGGGCCGAGTGCGTCTGGAACGGGGCGCCCGCGCGTCGGGCGGGTCAGGGGATCGGGAGCAGGGTGGTGTGGACCTCGACGAGGAGGCGGGCGGTCACCGGGGTCTGGCAGTGGCC
>CAZUYW010000014.1:0-30735 GCA_964624775.1 uncultured Iamiaceae bacterium
CAACGACGAGGTCGACGAGGCGTGCTGGCTCCGGATCCCCGAGGCCCGTGACCAGTTGACCTATCCGCACGACCGCGACGTGCTCGACCGCCTCCTCGAGGTCATCTGAGCGTCACCCGGAGGGTGCCTGGAGTCGCCCCCGCGGCCCGGGCGTGGTCGAGATCGTCCGATCTGTGCCAAGTGTTCGGGGGTCGTTCACCTGGGGTTCACCCGACCCCACCCGACGCGCCACCCGCCGTCCGTACCGTCGCGGGCGTCAACCGACGCATCGCCCGAGGAGGGCTCTCGTGAAGCATCGCAAAGGCATTGCCGGACTGGTCGCCGTGGTGGCCGCCCTGGCCATCGTGACCACCGCCTGTGGCAGCTCGGACGACTCGTCGTCCGACAAGGGCACGACCACCACGACCGAGGCGGCCACCGCCGGCCTCGGCAAGCTGAAGGCCGGCCTCGACGGCCAGGGCTCCAGCTTCCAGGACACGTTCCAGCAGCAGATCACCGCCGACTTCGGCAAGGCCGTCAAGGAGGCCGGCGGGTCCGCCACCGTCAGCTACACCAAGACCGGCTCCTCGGACGGCAAGAAGGCCCTCGCCGACAAGACCGTCGACTTCGCCGGCAGCGACTCGCCGCTGAAGGACGAGGAGAAGCCCGCGTTCGGTGACCGCGAGGTCCTCTACTTCCCGCTCGTGGGCGGCCCCATCACCGTGGCCTTCAAGCTGGACGGCGTCGATGCCCTGAACCTCTCGCCCGACACGATCGCCAAGATCTTCCAGGCCCAGATCACCTCCTGGGACGACCCAGCGATCGCCAAGGACAACCCGAAGGCCGACCTGCCCAGCACCAAGATCACCGTCGTGCACCGCTCCGACGGTTCGGGCACCACCAAGAACTTCACCAAGTACCTCACCGCCGCCGCTCCCGACACCTGGAAGCTCGACGCCGGCGAAGAGGTCAACTGGCCGGCCTCGACCCAGGGCGCCGAGAAGAGCACCGGCGTCACCTCGGTGATCAAGGGCACCGACGGCGCCGTCGGCTACGTCGACCTGGCCGACGCCGCCAAGGAGGGCCTGTCGGTCGCCGCGGTCGCCAACAGCAGCGGTGACTTCGTCCTCCCGAACCCCGGCACCGCCTCGGCCGCGCTCGCCGCCGCCGACGTGGCCGACGACCTGACCTATGACCCGCTGAACATCGATGCGAAGGGTGCCTACCCGATCACGTCGCCGACCTGGGTCATCGTGGACAAGGTGCAGACCGACGCCGCGAAGGCCGCCACGCTGAAGGCGTACCTCACGTACGCCCTGACGACCGGCCAGGGCGAGGCCAAGGGCCTCCTCTACGCCCCGCTCCCGAAGGACCTCGCCCAGAAGGCCCTCGACCAGGTCGACCAGATCACCGTCGGCTGATCCCACCTAGGTTGTGGTGCCGGGCCGTCCGCGGCCCGGCCCCACGCCGTGCTCACCTCCCTCTCACCCGCGAGCCCGCATGACCACCGTCGCCACACCGCCTCCCGACGCCGATCACGCCATCGCCGCCGACGTCGCCGAGGGCCTGCGCTCCAGCCAGGGCGCCGGACCCGACAAGGCGTTCCGCGGCCTCGCGGTCGGTGCCGGCATCGGCGTGCTGGTGATCCTCGCCCTGATCGCCTACAGCACCACCAGGAGCGCCTGGCCGGCGTTCGCCCACCACGGCACCTCCTACTTCTTCTCGACCGACTGGCGCCCGAACCAGCAGCACTTCGGGATCCTGGGGTTCGCCTGGGGCACCTTCGTCATCGCGACGATCGGCGTGGTGCTCGCGGTGCCGGTCTCGATCGGCATCGCCCTCTTCGCCACCGAGGTGGCGCCCCGGCGACTGCGCCGCTCGATCACCACGGTGATGGACCTCCTGGCCTCGGTCCCGTCGGTGGTGTTCGGCCTCGTGGGCTTCTACGTGCTGCGCAGCCCCCTGCAGAGCGCGTTCCGGTCGCTCGGCGACGCGGTCGCCGGCATCCCGGTCCTGCACCAGGTGTTCGGCCAGGGCTCGTCGGGCATCAGCCTCCTGACCGCCGGGATCGTGCTCGCCATCATGATCACGCCGATCATCACGACGGTCTCGCGGGAGGTGTTCGACACCGTGCCCCGCAACGACAAGGAGGGTGCGCTCGCCCTCGGGGCCACCCGTGCCGAGATGATCAGCGGTGTCGTGATCCCGCACTCGCTCGGCGGCCTCACCGGTGCCGTCATGCTCGGCCTCGGTCGAGCGATGGGTGAGACCATCGCCGTCACCCTGCTGATCGGGGCCGCGGCCAGCCCCCAGATCACCGCCAACATCCTCGGCCCGGGCGACGCCATGCCCTCGGCCATCGCCCGGAAGCTCTCGGAGTCCTCCGGCGACTACCGCGCCGCGCTGATCGGGCTCGGCGTGACGCTCTTCGTGATCACCATGATCGTGAACATGAGCTCTCGGCGCATCGTCGAACGCGTCGATCGTCGGATCAAGGGGGCGGCATGACCACGACCACCCCTGCCGGCGAGCGGTCGCTCCAGGACCGGCTCACCGTCCCGAGCGATGTGCGGATCAGCACGATCAAGGGCGCCCGGTTCCGGCGCAACACGATCGCCACCGTCGCGATGGTCCTCGCGTTCGTGCTCGCCTCCGTGCCGCTCGTGTTCGTGATCGGCAACGTGGTGCTCAAGGGCCTGCCGGTGGTCGACACCGGATTCCTCACCCGCGACATCCCGACCACCGCCGCCGCCCAGGAGCTCAAGAACGACTGCGAGACGCTGCGGCGCTACGACCCCTCCGCCGAGTGCGAGGACACCCAGGCCGCCGCGCCCGAGCCCGGGATGGGCCCCGCCGTGATCGGCACGCTCATCACCACCTTCCTGGCCGCGCTGCTCGCGATCCCCCTCGGGATCCTGGCCGCCATCTACCTGAACGAGTACGGACGGCGGCACCGCCTCGCCCGCTTCATCCGCTTCATGACCGACGTCATGACCGGCGTCCCCTCGATCGTGATGGGCATCTTCATCTACACGCTCTGGGTGCTCCAGTTCGGCCAGGGGCGCTCGGCGCTGGCGGCCAGCCTGGCGCTGGCGTGCCTGATGCTGCCCATCGTCGTCCGCTCGAGCGAGGAGATGTTGCGCCTCGTGCCGAACACCCTGCGCGAGGCCAGCGCCGGCCTCGGCGCCCGGACGTGGAAGACCACCCTGCGGGTCGTGCTGCCCGCGGCCCTGCCCGGCCTCGTGTCGGGCTCGATGCTCGCCGTCGCCCGCGCCGCAGGCGAGACCGCCCCGGTGCTGTTCACCATCGGCGCCGCGAGCACGATCGCCCAGGCCACCACCGTCACCGGCCAGAGCACGACCCTGTCGTTCCAGATCTACAACCTGATCACCAACGGCGGGAAGCTGTCGCCCCAGATGGCTTGGGGCGCCGCCTTCACGCTGATCGCCATCGTGCTCATCCTCACCACCATCGCCCGCGCCGTCAGCGCGCGCTTCACGATGCGATGAGCCCCGCACCTGCCACCGACGAGGAGCTTCCCGTGACGAGCCAGGCATCCCCGGCTGCACGCACCGATGAGACCGCCGACCCGGCACCCGAGGTCGACCCCGGGCGACCGATCATCTTCGAGGCGCGCGAGCTGTCCGTGCTCTACTCGGGCTTCCGCGCCGTGAAGGACGTGGACCTTCAGATCACCCGCAACGAGATCACCGCCTTCATCGGACCCTCGGGCTGCGGCAAGACCACGGTGCTGCGGTGCTTCAACCGCATGAACGACCTCGTCGAGGGCGCGGTGGTCGAGGGGTCGCTGCGCTTCCACGGGGTCGACCTCTACGACCGCGACGTCAACCCGGTCGAGGTCCGGCGCCGCATCGGGATGGTGTTCCAGAAGCCCAACCCGTTCCCGAAGTCGATCTTCGAGAACGTCGCCTACGGCCCCCGCCTCGCCGGCATCAAGAAGAAGGCCGAGCTCGAGGAGATCGTCGAGCACGCGCTGCGCAGCGCGGCGATCTGGGACGAGGTCAAGGATCGCCTCCACAAGTCCGGCCTCGGCCTGTCGGGCGGCCAGCAGCAGCGCCTGTGCATCGCCCGCGCCCTCGCCGTCAACCCCGAGGTCATCCTCATGGACGAGCCCTGCTCGGCGCTCGACCCGATCGCCACCGGGCGCATCGAGGACCTCATGGAGGAGATCAAGAGCGAGTACACGATCATCATCGTGACCCACAACATGCAGCAGGCCGCCCGCGTGAGCGACCGCTGCGCCTTCTTCACGACCGAGGTCAGCGAGACGAGCGACACCCGCACCGGCGTCCTCGTCGAGTTCGACGCGACCGAGAAGATGTTCTCCAACCCGGCGGACGAGCGAACGGAGAACTACGTCACCGGTCGCTTCGGGTGACGGCCGGTCCGATGGTGCGCCAGGGCTTCGCCGCCGAACTCGACCAGCTCCGGCTCCAGGTGGAGCTGATGGCGCTGCGCGTCGACGCGAACCTCGAGCGCATGCGGGCGTTCCTGCTCAGCGGCGATCTCGCCGTCGCCCGAGCCGCGATCGAGGCCGACGACGACATCGACGCCATGAACCTGTCGCTCGTCGAGCGCTGCCATGACCTCATCGCGCGCGAGGCACCGGTGGCGTCGGACCTGCGGTTCGTGGTCTCGGTCATCCGGGTGCTCGGCGAGCTGGAGCGGGTCGGCGACCTCGCGCTGCGCGTCGTGAAGGTGGGCGATGCGTGGCCGTTCGTGCGCAACGCACCGACCTCCTACGACATCCTCGTGTCGATGGCGGACACCGCGATCGACCAGTACCGCGACGCCCTCGCCGCCTGGTCGGGGCAGGACCTCGCCCACGCCGAGGCGCTCGCCCGATCCGGGCGCGTGCTCGACCACAGCAACGACCTCCTCGCCCGGCGGCTGCTCGAGCTCGACGGTCCCGACGCCGTGCCGGCGGCGCTCCATAGCCTGGTGATCGGCAAGGCCCTCGATCGCATCGCCGACCACGCCGCCATCATCGGCTGCCGTCTGCGCTACCTCCTCACCGGGGATCCGCAGCACCTCGCTGCCGAGATCCGCTGAGCCGAAAGGACCCACGATGGACAACGTCCGCAAGAGCTTCCACCAGACCCTGGACGAGATCCGCCAGGAGATGGTGCAGATGGCGGCGCTCGTCACCGAGGGGATCCCCCGTGCCACCGACGCGATCCTGAGCGGCGACCTCGACGAGGCCCAGCGCATCATCGAGTCCGACGATCCGCTCGACGCCAAGGCCGTCGAGCTCGAGGAGATCTGCTACCAGCAGCTCGCCCTCCAGCAGCCGATGGCGAGCGACCTGCGCGGCATCGTGACCGCGATCCGCATGATCGCCGAGATCGAGCGGTCCGGCGACCTGGTGGTCAACATCGCCAAGGGCTCGCGGCGCCTGCTCGGCACCGAGCTCTCGGCCCGCCTGCGCGGCCTGGTCGGACAGATGGGGGAGGAGGCCACGCGCCTGTTCCGCCTGTCCATCGACGCCTACATCGACGAGGACGCCGGCCTGGCCGCCGCGATCGACGACCTCGACGACCGGCTCGACGCGATCCACCGGGACTACATCCAGGAGATCTTCCTGGCCCACACCGCCGGCGACGTCCAGGTCCAGGGCGCGGTCCAGCTCGCGCTCATCGGCCGCTACTACGAGCGCATCGGCGACCACGCTGTGAACATCGGCGAGCGCGTCCGGTACATGGTCACGGGCTGGCTGCCCGAGCACACCGGCGCGGCGCGCGTCGCCGCCAAGCAGGGCTCGACGAGGATCGCCCAGGCCCCCGCCGGGGGCACGGGTTCGGTCGCCGAGGAGCCTGACGGGTCGTGATCGTGGGCGGACGGGGGTCGGTGCGGCCGGGAGAGGGGCCCTAGGTGTTCGGCGCAGCGCGGGTGCGCGCTCGGGTCGACCAGCTCCTCGCCCGCTTCGAGGCCGGCGGGCGGCCGGGCGCGTCGGCCACCGTCGACGACGGGCTGGACCGCCTCGAGCTGGCCGTCGACCGCCACTTCGCCTCGCTCGCCTCGTCCCGCCTGGTCGCCGATCGGCTGGTCAGCGCGCTCGACGTCATCCCGCAGGGGATCGTGCTCGCCGATGCCGAGGGCGCGGTGGTCTTCCGCAACCGCGCCGCCGCCGCGTTCTCGACGGCTCGCCACAGCGAGGCGCTCGTCGAGTCCGCGATCCGCGAGCTGATCGGCACCGCCGTGATGGGCGGGTCGGCCACCCGCACCCTCGAGCTGTACGGACCGCCCCGGCGCGCGCTCCAGCTGCGCTCGGTGCCGCTCCGCGGGGGCGAGGCCGCGGTCGAGGCCGCCGGCGGGGAGCAGCCCCCGGCGGGCGCGTTCCTCGTCGTCGAGGACATCTCGGAGCGCCAGCGCCTCGACGCGGTGCGGCGCGACTTCGTGGCCAACATCAGCCACGAGCTCAAGACGCCGATCGGCGCGCTGGGCCTGCTCGCCGAGACCCTGGTCGAGGAGCCCGATCCCGAGGTGGCCCGGCGCCTCGCCGCCCGCATGCAGCGAGAGGCCGACCGGGTGGCGCGCACCATCGACGACCTCCTCGCGCTCAGCCAGATCGAGGGTGGCGAGCTGCCCGAGCGCGAGCCGGTCCCGGTGCGCCACGTGCTCGCCGAGGCCGTCGACCGCACCCGGCCGGCGGCCGACCTCGGTGGCGTGAAGCTCGTATTCCACGAACCGGACCTGTCCCTCACCGTGCTCGGGGACCGCCGTCAGCTCGTGTCCGCGGTGGCCAACCTCTGCGACAACGCGGTGAAGTACTCCGACGAGGGGGCCGAGGTCTCGGTGGCCGCGCACCTCGACGGCGACACCGTGCGCCTGGAGGTCGCCGACCAGGGGATCGGGATCCCCGCCCGTGATCTCGAGCGGGTGTTCGAGCGCTTCTACCGGGTCGATCGCGCCCGCTCCCGCGAGACCGGCGGCACGGGGCTGGGCCTCGCCATCGTGCGTCACGTCGCCCACAACCACGCCGGCGACGTCACGGTGAGCTCCCGCGAGGGCGTGGGCTCCACGTTCGCCCTCACCCTTCCCGCCTACTTCCCCGACGAGGACCAGCCATGACCACCCCCACCACCACCGTGCTCGTCGTCGAGGACGAGGAGTCCTTCATCGACGCGCTGACCGTCGGGCTGGCGCGCGAGGGCTTCCGGGTCCAGGTGGCCCGCGACGGCGCCCAGGCGCTCGAGCTGTTTGATGCCGTCCGCCCCGACCTCGTGCTGCTCGACGTCATGCTCCCCAAGGTGTCGGGCATCGACGTCTGCCGCGAGATCCGGACCCGCTCGAAGGTGCCGATCATCATGGTGACGGCGAAGGGGTCCGAGATCGACACCGTGGTGGGCCTCGAGGTCGGTGCCGACGACTACGTGTCCAAGCCCTACCGCCTGCGGGAGCTCGTCGCCCGGATGCGGGCCGTGCTGCGGCGGGCCCCGGGGCTGGCGGAGACCGTCGACGCCGACCCGGCCGAGGTGCTCGCCGTGGGCGACGTCGCCCTCGACCCCGGCCGCCACGAGGTGGTCATCCGGGGCGAGGAGGTGTCGCTGCCGCTCAAGGAGTTCGAGCTGCTCACGATCCTGCTCGAGAACGCCGGCCGCGTCCTGCCCCGCGAGGTGCTGATCGACCGGGTCTGGGGCCACGACTACGTGGGGGACACCAAGACCCTCGACGTGCACGTGAAGCGGCTGCGGGCCAAGGTCGAGGACGATCCGTCGAACCCGGCCCGGATCGTGACCATCCGGGGCCTGGGCTACAAGTACGAGGTGCCGCGGGTCGCCAAGGTGTGAGCCCGGGTCCCCGCTGTCGGGGCCGCTCCGTACCATGGGGACCGTGACCCATCCCCAGCACGCCCCCGGGGCCCCGAGGCCCGGCGCCTCGCGGGGGATGGACGCGTTCACCGTCTCGCCGTTCGCCCGGCTCGCCCGGGCCCACGCCGCCGCCACCATGGCCGATGCCATGGTGGCCGCCTCGTTCGCCGGGGCCGTGTTCTTCTCGCTCCCGGCCGACGACGCCCGGCTGCCGGTGCTGCGGTACCTCGTGATCACGATGCTGCCGTTCGCGGTGCTGTCGCCCCTGGTCGGGCCCCTGATCGACCGCATGAAGGGCGGGCACCGCCTGGTGGTGATCGGCACCATCCTCGCGAGGGTGGCGCTGTGCTACCTCCTGATCGACGAGGTGGAGGGGGCCGGGCCGTTCTTCTTCCTGCTCGCGCTCTGCCTGCTCGTGGCCCAGCGCGCCTACCAGGTGGCCCGCAGCGCCCTGGTGCCCTCGGTCGTGCGCGGCGACGCCGCCCTCGTCGAGGCCAACTCCAAGCTGTCGGTGATCAGCGGCGTGTCGGGGTTCGTCGGGGTGCTGCCCGCCGCCGCGCTGATCAAGCTCGGCGGCCCGGGCTGGGCGCTCGGCCTGGCGATGATCACCTACGGCATCGCCACCGTCCTGAGCCTGCGGATCCCGTCCTCCAAGGTCGCCGAGCACCGCGCCGATCCCGTGGAGCGCCAGGAGCTGCGCGGCGCCGGCATCTTGATGGCCGGCTCGGCCATGGGCCTGCTGCGGGGCTGCGTGGGCTTCCTCACGCTGCTCATCGCGTTCGACTTCCGGGGCGGCGACCGGCGCCCGTGGGAGTTCGGCGTGGTCGCCGGCGCCAGCGTGCTGAGCCAGCTCGCCGGGGCCGGGATCGCGCCCCGGGTCCGAGCGGCCACGAGCGAGGAGAACCTCCTCACCGGGTCGCTGGCCCTCGTCGTGGTGGGCGCGTTCGTGGCCCTCCTGGTGGGTGACGTCCTGGGAGCGGCCATCCTCGGATCCTGCGTCGGGTTCGCCGCCGGAGCGGGCAAGCAGGGCTTCGACGCGATCCTCCAGCGCGACGCGCCGGACGCGAACCGGGGCCGCTCCTTCGCCCGCTTCGAGACCCGCTTCCAGGTGACCTGGGTCATCGGCGCCCTGCTCGCGGTGGCGTTCAAGCTGAGCGCCCACGTCGGCTTCGGGTTCGTGCTCGTCGTGTCGGCGGTCGCCCTCGGCTCCTATGTCATCGGCCGCCTGGCGCTCGCCCACCGCACGGGCGAGCGCGTCACGCCCACCACCGCCGCCGCGGTCGAGATCGAGTCCCGCATCGCGGAGGTCAGCGGCGAGGTCAAGGCGCGCCTGGCCTCGGCCCCGCGCGCCGCCTACCGGCGGGTGCGCGGCGGCCTCTCGATCGGGGACGAGGAGGTCGACCCGGCGGACCAGGCGGCGACCGGCGAGGTGCCGGCGGTCGGTGCTGGCGGCGAGGGCCCGCCGGTCGGCCCCGATGGGGTCACCGTCGACCTGGCCGACGCGTCCACGATCGCGTGGCACCCGGACCCGGCCGAGGATCCGAGCCCGTATCCCTGGCAGCCGCCCGTCGAGCCCGAGCCGGTTCCCGGCGCCTACCTCGACGACCTCGATCCGGCCGTCGCCAACCCGTTCCCCTGGACCCCCGACGACGAGACCGTCCCCGTCGCCGAGCGCCCTGAGGAGACCGAGGACCACCCGACCGGGCGGCGCGGCCACCACTTCTGAGTTGCGGCAGGGGCGCAGGGTCAGAGGTCGATGCGGGCGAGCCAGAGGCCCGGAGCGTCGACCTCGTTCGGCGTCGGGAGGTGCGCCTCGTCGGTCCACAGCCGCTCGAGCGAGTCGGTGCCGGCGCGCTCCACCACGCCCTCGATGAACGCCCGGCCGCGGTCGTAGTGGGCCTGGGTGAGCTCGAGGCCGAGCAGGCGCTCCACGAACCGATCGCTCGCCGCCTCCTCGACCCGCCGGCGGCGCAGCGCCTCGGTGACCTGGCCGTAGGACCCGATCAGCCCGGTGCCGATGCGGTCCATGATGTGATCGACGTAGCCGACCACGACGGCCACCAGGGCCTCGAGGAGCGGCAGGAGGTCGTCCTGGCGGGGGGACCGCATCACGCCGAGCATCGCCTCGGGATCGCCGAGCAGGTCCTGGAAGCGCGCCATGGGGTCGGCGGCGGTCGGGTCGAGCTCCATGGCGGTCAGCTTGGAGCCGAAGCCGTCGGGGTCGGACTCGAAGGCGGCGGCGTAGTCGGTGAGCAGCGAGGTGAGCCGGGCGCGCACGTGGGGCACGCCGAGCACCGCGTGGTGGGTGAGCTGGTGGAGGCACACCCACAGGCGCAGGTCGTCGCCGTCGAGGGACCAGTCGGCGCCGAAGGCCTCGATGTTGGCGGCGATCACCTGGATGTCGTCGCCAGCGGGGCGGGGCACCGGCACGTCGAACTGGCCGAAGCTGCGCGTGGCCAGGTGGCCGACGAGGGAGCCCGTGGTCATCCCGAGCAGCATCGGGCTGAGCAGCGCCATGATCTGTCCGAGCCACGCGTCGGTGGGGTCGCCGAGGTCGGCGTCGAGCGCCTCGCCGGCCGGGTGGGCGCGTGCGCCCGACGCACCGTCCGCGTGGAGGGCGGCGGCCATGGTCTCGATGAGCGGCTGGAGCGCGTCGAGGGTGGTGAGCGCCCACTGCGATCGGGTGACCGGCGTGATCGACGCGATCGCGCCGGTGGTCGAGGTCGACAGGCCGGTGGCCTGGGCGACGTGCAGATCGGCGACGCGGGTCAGCTGCTCGAAGCGGATGCGCTCCAGCGGGTCGACGTTCGGCTCGCTGCCGCCGTCGGTGGCGATCGAGAGGGCGAGCTGGCGAGCACCGTCCCACTGGACCGGGCCGCTCGTGCCGAGCATCTTGAACAGGTCGCCGAACAGCGGCATGCCTTCGAAGGGGTTGCTGCCCGAGCTCATGGGGGCATCGTACGGGCCGGGGGGTGGGGTGCCACGGCGGCCTGGTCGGGGGCGGGCCGGGCGATGTGGCGCCGAGCCCGGGAGCGCGGCAAGCTCGGGGGATGACGCGCGTGGTGGTCACGGGGGCGGCGGGACCGCTCGGGAGTCGGGTCGTCGGCATGCTGGTCGGGCGTGGCGACGTCGACGAGGTGGTCGCGGTGGACGTCGCGGGTCTCGCCGAGGTGGGCGGGTCGGCCAAGGTGCGCACCGCGCAGCTCGACCTGGCCACGGCCGAGCTCGGGGACGTGGTGGCTGGAGCCGACGCCATCGTGCACCTGGCCACGGTCTTCGGCCCGCTGCTCGAGGGTCCCGAGATCGACCGCGCCGTCGACGTCGGCATGGCCCGCCGCGTGCTCGAAGCGGCCGACAAGGCGGGCGTCGAGCGGCTCGTGCTGCTGTCGTCGGCCACGGTCTACGGCCCGTGGGCGAACAACCCGGTGCCGCTCACCGAGGACGCGCCCCTGCGCCCCCACCCCGACCTGGCCGCCGCGGTGCAGTGCGCCGAGATCGAGCGCCTGGCCTCCGAGTTCGTCGCCGATCACCCCGGCGCGGCCGTCGCCCGGTTGCGGCCGGCCCCGATGGTCCACGAGGGCTCGGGCGGCTGGCTGGCCGAGGCCCTGCACGCGGCCGCCGACGTGCCCGTCGCCGACGAGACGCCCGCCCAATGGGTCCACGTCGACGATGTCGCGACGGCGGTCGTCGCCGCGTGGGACGCGCGCCTCGACGGGCCGGTCAACGTCGCCCCGGACGGCTGGCTCACCACCACCGAGCGGCGCGCCCTCGATCCGGTGCCCAAGGTCCGCCTGCCCGAGCGGGCCGCGCTCGCGCTGGCAGCCTGGCGCTGGCGGTTGCGCCTGGCCCCCACCCCGCCCGGCATCCTCGCCTACGCCCGCCACCCGTGGGTGGTGGCCAACGACCGCCTCACCGCCACGGGCTGGTCCGCCTCGAACAGCAACGAGGAGGCCTACGTGGCCGGCCACGAGGCGCGCGTCATCGAGTCGATCTCGCCGCGCCGCCGCCAGGAACTGGCGCTCGGGGTGGCCGCGGCGGCCATCGCCGGTGCGGGGATCGCGGCCGTCGTGGGGGTGCGACGGCGCCGACGCCGCCGGGGCTGACGGCCGGGCGGCTCAGCCGCCGAGCACCACGCGCCGGGTGGTCGCGCCGCGCGCGCCGACCGCCTCGATGCGGACCGCGGCGCCGGGGCGGTGGGTGCGCAGCAGCACCACGAGGTCGCTCGCATCGGCCACCGTGTGCTGGTCGATCCCCACGATCACGTCGCCGACGTGGAGCCCGGCGCGCTCGGCGGGGCTGCCCTCGCTGACCGCCGTGACGCGAGCACCCCCGGGCACGTCGAGGTCGACGGCCGTGGCGGGGTCGAGGTCGGTGGCCTGCACGCCGAGCCAGGCCCGGTGCACCTCGCCGTCGTCGAGGAGGTCGGCGGCCACCGAGGCCACGGTGCTGGCCGGCACCGCGGCGCCGAGGAAGCGGCCCGTGGCGTTGCCGGCCACGATGCCGACGATGCGACCGTCGGCGTCCACCAGGGCGCTGCCGACGGCATCGTCGGACACGGGACGGTCCAGCTGGATCGCGTCCTGCAGGACCAGGCCCGACACATCGGTGCGCAGCCGCTCGGCACGCACGACGACCGCGGCCACGGTGGTCCGGCCCGAGCCGGCCCCCGTGCCGGGTGCAGCCGTGCCGACGATCGCGCAGGCGGCGCCGGGCTTCGGAGCGGGCCGATCGACCAGGGCCGAGGACGCCGCGGTGCTGCCCGCCACCCGCACGACCGCGATGCCCGTGGCCGGGTCGCTCCCGGCGATCCGGCCCGATCGCGTGGTGCCGTCGGGATCGGTCACGAGGATGCGATCCGGATCCGCCACCAGCGGCAGGGCCACTGCGAGAGCACCCGCCGTGTCGAGCCACACGCCGGTCCCCGAGGTCCAGGTCGTGCCGCGCTGCACCCGCACCGGCGCGAGCGCGGGAGCGACCGCCGCGGCGAGCTTGGCCGCCGGGGCCGGTCCCATGGTGAAGCTCAGCGTCTGGGAGGCGCTCGACGTGGTGGGAGCGGGCACGGTCCGCTCGACCACCCGGGTCGGTCGGGCGATCCACATCGTGCCGATCGCCACGGTGGCGCCGATCAGGCAGGCCCCGACGAGGGCGCCCCGGGCCGCCCAGCGCGGCGGTGCCGGGGTGGGGTCGGGCGCCGCGAACCACGCCGTCGGCGGGGTGGGTGAGGTGTTCAGCTCGGACGGGTGGCGCCAGAGCCGATCCTCGGGGGGCAGGGGTCCCGTCGGCGGCCGGTCGTCGTCGGGGTGGTCGTCGAGCGGCACGGCGCCGAGGTTACCGACGGGGTCGGCGCCGGGGGCCGCGGCCCGGCTCGGAGCGCCCGGACTGCGGAGGCCGCGCCCCGACCCCTACCATGCGGGTCATGTCTCGCGGCGCCGATGTCCTCGCCACGCCCCCGGCCGGGGACGACTGGCTGGCCTGCGCCGACGTCCCGCTCGATCCCGGACCGGCCTCGGCGTGGGTGGTCGTGCCCTCCTGCGGCGCGGTCGTGACCTTCGCGGGCACCGCCCGTGACCACGCCGAGGGCCGCACCGGCGTGCACCTCCTCGAGTACGAGGCCTACGAGGAGCACGTCGTCCCGGTGCTCGCCACGGTGGCCCGTGACCTGCGCCTCCGGTACCCGGGCGTCGGCCGGCTCGTGCTGTGGCACCGCACCGGCGCCCTCGGCATCGGGGACGTGGCGGTGGTCGTCGCCGTGTCGGCGCCGCACCGCGACGAGGCCTTCGACGCGGCCCGTTGGGCGATCGACGAGGTGAAGGCGACCGCGCCGATCTGGAAGCGCGAGCACCACGACGGCGGTGTGGCGTGGGGACGCTGCGACCACCGCCACGACCACGGCACCACAGGGCCCGCTCTCGGCGATCTGGCCCCGGTCGGCGAGGAGGTCGGGTCGTGAAGATCCTCCTGTACATCCTCGTGCCGGTCCTCGTCGTCACCGCGGCCGCCCTCTACGTCTGGGCGCGCGACCGCCAGCCCACATCGCTGCAGTCCGGCGTCGAGTCGTTCCGCCGGGAGATGGACGCCCTCTCGCCCGATGCGCGCATCGGGCAGCAGCGTCGCCCGGGCGGGGAGGTGGCGCCCCGCACCGCACCGTCCGCGCCACCCGGATCACGACCCGCGCCCCGACGGCCCCCGTCGGCCGAAGGCGAGGGCTGACGTGGCGCGCGACCTCGCCATCGACCTCGGCACGGCCAACACCCTCGTGTATGCGAAGGGCCGCGGCATCGTGCTCAACGAGCCGTCCGTGATCGCCCTGAACCAGCAGACCGGCGATGTGCTGGCCATGGGCCAGGAGGCCTGGCAGATGATCGGGCGCACGCCCGGGTACATCGTGGCCGTGCGGCCCCTGCGCCAGGGGGCGATCACCGACTTCGACGTCACCCAGCGCATGATCCGCCTGCTGCTGCAGCGTGCGGGCGTCACCAAGTTCAACCGCCCGCGCGTGGTCATCTGCGTGCCCTCCGCCATCACCGAGGTCGAGCGGCGCGCCGTCACCGAGGCGGCCCGACGGGCCGGAGCCGCCGACGCCCAGCTCATCGAGCAGCCGATGGCGGCGGCCCTCGGGGCCTACCTGCCGGTGAACGAGCCGGTCGCCAACATGGTGATCGACGTCGGCGGCGGCACCTCCGAGACGGCGCTCATCAGCCTCGGCGGCGTCGTCGCCCTGCAAGCGGTGCGGGTCGGCTCGTTCGACATCGACGCCTCCATCCAGAACTACATCCGCCGCGAGTACGGCATCGCCATCGGTGAGCGCACGGCGGAGGAGATCAAGGTCGCCATCGGCTCGGCCTGGCCCGTGCAGGAGGACGTCAAGGCCGAGGTGCGGGGCCGCGACCTCATGTCGGGCCTGCCCAAGACCGTCATCCTCTCGCCGGCCGAGGTCCGCGAGGCGATCGCCGAGCCCGTGTCGGCCATCGTGGCGTCGGTGATCGCCTGCCTCGGCGAGGCGCCGCCCGAGCTCGCCCAGGACCTCATCGTGCGGGGCATGCACCTGGTGGGCGGCGGCGGGATGCTGAAGGGCCTCGCCCACCGCATCGCCGAGGAGACCGAGATCCCCGTCACCCTCGTCGACGCCCCGCTGGAGGCGGTCGTGCTCGGCGCCGGTCGCTGCATCGAGGCCTACGACCAGCTCCGCGTGATGTTCATGGGCGGGCGCTGAGCAGCCTCAGCGATGGCCGAGAGGCCTGACGGCTAGTGTGACCGCCACCACAGCCGACCGCGGCGGTGGGACAGGACAGAGGGAGTCCGGGGACGTGAGCCTCCTCGAGGTCGACAACATCGAGGTTCGCTTCGGCGGGGTGGTCGCCCTCGACGGGCTCACCTTCGGGGTGGAGCAGGGCGAGATCTGCGCGCTGATCGGCCCCAACGGCGCCGGCAAGACCACGCTGTTCAACTGCGTGAGCCGCCTCTACGAACCCACGGGCGGCGCGATCCGCTTCGACGGCTCGGACCTGCTCGCCATGGAGCCGCACCACATCGCCAAGGCCGGGGTGGCCCGCACGTTCCAGAACCTGGCGCTGTTCCCGGCGCTCAGCGTCCTGGAGAACGTCATGGTGGGCGCCCACACCAACGGCAAGGTGGGCTTCGGTCGCTCCATGGTGCGCGTCGGGGTCGGCCGCGAGGAGCGCCGGCTGCGCGACCGGGCCGGCTCGATCCTCGAGCGCTTGTCGCTCGACCACCTGGCCCACCGCCCTGCCGCGGGCCTGCCGTTCGGCACGCTCAAGCGCCTCGAGTTCGCCCGGGCGCTCGCCTCGGAGCCCACGCTCCTCCTGCTCGACGAGCCCGCCAACGGCCTCACCCACGGCGAGGTCGACGAGCTGGGCGACACCATCCGCGCCATCCGGGACCAGTTCGACCTCACCGTGCTGCTCGTGGAGCACCACATGTCGATGGTCATGTCGATCTCGGACATGGTCGTGGTGATGGAGTTCGGCCGCAAGATCGCCGAGGGGACGCCCGACGTCGTCCGGGTCGACCCCAAGGTCATCGAGGCCTACCTCGGGGCGCCCGCATGAGCCTGCTCGAGCTGCGCGGCGTCTCGGGCGGCTACGGCCAGATCGGCGTCCTCCACGAGCTCGACCTCGTGATCGAGGAGGGCGAGGTGGCGGTGATCCTGGGCGCCAACGGTGCCGGCAAGACCACCACGCTGCGAGCGATCAGCGGCATGCTCGACCGCATCTCGGGCGAGGTGTTCTTCGACGACTCGGCGATCACGTCGAGGTCGACCCACGCGATCGCCCGGGCCGGCATCGCGCACGTGCCCCAGGGCCGAGGCACCTTCAGCGAGCTCACCGTCGACGACAACCTGCGCCTCGGCGCGATCGCCCGCCGCGACCGCGGCATCGATGCCGACCTCGCCCGCTGGTACGAGGTGTTCCCCCGGCTCGCCGAGCGCAAGGACCAGGCCGCGGGTTCGATGTCGGGCGGCGAGCAGCAGATGCTCGCCATCGCCCGGGCCCTCATGTCCCGCCCGCGGCTCCTGCTGCTCGACGAGCCCTCGCTCGGGCTGGCCCCGCTCATCACCAAGGACCTCTTCGAGCGCCTCGGGGAGATCAACAAGGCGGAGGGGCTGACCATGCTCGTCGTCGAGCAGAACGCCACCCTCGCCCTCGCCATCGCCCAGCGCGGCTACGTGCTCGAGACCGGGCGCATCGTCGCCTCGGGCTCGGCCGAGCAGCTCTCGGCGGACGAGGACGTCCGCAAGGCCTACCTGGGGTTCTGATGCAGCTCTTCATCGACCAGCTCCTGAACGGCGTGGGCACCGGCGTGGTCTACGCGTCGGTCGGCCTCGCGATCGTGCTGATCTACCGGACCACCGGGATGCTCAACTTCGCCCAGGGCGAGATGGCCCTGTTCTCGGCCTTCGTCACCTGGTGGCTCACCGAGCAGGGGCTCGGCGTGTGGCTGGCCCTCGCCGGCTCGATGGTGTTCTCCTTCGTGGCCGGAGCGGTGATCGAGCGCCTCATCATCCGGCCCGTCGAGCGCACCAAGAACCCGCTGAACGTGGTGATCGTGACGCTCGGCCTGTTCCTCGCGATCAACGCCATCGCCCAGCTCATCTTCATCAAGCCGGGCCAGGAGGCCCTGCAGATGCCGCACTTCTTCCCCGACGGCGAGTGGCTCGGGGTGCAGAAGTCCACCATCGGGCTCCTCGTCGTGCTCGTGGTCGAGTGCGTCCTGCTCTACGTGCTCCTGCAGAAGACCCGCATCGGCCTCGCCCTGCGGGCGGTGGCGTCCAACGTCGAGTCCAGCCGGCTCGTAGGCATCAACACCGGCCAGATGCTGATGCTCGGCTGGGCGCTCGCCGCGGCGCTCGGCGCCGTCGCCGGTTCGCTCGCCGCCGCCCGCCAGAGCGGCTTCGACGCCTCGCTGATGCAGGGGGTGCTCGTGTACGCGTTCGCCGGCGTCGCCCTCGGTGGGTTCGACAGCCCGGTCGGTGCCGTGGTCGGCGGCCTCATCGTGGGGATCGCCGAATCCCTCACGATCCAGTACGTCGACGCCCTCAACGGCATCGAGCTGATCGTGCCGTTCGCCCTCATCCTGGTGGTGCTGCTCGTGCGGCCCAACGGCCTGTTCGGCCGGCGCATCGTGGAGCGGGTGTGATGGCGACCCGACTGCCCCGCTGGGCCCAGATCGCGGGCGGCGTCGTGCTCGCCGCCGTCGCCATCTACCTGCCCTACGCCAACAACCCGGAGATGAACACCACCTTCAGCCAGGTGCTCTACATCGCCATCGCGGCGATGGGGCTCAACCTGCTCACCGGGTTCAACGGCCAGATCTCGATCGGCCACGGCGCCTTCTTCGGCGTCGGTGCGTTCACCTCCGCGATCCTCGTGGTCGACCACGGCTGGGCGATCGAGGCCACGATCCCCGTCGCGGCCCTGCTCGCCGCGCTGCTCGGCGTCCTCGTGGGCTTCCCGGCGTTGCGGGTGAAGGGCCTCTACCTGGCGTTGATCACCCTCGGGCTGTCGGTGCTCTTCCCGCCGGTCACCCAGAAGTTCGTGCAGGGCCCGGGCGGCGTCTCGCTGCTGCAGCCCTCGGTGAAGCAGGTGTCGTCGCTGATCGACGGCGTGCCCGACGACATCTACCGGTACTACGTGTGCCTGCTGGTGCTGGTGATCATGTTCGCCATCGCGTGGAGCGTGATCCACAGCCGGGCCGGGCGGGCGATGATCGCCGTGCGCGACCAGGAGACCGCGGCCTCCACGGTCGGCGTGAACGTGGCCGGCGTGAAGGTGGGGAGCTTCGCCCTGTCGGCCGCCTACGCCGGCGTGGCCGGGTCGCTGTCGGTGCTCATCGATCGCGTGGCCGACGCCACCAACCCGCTCATCTACTTCCAGCGCTCGATCGAGTTCCTGATCGCCATGGTCGTGGGCGGCGCCGCCACCATCGCCGGGCCGTTGCTCGGCGCCATGCTCCTGGTGGCGATCCGCAAGCGCACCGAGGGCACCGACGCCCTGGCGCCGGCCTTGCTCGGCGGCGCGCTGATCCTGGTGGTGTTCCTGCTGCCCGAGGGCATCGTCGGCGGGTGGCGCCGCCTGCTGGCCCGGGTGCTGCCGACGCCGTCCGACCTCGAGCCCGCCAGTCCCGACGATCCCGATGATCCCGGCCCTGCACCAGCAGCGGCCGCCGTTCCCACCCCCTCACAGGAGGCGTAAGCCATGTACCGATCCCGAACCGTGCGGGCGGCCGTGCTCGCCGCGTCGCTGGCCCTCGTGGCCACGTCGTGCTCCGGCCGCAGTGACAGCGACAACACCAGCTCCAACGGCGGTGGCGACAAGGGCGGCACGAGCACCTCGTCCGGCGTCATCGACACCAGCAACTGCCCCGACACCGACAGCGCGGGGGTCGACGGCGACACGATCACGCTGGCGTCGTCGTTCCCGCAGTCCGGTCTGACCGCGGCCTTCTCGCAGATCTCGAAGGGCTACAAGGCGTACTTCGACTCGGTGAACGCCAAGGGCGGCGTCAAGATCGGGTCGAAGAAGTACAAGATCAAGGTCGTCGACAAGGACGACGAGTACAACGCCTCGAAGACCGTCCAGAACATCAACGCCGAGGTCGGCACCGACGGCTCCAAGGCGTTCGCCGTGTTCAACGTGGTCGGCACCGCCAACAACATCGCGATCCGTGAGTCGCTCGGCCAGAACTGCGTGCCGAACGTGTTCGCGGCAACGGGCTCCCCGGCGTGGGGCAACCCCGACTTCCCGTGGACGATCGGCTCGACCCTCGCCCCGTACACCCTCGAGGGCAAGGCGTTCGCCGACTTCTTGAAGGGCGAGAAGCCCAAGGCCAAGGTCGCCATGCTCGTGCAGAGCGACGACTTCGGGAAGGCCTACGAGGAGGGCTTCAAGAACGCCATCAAGGGCACCGACATCACCGTGACCAAGGTGGAGACCTACCCGCCCGGCGCCAACGAGGTGGCCTCGCAGATCACCAGCCTCAAGGCCACCGGTGCCGACACGTTCTTCAACGGCGCCACGCTCCTGGCCTGCCCGAACGCCCTCCAGCAGGCCACCAAGGCCGGCTGGAAGCCGCTCACCTTCGTGTCGGGCACCTGCATCTCCAAGACGCTCATGGGCATCGCGGGCGCTGACGCCGACAAGGTGTACGCCACCACCAACATCAAGGACCCGATGAACCCCGCGTTCGCCGATGATCCCGCGATGAAGGAGTACAACTCGGTGCTCAAGGAGTTCGGCGCCGAGGACGTGGACGCCGAGAACGGCATCGTCGCCTACGGCTACACCCAGGGTGCGATCCTCGTGAAGGTGCTCGAGTCGCTCGACAAGCCGAGCCGCAGCGCCCTCATGAACGCCATGTACGACCTCGACATGACCGATGTCGGCCTGGTGATCCCGGGCGTCACGGTGAAGACGTCGAAGGACGACCCGTACCTGGCCGAGAACCTCCAGCTCATCCAGTACGACGCGACCGAGAAGCACTTCGACAACGTCGGCGACGTCATCGACTTCGAGGGCAAGACCAAGGACCTCACCCCCGAGGACCTGATCAACGGCTGATCCGGGCGGTGCCCGCGGCCTCGGCCGCGGGCCCGCTCAGCGGCGGATGCGTTCCGAGAGGGCCTCGGGGTCAACGACGACCTCGAGGCCTTCTCGCGTCACGAGCCAGTCGCGGTTGCGCCGGTGCAGGCCGTCGTCGGGGTCGAACCGGTTGAGGTAGACGACGAGGTCGACGTCAGCGAACGGCCCGGCCGACAGCAGCACCGCGTTGACCGTGCCGAGGCCCGCGTCGGCCACGAGCACCACGAGGTCGGGGTCGAGCTCGTCGGCGAGGTCGACGGCGTCCCCGTCGGCCGCGATGGGCGAGCGCGGGCCGCCCACGGTCTCGACCCACCCCACCTCGGGGAGGGGTGCGGGCCAGGTGAGCTCGGCGGTGAGCTCGGCGAGGGTGGGGACCTCCAGGCCCAGTGCCTCGGCGGCCATGGGCGGGGCCATGGCGACCGAGTAGGTGCGGTGCGGTGGGCACACGGCGTCAGGGTGCTCCCCGGTGGCCTCGGCCAGGACCTCCGCATCGAGCGGCCCGGGCTCGGCGGGGTCGAAGGACTGCGCCGGCTTGCGGGCGGCCACGGTCACGCCCCCGGCTCGAAGGTGGGCCAGGGTCCGGCCACCGACCCAGGTCTTGCCGATGTCGGTGGCGGTGCCGATCACGAGCACGAGCCGCCCGGGGCGGGGGATCGACGGGTGCATCAGGCGGCCGGCTCCTCGCCGGGTGCGAGCGCGGCGAGCGCCCGCACCAGCGCCTCGACCTCCTCGGGGGTGTGGGCGGCCGACAGCGTCACCCGGAGCCGGCTCGACCCCACTGGGACGGTCGGCGGGCGGATCGCGGGCACGTGGATGCCCTGCTCGAGCAGGCGGGCCGCCGCCGCCACCGCCCGGTCCTCGTCGCCGAGCACGACCGGCACGATCGGCGACGGATGCCCGGGGCGCAGCCGGTCGACGTGGTGCCGCAGCGTGGCGCGCAGGTCGTCACCCTCGGGCCCGGTCACGATCTGCACCGCGGCGAGGGCCGCGGCGGCATCGGCGGGGGAGAGGGCGGTGGTGAAGATGCCCGGGCGGGCCGCGTTGATCAACAGGTCCGCGATCGGGCCCGACGTGGCCGCGAAGCCGCCGAGCGCGCCGAGCGTCTTGGACAGGGTGCCGACCCGCACGACGTCGATCCCCTCGAACGCCTCGGGCGCGGGATCCAGGCCGAGCACCGCGTGGGCCTCGTCGAGCACGAGGAGCGAGCCGTGGTCACGGCAGAGGGCGACGACGCCGTCGACGTCGAGCAGGTCGCCGTCCATGGAGAAGACGGTGTCGGCGACGACGAGGGTGGGCCCGGCCGTCTCGGCGAGGCGGTGGGCGAGGTGGTCGAGGTCGCCGTGGCGCCAGATGGCGACGTCGGCCCGGGCCAGGCGCGCGCCGTCGATGATCGACGCGTGGTTGAGCTCGTCGGACAGGATGCGGACGCCCGCAGCGCCGAGCGTGGCCAGCACGCTCAGGTTGGTGGCGAAGCCGGTGGGGAACAGCACGGCCCGCTCGGTGCCCTTCCAGCCGGCGAGCGCGGCCTCGAGGTCCCGGTGGACCGGCCGGGCGCCGGTGATCAGCCGGGCCCCGCCTGACCCCGCGCCCCAGCGGTCGAGCGCGTCGTGGGCGGCGGCGACCACCGCCGGGTGGATGGTGAGGCCGAGGTAGTCGTTGGAGGCGAAGGACACCACCGGACGGGGATCGTCGTCGCCGAGCGTGCCGCGGGGGCCGACGGCGTCGAAGGTGCGGAAGGCCCGCCACCGGCCGGCGGCCCGGATCGCGTCGAGGCGGCCGGCCACCCAGGCCGACCAGTCACCGGCTCGCCGGCCGGGCGAGCCGCTCACGACGTCGCGTCCCCGGTGACCTCGACGATCGCCTCGGCGAGCACGTCGACGATGCGGTCGATCTCCTCGGCGGTGGTCGTGAGGGGCGGCATGAGCACGATCACGTCGCCGAGCGGGCGGATGAGGACCCCCCGCCGGACGCACCCGGCGGACACGCGCCGGCCCCAGCGCAGGCCGTCGGCGGGTGGGGCCAGCTCCACGCCCGTCATGAGCCCGCAGCGGCGCACGTTGGCCACCGCCTCGATCGGGCGCACCCGCTCGGCCAGTGCCGTGCCGAGCTGGTCGGCGCGCGCCGCCACGTTGGCGAGCACGTCCCACTCGTCGATGAGCTGGAGGTGGCGCAGCGCGACGGCGGCGGCGAGGGCGTTCCCGCTGTAGGAGTGCCCGTGGTAGAAGGTCCGCTCCGAGAGGTCCGGGCCGAGGAACGCCGACCACACGCGCTCGCTGGCGACGGTGGCCGACAGCGGGAGGTAGCCGCCGGTGATGCCCTTGCCCACGACCATGAGGTCGGGCCGGGTGCCGCACTGCTCGGTGGCGAAGAGCGTGCCCGTGCGGCCGAAGCCGGTGGCCACCTCGTCGTGGATGACCAGCACGTCGTGGGCGGCGGCGGCCGCCGCGACCGCGGCCACCGCCTCGGGCGGGTGGAGCGCCATGCCGGCGGCCCCCTGCACGAGCGGTTCGAGCACGACCGCGGCGAGCCGGTGGGCCTCGGCTTCGATCGTGGCCACCGCGGCGTCGACCGCGCCGGGCTCGCCGAGGCCGGGGGAGCGCAGCACCGGGAAGCGCAGCGGGTCGTAGACGTCGGTGCCGAACCCGCCGTCGCCCACCGACAGCGAGCCGATCGAGTCGCCGTGGTACGCCCCGCCGAAGGCGAGGTAGGTGTCCCGGCCGGTGATGCCCTGGTTGGTCCAGAACTGGAACGCGATCTTCAGGGCCTGCTCCACGGCCGCGGCGCCGTCGGAGGCGAACAGGAACCGGGCGCCGTCGACGGGAACCCGCGGGGCGAGGGCCTCGGCGAGCTCGATCACCGCCCGGTTGCCGTTGCCGAGCAGGGTGCTGTGGGCGACCCGGTCGAGCTGGTCGCGCACCGCCTGGTCGAGCTCGGGCACGTGGTGGCCGAGCGTGGTGACCCACAGCGAGGAGATGGCATCGAGGTAGCGGCGACCCTCGACGTCGATCAGCTCACGACCCTCGGCCCGCTCGACGATGACCGGTGCGTTGTCCGCGTAGGCCGCCATCTGGGTGAAGCCGTGCCACACCACGGCCGCGTCACGTTCGATCCAACGGCTGAGGTCGTCCACGGGGGGCGACGCTAACGCGGGTCGGCGAGGTCCTCCGCGGCCTGGCGCACCTGCCAGTCGCGGTCGGTGCGCGCCGCGTCGAGCGCGGCGTCGACCTCGGGGCCCTCGAAGGGTGCGAGCGCGAGCACCGCGCGCCGCCGGACCGTGGCCTTGTCGCTGGACGCCGCCAGGACGGCCGGCAGGCCGGCAGGGTCGCCGATCGCGCCGAGCGCGGCGACGGCCGCTTCGCGGATCAGCGCATCGTCGGCACCCACGGCGAGGTCGGCGAGGCGCGCCACCGATCCCGGCTCGGCGGGCTCGCGCTCGCCGGCGGCCCAGGCCGCGACCTCCACGACCGTCGGGTCGGGGTCCTCGAGAAGCGGGAGGAGCGACACCGCGGCGGCGGGTCCGCCACCTCGGCAGGCGGCGAGGAGCTCGAGGGCCCGGCGCCGCACGCTCGGCACCGGGTCGGCCAGGGCGGCCACGAGGTCCTCGGCCTCCAACCCGCCCGCCCGGTGGACCGCTCCGAGCGCGGCGACCCGCACCGCGGGGTCGGGATCGGCGAGGTGGGCCCGAGCGGTCGCCCGGTCACCCTGGTGGCCGGCCTCGACCACTGCCCGTTGCCGGGCCTGGCCTTCGGCTACTGTCCGTAGCGGCGGCACGCGACGTTCCCGTGGGACCAAGGAGGGCGGTGAACACCCGACAGGCGCAAGCCGAGGTGACACGACGTCACCTGCTCGATGCGGCGAGGCAGGTGTTTGCCGAGCGGGGGTACATGGGGGCGACGGTGGCGCTGATCACCGACGCCGCCAACACCGCGCACGGGACCTTCTACCTCCACTTCAAGAACAAGGAGGACGTGTTCGTCCAGGTCATGGCCGATGTCCTCGAGGAGGTGTACGGCCCCGCCTTCGTCCTGCCCGAGGGCGTGTCGGAGGTCCGCCCGAGCGATCACCTCCGGGAGCGTATCGCCGCCTTCCTCGAGACCTGTGCGGCGCACCGCGGCCTGTGGCGCGCCCTGCACGAGGGTGCCATCGCGAGTCCCGTCGTCGGCGCGGCGTGGATGAGCTGGCGCGAGCGCTTCCACGGGGCGGTGGCGAAGCTGTTCGTCCGGGCCGACGCCACCGGCGACATCGAGGTGGTGGATCCTCGCATCGCGGCCGACGCCCTCTGCTCGATGATCGAGTGGTACGCCTTCACGGGCGTGTCGTTCGGCGACGACGATTCGCTCGCGGTCACCGAGACCGTGATCGACACGCTCGTCACGATCTGGATCAAGGCGCTGGCCCCGGCGTCCTGACCGGTCTGATGCCGCCGTCGGACCGTGGCGTGGCAGGCTTGCCCGTCGTGCACGAGCCCACCCCGCCTCCCGTCCCGCCGCGGCACCGGCGCGTCCCGGTGTCGAAGCTCTGGTGGATCACCGGCCCCCTGCTCGCCGTGCTCGTCGGGGCGATCGTGGTGACCGGCTCGATGACGATGCCGTACTACACGTTCTCGCCCGGCCAGGCCCGTGCGGTGGGGCCCCTCGTGGAGATCGACCCGGTGAAGGGTGGGCCCGAGGTGCCCGACGAGGAGGTGGGCGACGACATCTTGTTCGTGACCGTCTCGTCCCGGCAGCCGTCGGGCTTCCAGCTCCTCGACTCGCTGGGGGACGACACCGTCCAGATCCTGCCCGAGGAGATCGTCACGGGCGGTCAGTCCCCGTCGCAGAACCGCACGTTCAACCTGCAGCTCATGACCGACTCGAAGGACAAGGCGGCCAAGGTCGCCCTGGAACGGGCCGGCTTCGAGGTGCCGGTGCGGGCCACCGGCGCGGTGATCACCGACGCGTCGCCGGACCTGCCGGTGGCCAAGGTGGTGGTGCCCGGCGAGACCGTCGTGCGCGCCGACGGCACACCGATCCGCACGGCGAAGGACCTGGTCGCGGTCATCGGGCGCCACCAGCCGGGGGACACCGTCACCCTCGTGGTCGAGCCCTTCGGCCCCGGACGTCCCCGGACCGTGCACGCGAAGCTCGCCGAGCGGCCCGGCGAACCGGGCAAGCCGCTGCTCGGTGTCACCCTCGAGGACCGGCCCGAGTACGACTTCCCGATGAAGGTCGAGATCGACAGCGATCGCGTCGGCGGACCGTCGGCCGGCCTGGCGTTCACCCTGGCGGTGCTCGATCGCCTCACGCCCGGTCGCCTCACCGGCGATGGCAAGGTGGCGGTCACCGGCACGATCAACCTGGACGGCTCGGTGGGCCCGGTCGGCGGGGTCCGCCAGAAGACCGAGGCCGCGATCCGTGAGGGCGCGACGGTGTTCATCGTGCCGTCCGACGAGTACCACGACGCCAAGGATCAGGCCCGGGGGCGCATCGCCATCCGCCGCGCCGACAGCCTCGACGAGGCGCTGAAGATCCTCGAGGAGCGGGGTGGCGGTCCGGTGGAGCCGGTGGCCCACGAGGACCGCGAGGGCGACTGAACGTCGCGCCGCCGGCTCGGCGAGCCGGCGGGAGGCTCCCCGAAACGCGTGGGTCGCGGCCGTACCATCGGAGGATGGCATCCGACCCGACCGAACGCGCCGCACTCGACCCTGACGCCATCGCGGCCCATGCGTTCACCAAGGTCCGCAAGGGCTACGAGGTCGACGAGGTGCGCGCCTACCTGGTGGCGCTGGCGTCCCAGGCCCGTGAGGCGAACACCCGCCAGGCCGACCTCGAGCGGCGCCTCGTGGAGCTCGAGCGCCGCGCCTCGGACGTCACCGAGCTCGACGAGGACGCGGTCACCAAGATGCTGGGCGAGGAGACCGCCCATGTCCTCGACACCGCCCGCAAGGCCGCGGCCGAGATCCGCACCAAGGCCGCCGAGGCGGCCGACGCCCAGGCGGCGCAGGCCGACGCCGACGCCCGGGCGGTGCGCGAGGCGGCCGACCAGTACGCCACCCGCGTGCGCCTCGAGGCGGACGAGTACTCGTCGTCGCTGCGCGCCAAGGTCGACGCCGAGGTCGCCGAGCTGCGCGAGCGCAGCCTGGCCGACGCCGACCGCATGCGCTCGGAGGCCGAGACGGTGCTCGGCGAGCGCACCGCCGAGGCCGAGGTGGTCTCCGCGGGGATCCGGTCGGACGCCGACGCGTATGCATCCCGCGCCCGGAGCGACGCGGACAGCTACGCCGACGAGACCCGCGCCACCGCGGACAGCTACCGCGCCGACGTCCAGGGCGGTGCCGACGCCTACCGCGACGAGGCCCGGGCCGAGGCCGACCGCGTGCGCAGCGAGGCCCACGCCGACGCCGAGGAGACCCGCCGTCGTGCCGAGGCCGAGGCGGCGGCGCGCCACGCCGAGGCGGAGGCCGAGGCCGAGGTCATCCTCGAGGACGCTCGAGCCCAGGGCCGCGACATGGTGCAGGAGGCCCGCGAGTACCGCGAGCGGGTCATCGCCGACCTCGCCGATCGCCGCCGCGCCGCCCGCCTGCAGCTCGAGCAGCTCGCCGCCACCCGAGACGCGCTGGCGGTCACCCTCACCGACGTCGCCGCCCGCATCGATGTCTCGCACCAAGCCCTGCAGGACGCCGTGATCGATCCCCGGGCCATCACCGAGCCCGGCGCCGATCGCAAGGCGCTCGAGCTCGACGCCCCGCCCGAGCCCGGCATCGGGGTGGGCGAGGTCGACGGCCCGGTCGATGACGCCCCAGCCGACGATGCCGCGAGCGATGCGGACGCCGTCGACCCGATCGACGATCTGCCCACCGATCCCGAGCTGCCCGGGGGCGTCGACGTGGTCGAGCCCGACGAGGAGCTGGTGGCCGAGGCCGAAGCGATCCTCGAGGAGGCCGAGGCCGAGCTCGAGGCCGAGCTGGTGGCCGAGGTGGAGGCGGAGGTGATCGGGGCTGATGAGCCGGAGCCGGAGCCGGACGCCGAGCCTGAGCCGGCGGGCGACGCCGACGATGCCGACGCGCTGTTCGCCCGCATCCGGGCCGAGGCCGGCGAGCCCGAGGCCGAGGCGGAGCCCGAGGTCGAGGTCGAGGACGCGGGCGCCGACGAGGCCGACGAGGCCGAGGTCGAAGGGGGGTCGGGTGACCCCGATGTCGATCTGCTGGACCGCCGCGACGCCACCACCGACGAGATCGAGCGCCAGTTCGCCCGGCGGCTGAAGCGGGTGCTCTCCGACGAGCAGAACGAGGCGCTCGACCGCCTGCGCCGCACCCGCGGCACGCCGACCGCCGAGGGCGTGCTCCTCGGGGAGGCCGAGCACCTGGATCGCTACCGCGTCGCCGCCCTGGAGGACCTCCAGGCCGCCGAGCGGGCCGGTGCCGGGTTCTACGGCAGCGCCCCGCGCCGCAAGGCCGATGTCGACGACGTCGCCACCGAGTTCGCCTCCGACATGGTCCGCCAGATCCGCGGCCGCCTCGAGCCCGCCTTCGACGAGGGCGGCGACGAGGCCGACATCGGTGAGCGGATCCGTGCCTGCTACCGGGAGTGGAAGACGCAGCGGATCGCCGACGCGTCCCGTCACTTCGTCGTCGTGGCGTTCTCCCGTGGCCTGGCCGAGGCGGCCGCTGACGGGTCGGCGTTCCGGTGGCTCGTCGACGACGGCGATGCCCCCTGCCCCGACTGCGACGACAACGCGCTGGCGGGCGGCGTCCCGAAGGGCGAACCGTTCCCCACCGGCGACCTGTACCCGCCGGCGCACCCGGGCTGCCGGTGCCTGGCGGTGCCCGCCGAACCGGCCTGATCGGACACCGGGCCGCGGTCGGCCCGTGAGGGGCGACCGGTAGGCTCCACCCCCATGCGCCCGCAGCCCGACCTGCCCCCTCGTCCGCCCCGTCGGGGTGGTCGGTCCGGGGGATCCCGGGTCGCCGGGCGGGGGCGGGCGATCCTCGGGATCACGCTCGGCGTGGTCTTCGTGCTGCTCGTGTCGGTGCGGGGCCTCGCCGGCTTCTACACGGACTACCTGTGGTTCGACTCGCTCGGCCGCACCCAGGTCTGGCGCACGATCCTCGGCGCCAAGCTGGCGCTCACCGTCGTGGGCATGGCGGTCTTCTTCGGCCTGTGCTGGGCGAACCTCAAGATCGCCGAGCGCCTGGCCCCGCCGTTCCGCCCCTCCGCGGGTGAGGACGACCTGGTCGAGCGCTACCACGAGCTCGTGGGCCGCCGGGCCACCGCGGTGCGCCTCGGCGTCGTGGCGTTCCTGTCCTTCGTCGTCGGGGTCAGCCTCGGGTCGGTCTGGAACGAGTGGCTGCTCTACGCGAACCGCGTCTCGTTCGGCCAGAAGGACGCCACCTTCCACACCGACATCGGCTTCTACGTGTTCCAGCTGCCGTTCATCACCTCGGTGCTCTCGTGGCTGTTCTCGGCGCTCGTGCTGGTGGTGATCCTCACCGCCCTGTCGCACGTCATGAACGGCGGCATCCGCTTCAACACCCAGCTCGACCGCGTGACCCCGCAGGTCAAGGCTCACCTGTCCGTGCTGCTCGCCCTGCTCGCCCTGGTGCAGGCCGGCCGGTACTGGTTCGACCGCTACACGCTCACGTTCTCCACCCGCGGCACGGTCGACGGCGCCACCTACACCGACGTCAACGTCGAGCTGCGGGCCTACTACCTGCTGATCCTCATCGCCCTGTTCGCCACCGCGCTGTTCATCGCCAACATCTGGCGCCGCGGCTGGGTGCTGCCGGTGATGGCGGTCGGGCTGTGGATGCTCGTGGTGCTGCTCGCCGGCGAGGCGGTGCCCGCGTTCGTGCAGCGCTTCCGGGTCGAGCCCTCGGAGTCCTCGATCGAGAAGCCCTACATCGAGCACAACATCAAGGCCACGAGAGCCGCGTACGGGCTCGCGAACGTCGACGACCGGAAGTTCGACTTCAAGGGCGATCTCTCCGCCGCGGACCTCACCGAGGACGCGGAGACCGTGCGCAACATCCGGCTCTGGGACGCCGATGTCATGCGCCTGGCCTTCGAGAGCGCCCAGCAGATCAAGAGCTTCTACGCGATCAACGACGTCGACATCGATCGCTACGACGTCGACGGCAAGCAGACCCAGGTGATGGTCGCCGCCCGCAACCTGCGCACCGCCGGCGTCCCCCAGTCCTCCTGGGAGGCCACGCACCTCGCCTACACCCACGGCTACGGCGTGGTGGTGGCCCGGGCCAACGCCAAGACCGACAGCGGCGCCCCGGACCTCCTCGCCTCCGACATCCCGGTGAAGACCACGGGCGGCCTGCCCGAGGCGAAGGAGCCCGGGATCTACTTCGGCGAGAACAAGTCGGGCTACGTGATCGTGAACACCGATCGCAAGGAGATCGACTACCAGGACTCCGCCAACCAGGCGAAGTTCAAGGAGTACGCCGGCAAGGACGGCATCACGATCGGTTCGGGCTTCAACGGCACGGTCCGCAAGGCCGCCTTCGCACTGCGCTTCAACGACATCAACCCCCTCATCTCGGGCAACGTCAACGCCGACTCCCGCGTGATGATCGAGCGCGACGTCGCCGCCCGCATCGGCTCGATCGCCCCGTTCCTCGCCCTGGACCACGACCCCTACGTCGTGCTGATCGACGGCCGGGTGAAGTACGTGGTCGACGGCTACACGACCACCCGGCACTACCCCAACGCCCAGCGGGCCGACACCGGCGGCCTGAACGAGGCCAGCGGCCTGCGGGGCCGGTCGTTCAACTACGCCCGCAACTCGGTGAAGGCCGTGGTCGACGCCTACGACGGCACCGTCGACCTCTACATCACCGACACCAAGGACCCGATCCTGAAGGCGTACCGCAACGCCTTCCCCGACCTGTTCACCCCGTTGTCCGAGGCCCCGAAGGACCTGCGCGAGCACTTCCGCTACCCCGAGGACCTGTTCACGGTGCAGACCCAGATGTGGGCCAAGTACCACGTCGCCGATCCGGACACCTTCTACAACGGGAACGACGCCTGGAACATCCCCCAGGAGCCGGGTGTCACGGGCATCACCAAGTCGGCCACCGCGGTCGGTGCCGACGGCCAGGTCCTCACCGCCGAGGACCGCTTCGTGCCCCAGTACCTGCTGATGCGCCTGCCGGGCGACACGACCGAGTCGTTCGTGATGATGCGCCCGTTCGTGCCCGCCGCCACCGGCGGCACCGGCGATCAGCGGCTGCTGACGTCGTTCATGGTGGCCAGCAGCGACCCCGACGACTACGGGAAGCTGCAGACGTTCATCATGCCGGGCTCCAACCTGCCCGACGGGCCCAAGCTCGTGGCCGGGAAGATGAAGTCCGATCCCGCCGTCAGCCAGCTGCAGACCCTCCTCTGCCAGCAGGGCTCCACCTGCGAGCTGCGCAACCTGGTGATGACCCCCATCGCTGACTCGCTGCTCTACGTGCGCAGCCTCTTCGTGGCCGGCGACGAGGCCGGCGTGCCCGCCCTCACCCGCATCATCGTCAGCTACCAGTCCGAGAGCGGCAGCAAGATCGCGGTCGACACCACCCTGCGGGGCGCGCTCGTCCAGCTCTTCGGCGACGACCTGCCCGCCGAGTTCGAGAACACCGACCTGGCCGGCACCGAGAGCACCGGTTCGTCGGGCGACGGCTCCTCGGGTGACAAGCCCGACACCAAGCCCACGGGCACCCTCCAGGAGCAGGAGGACCGCCTGATCGCCCAGATCGTCAAGGCCTTCGACGACGCCGACGCCCTCGCCCGCAAGGGCGATCAGGTCGGCTACGCCAAGAAGATCCAGGAGGCCCGCGACCTCGCCGCCCAGCTCCA
>CAZUYW010000015.1:0-30225 GCA_964624775.1 uncultured Iamiaceae bacterium
CCAGGTCAAAGGGACGAAGTGACCGCCGCCGGGGGCGAACCTGACGTGATCGCCCCACTTCGAGGTGACTTGGGATCTGTGCCCTGACCACGGCAGATGTTGTGATCCTTACAACGGGCTGGGCGGGTGCCACTCGAACCCGAACACGTGTTTGGCCATCCCCGTCATGATGGCCACGGAGTGGGCCTTGGCTCGGTCGGCATTTGGTCCGGTCCAGCTGTCGTCGATGGTCGAGCACCACAGGGTGAGCCAGCGGTCGCAGGCTGCCGGGTTGATTGGTTGTTGGGCGTGGAGTCGCCGGTGGGTTGCGGTGACGGTGCCGCGGTATCTGGGCGGACCGAGGATGATCCAGCACCAGTAGTCGATGAGGTTGGGAATGTGGACGGTCCAGTCGACTTCGGCGACCTCATCGAAGATCGGTGCGAGGAGGTCATCGAAGACGATCTCGCGGTAGAAGCGGGTGACGAGGTCGTGGATGGCTGCAGGTGTGCACAGGTCCGGGCGGGCCTCGGGCGCGTTGTGGGCGTCTCGGTGGTCGTGTACGAGGCCGAGGAGGCATGGCGCTTCGCCTCCCTGATTGACGGTCATGGCAGCGCTCCTGCTCGTGACCGGCCGACGAGCTGGCCCGAGTGCACGGCGGCGACGTTCGTGGCGAGGGCGAGGGCGCGATCGACGTTGGGGCCGACCCAGCCGAGCTCGAGCGTGTCGCCAAAGAGCTGGAGCCAGCGCTCGAAGTGGGCAGCGGTGAACGGGGATCGGTCGTTGATGGCGGCGTGGGAGCGGAACGGGTTGCCGTGGTAGCCGTCGATGCCGAGCAGCGCTCGGCACCAGAACTGGGTGAGCTTGGGGAGGTGCTCGGCCCAGTCGACGGCGGCGACGTCGTTGAACATCGGCCCGAGTAGATCGTCTTGGGAGACGTCTTGGTAGAAGCGGCGGACCATCTCGGCGATCTCGCTCGGGTCGTCGAGGTCGCGCGCCGGTGCTGGCCGGGTGGGTCCTGCGCTCATCGTGGGGCCAGGGCGTCTTCGAGGGCGAGCACCGCGGGGAACAAGACGTTGTTCTCCTTGTGGACGTGGAGGTGCGTGTCGGTTTCCAGTTCGGCAAGGCCCCGGTACAGGGCTTGGTAGCTGGCGCAGGCGTCGGCGGGGGGCTCATAGCCATTCGTGATCTCACGGATTCGGGCGAGGAGTTCACCGGCTTGGTCGTGCTCGATGAGCATCATGCGGATCGGGTTGGCGAGGCTGCCGCAGTGGAACATTGGTGCCGACGTCGCGGCGGCAAGCTCACGGATCATGGGGAACAGGACCCGTTCCTCTTTCATGAGGTGCGGTTCGAGATCGAGGCGGAGCTCGCCATAGGTGGTGTGGAGGTCGTGCAGTTCGGCGTGGCGGCTGCCGTGCACCGCGACGACCTTGTCGACGAGTGAGCCGAGACGGGGCAGTTCGTCATGGAGATAGCGGTGGTGGGTGGCTTCGAGGTGATCAACGAGCGCGGCGGGGTCCATCGTCGTCCAGGCTGCGCTGGTGGCGGGCTCGGACGTGCCGAGCTCGGCGAGGACGAGGTCGGGGTCGATGCCGCGTTCCGCGCAGGCTTGGTCGAGGGTGCGTTGGCCGCCGCAGCAGTAGTCGAGCTGGTGGGCTTCAAGGACCCGGATGGCAGACGGGTCGGCGTCGACGATGGAGGCGAGGGTGAGGTTGGCGGACATGGGTGGCTCCTGTGGTCAGGTGAGGTGGATGCCCGCGACGGTGGCGGCGACGACAATCAGACCGAGAACGGTCTGGCGGATGCCGATGACCTTGGCGGGAACGGGGGTGCGGGCGGTGATGCGTTGGAAGACCACCACGACCCCCACGGAGATGGCCCCAGCGGCGACGGCCGGGTCGAGGGCCACGGCGGTGGCCGCCACTGCGAGGGCGGCACCGTCTGCGACGACCAGCGCCCCTGCAGACGTGGGTCGTTGGTGTAGGCGGGCGATCTGGGCGCGAACGTACGGGATCGCCGTGGTGGCGCGTCCGACGAGGATCAGCCACGCCGCAACGGCCACGGACCATGGGTGTCCGTCGGCGAGGAGGATCATCGCGGCCACCGAGCAGATGCCGAAGGTGCCGGTGAGTTCGGGGAGCAGGCGTCGGCTGCGCGATCGAGTGTCGAACCACAGCTCGACCCCGACGAGAGGCGCGGCGAGGGCGGCGGGCCACCACCACCCCCACGTGCCGGTCGCGGTGACCGCAGCCACACCGGCGAGCATGACGATCGCGGCGACCTCGACGAACAGGACTCGGCGGGCCAGGCCGGTGCGGTCGAGGTCACGGTGTCGGTGCCGGTCGACGAGCACGACCCGAAGTGGGGTCCGAGCCAGGAACCCCACAACGGCCGCGATCCCGATGCACACTCCGGCGACGCTCGGGGCGATCGCGAGACCGAGCAGGACCGGTTCTGCGGTGAGCCCCCAACCGCCGTGCTCGGTAGGAACAGCGACTGCGCGCAACGGTGACCGATGGCCCGTCGAGGCCACCGCGCTGGGCGCGCCGGTGGTCATGGCCGGGCCTCGCACGGAGCGATGACCGTGATTGCGTGTGCGGGGCAGACCTGTGCCCCCAGTCGGGCGGCGTCGGCCAGTTCCGGTGGCACCTCGAGCAGGTGGATGTCGATGTAGCCCTCGGCATCGAGGAGATAGACCGACGGTGCGAAGCGATGGCAGTTGCCCCACCCCTCGCACACCCCAGGATGGACGCGCACCCGCACCCCGACGCTCACCTCGCCGGTCACCGTCGGGGGCGCAGTCGCGGCATCGGTCATCGACGTGCCTGCCGAGGTGAGGCAATGGCGCTCAAAGGGGTGTCATTGAGGTCACGCAGCAAGTGCCCGCGAGCCTGCGCCCACGCATCGTGGAGCGCGCACCGAGCGCCACCGGCACACGCCCGATTCTCCAGGACACACCGGGTCACGTCGGTCTGTCCTTCGACGGCTTCGACCACATCGAGCACCGACACGTCTTCGAGCGCCACCGCCGCTGTGTACCCACCTGACCGACCTGGTTCAGAGCGCACCCACCCGCGGTTCACCATCGGGGTCATCGCCTGAGACAAGAACCCCGGTGACGTGTCGAGGTCCTCGGCCAGCTCTGAGGCCTTACGGCGCTGCCCGCTCGCAACGAGCGCGATCAGCGCCCGGGTGGCCAGGTCGGTCCGCCGCGTAACTTCCAATCGCATAGTTCGAGAGTATAGGATTGATGGCTGTGGGAGCGAGTGACCATCGTCATGACGAACAGGAGCCGGTCGACGGGCCGGTGCATCCGACGCTGCGCGCTGCGCTGCTGATGGCTGCGGTCGTGCTGGCGCTGCTCGTGCTGTCGGTGTCATCGGTGGTGCGGTAGTGCGCCGCCGGCCGGAGCCAAGCGGCCCAGCACCGTCGGTGTTGTCGTCCTACGCTCCACCTCAGGAGGCAACGTGACGATGGCTGCAACCAGATCGGTGGACCGGCGGGGGCTGACCTGGGGCTTGGTCGCGGTTTCGATCGTCGTGGCGTTGACGTTCATTGGCAGCGACCAGCTGGTCTGGTTCGATGCCGCGCTCGTCGGATACCTGTTCGGCACCGTCTTCGCGGTGTTCGGTGTGACCTACCGCTACGCCGTGTGGTTGCGGCGTCCACCGACCGCGATGTTGAACCGTCGCGGCTGGGATGCGTTCCGGGCTCGCAAGGCGCGCAACGCTGCCGCGCTTCCCGCGTTGGTTGGCACGCAGCTGCTGGCGCAGACCTTCATCGCCCACCGCTCTCGCGCCCGCTGGTTCGCCCATCAGCTCGTCTTCTGGGGTTGCATTCTCGCCGCGCTCATCACCTTTCCCCTCACGCTCGGGTTGCTGCACTTCCAGAGCGTCGGCCAGCAGGCGGACCGCTACCAGGTGTACGTGTCGCGGGTGGGCACCGCCCACTTCGACGCAGGGAGCATCGTGGGTTGGGTCATCTTCCACGGGCTCGACATCGCCGCCGTACTGGTGCTCGCGGGAGTGTTCATCTTCTTGCGACGCCGCCTACGTGATCCGGGCGCACTCGCCGTTGAGCGAAGCGGAGACTTCCTCGTCCTGGCCGGGCTGTTCGCGGTGTCGGTAACCGGCCTGTTCCTCACGGTGTCGAGCACGTGGCTCGACGGCCAGTTCTATTCCGCACTGAACACGTTGCACGCCCTTACGGTCATCTTGGGCTTGATGTACCTGCCGTTCGGGAAGCTGTTCCACATCTTCCAGCGGCCCGGCAACCTGGGTGTCGCCTACTACAAGCGGGCCAACGCGGAGGGCCCGGCCGCGGTGTGTCGGCGCTGCGGCGAAGGGTTCGCCAGCGTCCAGCAGATCACCGACCTGCACGAGATCCTGCCCCAGCTGGGCTTCGACTACGGGACCGCTGATGGCGGCAGCTACCAGGACACCTGTCCCCGCTGCCGTCGGGCAACCGTGACCCTGGCACAGTCGGTTCGAGTCGGGGGGTTCGGCTGATGGCGCGCGTACCGGTCAATGAGGCGGAACTGGTCGAGCGCTTCGGCCCGCATCTCAACCAGGCGCCCCCGGGCGGTTGGGACGCCGATCTCGACATCGACAAGGTCGTGAACACCCACTGCTGCTTCTGCGGCCAGCAGTGCGGCATCAAGCTCAAGGTCCACGACAACGAGGTCGTCGGGTTCGAACCCTGGTACGAGTTCCCCTTCAACGAGGGCAAGCTGTGCCCCAAGGGGGTCAAGCGCTACCTGCAGGGCAGCCACCCAGACCGCCTGCTGCACCCGATGGTCCGCGACGAGTCCGCTCCGGGCGGGTTCCGACAGGTCAGCTGGGACGACGCGCTGGCCCGGGTGGTCTCGGAAATCCAGCGGATTCAGGCCACCTACGGCGACGACGCCTTCGCCATGCTCTCGGGCGTGTCGCTCACCAACGAGAAGAGCTACCTCATCGGCAAGTTCGCGCGGCTCGCGCTGCACACCGCGAACCTCGACTACAACGGCCGCTTCTGCATGGTGTCGGCTGGTGCGGGCAACAAGAAGGCCCTCGGCATGGACCGGGCCCCGAACCCGTGGAGCGACATCCCGCTCGCCGATGTGGTGTGGACCGCTGGCACGAACGTTGCCGAGACCTTCCCCATCACCACCAGCTACATCTGGCGCGCCCGCGACCGGGGGGCGAAGCTCATCGTCCAGGACCCACGGGTCGTGCCCCTGGCCCGCACCGCGGATCTGTTCCTCCCGGTTCGGCCCGGTACCGACTCGGCACTGTTCGGCGCGGTGCTCCACGAGCTCATCCGCAACGACTGGCTCGACCACGACTTCATCGACAACCACACCGTCGACTTCGACCAGGCCGCCGCTGCTGCCGCCGACATGACCCCGGCCTGGGCTGCGGAGGTCACAGGTGTACCCGCTGCTCGCATCGCTGAGGCCGCCGAGCTGTGGGGGACCTCGGCGACCGGGATGATGCTGCACGCCCGCGGCATCGAACAGCAGTCCAAAGGGACCGAGAACGTGCTGGCCGCGATCAACCTCGGCCTCGCCACCGGCAAGTTCGGCAAGCCCGGCTGCGGAGTGTCGACCATCACCGGGCAAGGCAACGGCCAAGGCGGACGCGAACACGGCCACAAGTGTGACCAGCTCCCCGGCAACCGCGACATCACCATCCCCGAACACCGCGAAGCGGTCGCAAAGGTGTGGGGCGTCGACGAGTCCGAGATCCCCGGCAAGGGACTCCCCGCAACGGCGCTGATCGAAGCGATCCACGCCGGGGAGATCAAGGGCCTGCTGTCGATCTGCTTCAACCCCGTCGTGTCCGCACCCGACGTCAACTTCACCGCCGAGGCACTCGACAAGCTCGAGTTCTACGCCGTCATCGACTTCTTCCTCTCCGAATCCGCCCAGCACGCCGATGTGGTCCTCGCCGGCTCCCTCCACGAAGAGGACGAAGGCACCTCCACCAGCGGCGAAGGGCGGATCATCAAGATCAACGCAGCGGTCGACCCGCCGGGCAAAGCTCGCCGCGACGGCGACATCCTGATCGACATCGCCGAACGCCTCGGCAAGGGCGACCACTTCCAGTACGCGAACAACGAGGAGATCTTCGACGAGCTGTGCCGCGCATCATCGGGGGGCAAGGCCGACTACACCGGGGCCACCTGGGCTCGCATCGAAGCCGAGATGGGCATGTTCTGGCCCGTGCCCGAGGTCGGCCACCCCGGCACCCCGCGGCTCTACGAAGGTGGGCAGTTCGCCTTCCCCGACGGACGGGCCCGGTTCCATGCGGTCCCGTACCGTCCACCCGCCGAGGTCGTCGACGACGACTACCCGATCTGGATGACCTCGGGCCGGGTGGTCAGTCAGTACCTGTCGGGTACACAGACCCGGCGCATCGCTGGGCTGGTCGACCAGTACCCCGAGCCCCTCTGCGAGATGCACCCCCAGCTCGCCGAGTCGCTCGGCATCGCCGACGGCGACCAGGTCACCGTGAGCTCGCGCCGCGGGGAGATCACGCTCCCGGCCGCGGTCGTCACGACGATCCGCCCCGACACCGTGTTCATCCCGTACCACTGGCCGGGCAAGAAGGCCGCGAACCAGCTGACCATCCGGGCGGTCGACCCGGTCTCGGCCATGCCCGAGTTCAAAGTCGCCGCCGTGAGGGTGGCCAAGGCGAAGCAGCCGGCGACGTGAAGGCGGCGCGCTACGGCATCGACGACCGCCCGGTCTTCGTGATCGACCAAAGCCGCTGCATCGGCTGCGAGGCCTGCGTCCAAGCCTGTCAGGAGTGCGGAACCCACCGCGGTCAGTCGCTCATCCACCTCGAACGGATCGACCGACTGGCCAGCACGCAGACCGCACCGATGGTGTGCATGCACTGCGAGGACCCCACCTGTGCCCAGGTGTGCCCCGCCGATGCCATCAAGCAGAACGAAGAGGGGATCGTGCAGTCCGCGCTCAAGCCGCGCTGCATCGGCTGTTCCAACTGCGTGATCGCCTGCCCGTTCGGCGTTCCCAAGTACGTCGCTGACTTCGACCAGATGATGAAGTGCGACATGTGCACCGACCGCACCTCGGAGGGCTACGCGCCGATGTGCGCCTCGGTGTGCCCCAGCGAAGCGCTCTGGTACGGCACCCCCGAGGAGTTCCACGCCACCCGCAGCGGCTCGCTCATCGACGACTGGCTGTTCGGCCGGCAACGAGTTGCCACCAAGGTGTTCACCGTGGTGAACGACACCGCCGGCGGCCCGATCGATGTGCTCTCTGGAGCAACGCGCAGTTGGCTCGATGACCCCTTCGCCTTGGAGGACGAGCGCCGATGAGCAACGACGATGCACCACCGATCTGGAAGCGCGACTTCCCCTACGAGGCCGCCGCTGAGGACGATGTCACCCGACGAGAGTTCGCTCGGTTCCTGGTTGCGGGTGCCGGTGTGATGGCGGCTGGCAACCTGGGGATCGCCGCTTGGACCCAACTCCGCAAGATCAATACCGGCGAGCCACGCGAGATCGTTGCCCTCGACCGGGTCGCGGTCGGTGACACCTACCTGTTCAAGTACCCCACCGACGCCGACCCCGCGATCCTCGTCCGCCTCGGCGATCAAGATGTGGTTGCGTTCAGCCAGAAGTGCACCCACCTCGGCTGCGTCGTCTACTTCGAAGCCAACGAGAACCGCTGGCACTGCCCCTGCCACGAAGGGAACTTCGACGCCCGCACCGGAACGGTGATCTCCGGACCGCCACCCCGACCGCTCGGGCGCATCGACGTCGAAGTGCGCGACGGGGCCATCTGGGCGTTGGGCTACGAACCGTGAGAACGTCCCGTCAGGCCCCTCGGTCGTCCTCCGCCGTCGTCGTCTACGTCGTCCTGCTCGTCGCGTTTCAAGTGTTCCTGCTCACCGTGGCCGTCGAGGCCTTCGCCACCGACGACGAGCACCTCGCCTGGGCGACCGCAGGAGTCTCGATCGCACTCGCCGCCGGCTCCGCTGGCCTGCTCCGCTACCTGCGGCCATGACCACCACCGACCAGCCCACGATCACCGACGACGTCCGGACCCTCTTCCCCGGCTACTTCGCCATGGTCATGGCCACCGGCATCATCGCCATCGGATGCAAACAACAAGACCTGACTCGGGTCGCCGACGCCCTCTACGTCATCGCCGCAATCACCTACGCCGTGCTCGCCGTCCTACTGGCGTGGCGGGCGATCCGGTTCCCAACCCAACTCGCAGCCGACATCACCAGCCACGCCAAAGGCTTCGCATTCCTCACCACCGTCGCCGCCACCAACGTGCTCGGCAGCGCCTCCGCCATCATCCACAACCTGTGGACACCGGCGTGGATCCTTTGGTGGCTCAGCCTCGCCCTCTGGGCGTTCTTCGTGTACGCCACCCTGTTCGCCGTCGTCCTCAAAGGACCCAAACCCGGTCTCGCCAAGGGCATCAACGGCACCTGGTTCCTGCTCACCGTCGCAACCGAATCCATCGTCGTCCTCGGTGCGCTCCTGCTCGCCCGCCACCCCAGCGACCTGCTTGCGTTCGCGCTGACCGCAGCGTTCACCCTCGGCCTCGTCCTGTACGTGATCGTCATGACCATGGTCTTCCTGCGCTGGACCTTCAGCGAACTCGAACCCACCGAAGCCGACCCCCCGGCCTGGATCGCCGCCGGAGCCGTCGCCATCACCGTCCTCGCCGGCTCCAACCTGCTCGGCAGCCAGGCCGCGTCGGCCCGCATCGAGCGCCTCGCCCCGTTCATCGAAGGCATCGTGGTCCTTGCCTGGGCGACGGCGACGTTCTGGTTCCCGCTCATGGTCGCCATCGGAATCTGGCGCCACCTCATCAACCGTGTCCCCCTGCGCTACCACCCCTCCTACTGGGCGCTCGTCTTCCCCCTGGGCATGTACGGCGCAGCCACCTTCAAGATGCGCGCCGCCCTACAACTCAACTCACTGAGCTGGCTCCCCCGAGCAACCCTCGCCATCGCCGCCATCGCCTGGACAGCAGCCTTCGTCGGCCTCTCACTTCAAGCACTTCAGTGGCTCCGACGGGGTCTGTTGCGTTGAGCGAGGCGGACGTGCGCGGCCAGGCTGCGGGGGTGAAGCGTCGTCGACCCCGTCCCGTTGTTGAGCACCGATCGGGGGTGTTCGCTGGGTTTCGGTTCCCGCCGGAGGTGATCGTGTTGGCGGTGCGCTGGTATCTACGCTTCGGGCTCTCCTACCGGGACCTCGAGGAGCTGCTGGCCGAGCGGGGCGTCGAGGTCGACCACGTCACCCTGTACCGGTGGGTGCAGCGGTTCACCCCAGAGCTGGTCGACGCTGCACGGCCTTGTCGCCATGCTGTGGGTGGCCGCTGGTTCGTGGACGAGACCTATGTGCGCGTCGCGGGCCGGTGGCGCTACGTGTATCGAGCCGTTGATGAGCACGGGCAGGTCATCGACGTGTTCGTGTCAGCGAAGAGAGACGCCGCCGCTGCTCGGCGGTTCTTCACCGACGCGATCAGCGCGCACGGCGCGCCGGCCGAGATCACCACCGACAAGGCCTGGGCGTTGGCCCGTGCGATCACCGAAACGGCGCCTGGGGCGTGGCACGTGACCGACCAGCACGCCAACAACCGGATCGAGTCAGACCACGCCCGGCTCAAAGCCAGGCTCCGGCCGATGCGGGGACTCAAGACCGACCGCAGCGCCCGCATCGTCATGCGAGGTCACGCCTTCATCCAGAACCTCCGCCGCGGCCACTACGAACTCGGCACCCACGCCCGCCCACACCTCGAGGTGGCAGCCGCGTTCGACGAACTCGCGGGAGCACTCTGACTGCCGGACCGACCCTCGGGCTGCCGCGACGCGGTCGGCGATCCATCAACGCAACAGACCCCCTCGTAGTAGCGCAAGGTCGGACCGGTGAACCCGGTCCGCTCCGCCACCACGGAGATCCGGAGCCCGGCCGTTGTGGAAGAGGTCATGGCTGGGACGGTATCCCCTCAACCCAACTTGAAGGTCAAGGCTAACCTTGAGATTCCCGCTCAGACTGGGCGCAGAGCGAACATGAAGACGCCGACGCCACGAGGCAGATCGCAGCGCCCACCAGGTCGTAGCGATCTGGGCGGAACCCGTCGGCTACCACGCCCCACGCCGAAGTTCGCGTCCTCCTGCAGCGTGGCCACGAACCCGTACAACGCCAGCGAGACGATGCCGGCGCCGATGAACGCCACGCCTCGACGCTCCCGAACGCCCGGCCAGATCAGCCAGGCTCCACCGATCTCCGCGACCGCCGCCAGTAGGTACAGGACCAGGCTGCGGTCGTGGTCGTCGTGACGGTGCTGCGTGGTGGGTGCCGCCGGTCGGACCGGCGGCACCGACCACGGCGGTCAGGTGACGGTGATCGTCGCCTTCATGCCGGCTTCGTAGTGGCCGGGTTCGTGACAACCCAAGATGACGGTCCCGGGGGAGTCGAACGTCCGGGTGAGCGTCGTGGTGTCGCCCGGACCAACGGTCATGGCGTCCCCATCGGAGCCGCCCTCGTGGTCCATCCCGTCCATCCCGTCCATGCCGTGGTCGTCCGAGCCTCCGCCGGCCATCTGAGCCTCGTGGTCGGCCTGGTCGGCTTCGCTGCCGAGGATCGCCTCGTGGTCGACGGTGCCGTCGTTGGTGAACGTGAAGGTCACGGTCTCCCCGGCGGTGACCTCGAACGAGTCCGGGGTGAACTCGTTGTCGGTCATCGACACGGCGATGGTGGTGGGTGCTGATGTGGGGGTCGCGTCCTCTCCGCTGCCGCAGGCAGCGAGGAGGAGGGAGGTCGCGATGATAGGGGCGCCGAAGGCGCGCGCATGGTTCACAGGTGTTCTCCTTGCTCGAAATCGGATGCCGGCGCGCGGTGGCGGCGCCGGCGGGTCAGCGGTGCAGGAGGGCACGGGGCACGGGCGGTTCCGGGCCGGAGGTGGCGCTCGCGAGGGGCAGACCGGGGGCCGGTCGCAGGACGCCGTTCCATCGGAGGGCACGCGTGGTCGGTGCCTCCGCCACGGGCATGCTCGTGCTGCAGGCCATCGTGGTGCAGTGCGCCCCGGACGAGCCGCCTTCGCTGCGGGGCCGGTGATCGGTGCCGGATCCGTGCCCGGGGTTCGGACCGTGCTCGGCAGAAGCAGCCAGAGCCTTCGCCGCAGGGGTGCGGCAGACGTGCGCGTCCGCCGCTGATCCGTGCATCGCGACGATGGCGACCACCGCGATCCCCGCGAGCGTGAGGCGCAGCGCGGCGAGCCGGGTCCGTTCCATGCCGGCGCAGCGTACCGACGGGCGACCGGCCCGCTGCCCGCAGCTCGTCGGTCTACGTGCTCCGGCGGAGGACGAGCTCGACGGACGGGTTCTCGCCGGCGCGGGCGATGACGAGGCGTCCTCCGCACGATTCGACGAGACGGCGGGCGAGGGGGAGGCCGAGGCCGTGAACTTCAGATCCGTCCTCTGAGGTCGCGTCCGGGAAGCCCTGGCCTTGATCCGTCACGGCGAGGGTGACGGACTCGGGGGTGCTCCTGGTGCGGATCTCGGTGCGGCCGGTGCCGTGGGTGAGCGCGTTGTCGAGGAGGACGTCGAGCGCTTGGCGGAGGGGGCCGGGTGCGCCCGCCACGACGAGTCCTGCTGCGGATCCGGTGACGGCGAGGGGGCGGTCGTGCTGGGCGAAGCGTCCGTTCCAGTCGCGCTGCGCCCCTTCGATGAGGGCCTCCACGGGCGCCGAGTCGGCCGGCGAGGTGGACGACCGGGCGATCTGGAGCAGCTGATCGATCGTGGTCTGGAGGCGGTCGACGTCTTCGAGGGCATCGGTGAGGACGTGCGTCCGGTCCTGCTGGGGGAAGGCGAGCTCGGTCTCGATGCTGGTCCGGAGCGCGGCGAGGGGGGTGCGGAGCTGGTGGGAGGCATCGGTGCTGAAGGCGCGCTCCCGCTGGACGAGACCCTCGAGGCGCTCGGCGGTGCTCTCGAGCGCGGCGGCGGCTTGGTCGAGGTCGTCGATGCCGCTGCGGCGCACCGCGATGTCGAACTCGCCGTGCCCGAGGCGCACAGCCTGCTCGCGGATCGCCACTACGGGCCGGGCGAGGCGCCCGGCCACGAGGCGGGCGACGAGGGCGCCGACGCCGAGGACGGCGATGCCGAGGCCGGCGAGCAGGAGGAGAGCTCGGTTGGCTCGGCCGTCGGAGACCCCGGTCGGTTCGCTTGCGACCAACACGCCGACGACCTCCTCGTGGTCGACGATTGGGATCGCCGCCACCCGATCCTCGTCTCGTTCGGCTCGCACGACCCGGTTGGCCAACGCTTCATCGACGAGCGGTCCGCCGTCGTCGGGGCCGGGCCCGAGGAGGCGTGACCCGTCGGTTCCGTAGAGCGAGAAGGCCACCCCGTTGGCCTCGGGGAGCTCGACGGGGTCGTTGCTGGTGGCGAAGTCCCCGGGCACCTGGCGCGACGCGAGGACGGCTCGGCGCTCGAGGCGGGAGGCGTCCTGCTCGTCGACGAAGCGCGGCACGAGGATTGCGAGCGGAACGCCGAAGAGCACCACGGCCAGCGCGGCGACGGCCAGGATGGCGACGGTCAGCCGGCGGGTCATGGCGCCTCGAGCCGGTACCCGACCCCTCGCAGCGTGGTGATCCGGCTGGTCCCGTGCGGGTCGTCGATCTTGGCTCGCAACGCCGCGATGTGGAAGTCCAGGGTCTTCGTTGAACCGGCCCAGTGCTGGTCCCACACGTCGGCCATGAGGTCCTCCCGCGAGACGGCTCGGCCGGGGTCGCGGATGAGGCGGGCCAGCAGCTCGAACTCCTTGGGGCGCAGTTCGAGCTCGGTTTCATCGAGCCAGGCGCGCCGCGCCGCGAGGTCGACGCGCAGGCCGTCGACCTCGGTCGTGGTGCGGTCGGCTGGCTCGATCTGGCGGAGCTGGGCTCGGACCCTTGCGAGCAGCTCGGCGAGCGTGAAGGGCTTGGTCACGTAGTCGACGGCGCCAGCGTCGAGGCCGACGACGATGTCGAGCTCCTCGTCTCGAGCGGTGACCATGATGACGATCGTCATCGGGTCCAGGGCACGGATGCGCCGGCACACGTCAAGGCCGTCTGCATCGGGAAGTCCGAGGTCGAGCAGGACCAGGTCCGCCGGTGACGCCGTGAACTGCGCGACCGAGTCAGCACCGGTCTGCGCCCACGTGGCGTCGTAGCCCGACGCTTCGAGCGCGCGCAGTAGGGACGCTCCGATGTGGTCGTCGTCTTCGACCAGCAGGATCCGGTCTCCGGCCATGAGCCGAGACCGTAGGCCCCTCCACCGTGCTGCGGCTCCGATCTGGCGCAGTTCTGGCCGTCTTCTCACCCGGGGCCATCCGGGTGCTGGCGGACCCGTCCGTACCGTCAGCCGCATCCCACTCCCGACCACTGGAGACCCCGATGCGTGCCCGTTCCACCGCCGCTGCCGCCACCGTCGCCCTCGTGCTGACCCTCACCGCCTGCGGGTCGAGCAGCCCGTCCGCCTCGACGTCGTCGAACGGCACGACCACCGTCGCGGGAGCCGCCGACCCCAACGCCCCCGAGGTGGTGGCGCCCGGCGACATCCCCGACGACCAGGTCTTCGTCGCCTACACCCCGCCCGGCTCGTCGTTCTCCGTCAAGGTCCCCGAGGGCTGGTCCCGATCCACAAACGGCGACGCCACCACCTTCACCGACAAGTACAACGCCATCGAGATCACGTCGCGCACCGGCGGTGCGGCCCCGACGGTGGACTCGGTCAAGGCCTCGGGCCTCGATGACGTGTCCAGCGACCCCACCTTCTCGCTCGGGTCGGTGAAGGAGATCACCCGATCGGGCCGGCCCGCGGTGCTGGCCACCTACGAGATCGGCTCAGCGCCGAACGACGTCACCGGCAAGTCCGCCCTGCTCGCCGTCGAGCGCTACGAGCTCGAGAAGAAGGGGACCACCGTGATCCTCACGCTCTCAGGTGCCAAGGGCGCCGACAACGTCGACCCCTGGAAGATCGTCAGCGACTCGGTGGTGTGGTCATGACCACCGCCACCCTCGCCCGGGCCGCGATCCCATCCGGAGCGGTGCGTGACACCGTGCTCGAGGCCACGGACCTCTACCGCTTCTACCACGCCGGCGACGACGAGACGCTCGCCCTGCGCGGCGTATCGCTCGTGCTCGCCCCTGGCGAGATCACGGCCGTCACCGGTCCATCCGGCTCAGGGAAGTCGACGTTGCTCGCCTGCCTCGCCGGGCTCGACGAGCCCGACGGCGGCGTCGTCCGGGTCGGGGACGAGACCATGAGCCGCCGGTCCGAAGGCGAACGGGCGGCGCTGCGCGCCCGGTCGATCGGCATGCTCTTCCAGTCCGGCAACCTCGTCGACCACCTCACCGTCGAGCAGAACGTGCTCCTCGCCCAGCGACTCGCCGGCCCGGTCGACCGGGCAGCGGCGCGTGACCTGCTGGAGTCGGTGGGCCTGGGCGACCGGGCTGCGAGCACGCCGCCGACGCTGTCGGGGGGCGAATCGGCTCGCGCCGGCCTCGCCGTCGCCCTGGCCAACCACCCGTCGGTGATCCTCGCCGACGAACCGACCGGCGAGCTCGACGAGGGCACCGCCGACCGGCTCCTGGCGCTGCTCCGGGCCCGTGCCGACGCCGGAGCCGCCGTGCTGATCGTGACCCACGACCTGCACCTGGCCGCGAACGCCGACCGGCGCATCTCCCTCCGGGACGGCCGGATCGAATCGGAGACGATCCAATGAGCACCGACCCCGCCCTGGTCCGCGCCGTGAACGCAGCGAGGACCTTCGGGACCGGCCCGGGAGCCGTCGTGGCCGTCCACGACGTCACCTGCGCGGTCCTGCCGGGCGACCAGATCGCCCTCACCGGTTCCTCCGGTTCGGGCAAGACCACGCTGCTCCACCTGATCGCCGGGCTGGACCGCCCCACGGGAGGGTCCGTCACCTGGCCGGCGATCGGCCCCGCGTCGGCGCTCCGCCCCGGACCCGTCGCCGTCGTCTTCCAGGCCCCGAGCCTGCTGCCGGCCCTCGACGTCGCCGAGAACGTCGCCCTCCCGCTGCTGCTCGAACGAGTCGACCGCTCGGACGCCGCCGCATCGGCGGACCGGGCCCTCGGCCTCCTCGACCTCGCCGGGCTCGCCGGCAAGCTGCCCGAGGAGCTGTCGGGCGGCCAGGCGCAGCGCGTCGCCATCGCCCGCGTCCTCGCCGGTCGGCCGCGGCTGATCCTCGCCGACGAACCGACCGGCCAGCTCGACCACCACAACGCCGCCTCGGTCGTCGAGGCCCTGCTCGCCGCCGCCGAGGACACCGGCGCGGCCTTGCTCGTCAACACCCACGACCGCGAGGTCGCCGACCGACTGCGGGTCCGCTGGACCATGGCGGACGGCGGCCTCACCACCACGGAGACGGCACCGTGCTGACCCGACAGAAGCCCTCCACCGCACGACTCGCCGCCACCTGGATCGCCGGCCTGACCGTTCGGCGCGGCGGCCGGCTGGCCGCCACCGCCCTGGGCGTGGCCCTCGCCGTGGGCCTGCTCGCATCGATCGGCACGTTCCTCTCCTCATCGAAGGCCACCATGACCGCGAGGGCGATCGAGACGGTCGCCGTCGACTGGCAGGTCGAAGCGCAGCCGGGCAGCGACCCCGCCGCCGTGGCCAAGGCGGTCGCGGCCGCACCGCACGTCAGTTCCTCGGAGACCGTTCCCTTCGCCACGGTCGACGGGTTCGAGTTCGACAACGGATCGACCGTCCAGACGACCGGCGCCGGCCAGGTGCTCGGCCTTCCCGACGGCTACCGCTCCCTGTTCCCGGGCCAGATCCGCGACCTCGCCGGCGCCTCGAAGGGCGTCTTGTTGTTCCAGCAGACCGCCGCCAACCTCCAGGCCGCGCCCGGCAGCACCATCACCGTGAAGCGGGCCGGGATGGACCCGGTGACGGTGACCGTCGACGGGGTGGTGGACCTCCCACAGGCCGACACCCTCTTCCAGAAGGTCGGCGCCCCGGTCGGCGCCCAGGCCCAGGCGCCGCCAGACAACGTGCTCCTGGTCCCGGCGTCCACCTGGCACGAACAGTTCGACCCGCTGGCGGCGGCGCGGCCCGACCTCGTGACGACCCAGGTCCACGCCCGCCTCGACCACCGCTTGCCGAAGGATCCGTCTGCGGCCTACAGCACCACCACCGGCCAGGCCCGCAACCTGGAGGTGAAGCTGGCCGGTGCCGGCCTCGTCGGCGACAACCTCGGCGCCACCCTTGCCGCGGCCCGCAGCGACGCCCTCTACGCCCAGGTCCTGTTCCTGTTCCTCGGGGTCCCCGGAGCGGTGCTCGCCGGTCTGCTGACCGCAACGGTCGCCGGCGCCGGACGGGACCGTCGACGACGCGAGCAGGCCCTGCTGCGCACCCGGGGAGCCACCACCAGCCAGCTCACCAAGATCGGGCTCGCCGAAGCCGGTCTCGTCACCGTCATCGGTGGCGCCCTCGGACTGGGCCTGGCGGCCGTGGTCGGGGCCGCAGCGTTCGGCACGGTAGGCTTCGGCGCCACGACCGGCGCCGCGGTCGCCTGGTCGCTCGGTGCGGTCCTCGCCGGCCTTGTCATCGCCGCCACGTCGATCGCCCTGCCTGCGTGGCGAGATGCCCGCGACACCACGGTGGCGACCTCCCGGCTCACCACGGGGCGGGCGCGGTCGCCGCGATGGATGCGGTGGTACCTCGACCTGCTCCTGCTCGCCGCGGCCACCACCGTGTTCTGGCTCACCTCACGCGGGGGCTACAAGCTGATCCTCGCCGTCGAAGGCGTCCCCACGATCTCCGTCAGCTACTGGGCGTTCGCCGGGCCGGCCCTGCTCTGGCTGGGAGCGGGGCTGCTCGCCTACCGGCTCACCGATCTGGTCCTGCACCGCGGTCGCCGCCTCGTGTCCGCCGCGATCTCGCCCCTCGCCGGCGGCCTGGCCGACACCGTCGCCTCCACGCTGCGCCGGCAACGGCGCCAGATCGCACGAGGCGCCGCACTCGTGGCGCTCACCATCGGGTTCGCCGCCTCGACCGCCGTCTTCAACAGCACCTACCGCCAGCAAGCCGAGGTCGACGCCGTCCTCACCAACGGAGCCGATGTCACCGCGACGATGAGCCCCGGCGTCGACATCGGTCCCAACGACGGACTGGTGAGCAAGCTTGCCGCCATCCCCGGCGTCCGCCACGTCGAGCCGATCCAGCACCGCTACGCCTACGTCGGGGCCGATCTCCAGGACCTCTACGGCGTCGACCCGGCCACCATCGCGGCCGCCGGCCGGCTCCAAGACGCCTACTTCCAAGGCGGGACCACGAACGAGCTCATGGCGAAGCTCGCCTCGAAGCCCGACAGCGTCCTGGTCTCCGCCGAGACCGTCCACGACTTCCAGCTGCTCCCCGGCGACGCCATCACCCTGCGCCTCCAAGAAGGGCGCACCAAGGCGTACACCGACGTCCCGTTCCACTACGCCGGCGTCGCCAAGGAGTTCCCGACCGCACCGAGCGACAGCTTCCTCGTGGCCAACCGGGACTACGTCGCATCCAAGACCGGCTCCGACGCCGTCGGATCGCTGCTCATCGACACCGGAGGCAGCAGCATCCGCCCCGTGGCCCACCGCGTCCGTACCGAGACTGGCACCCGCGCCACGGTCACGGATCTGGTCAGCAGCCGGAAGGTCATCGGCTCGAGCCTGACCGCCGTGGACCTCGCGGGGCTCACCCGGGTCGAGCTCGGCTTCGCGCTGGCGCTGGCGTCGGCTGCCACCGGCCTCACCCTCTGGCTGGGGCTCATCGAACGCCGCCGCACGTTCGCCATCGCCACGGCGCTCGGCGCCACCCCGCGCCAGCTCGGCTCGTTCATCTGGGCCGAAGCCGGTGCCGTGGCCCTTGCCGGTCTCGCTGCCGGGGCCGCCATCGCCTGGTCGTTGTCGACCATGTTGGTCAAGGTGCTCCAGGGCGTGTTCGACCCGCCGCCGAGCGCCCTCTCGGTGCCGTGGGCCTACCTGGCGGTGCTCGGTGCCGTCAGCGCCGCCGCCACCATCGGGGCGGTCCTCGCTGTGCTGGCCCGGGCTCGACGCCCCCGGATCGACCTCCTCCGGACGGTCTAGGCCCTGCACCCCTGACGGTGGCGCAGGGCCCGCGGGTTGAACCTGCGTTGACCTTGCGCCACCAGGGCGTTGACCCGGCCATCCGTACGTTCGAGGACGTCACCGCACCGCATCGAAAGGCCCGCCATGTCCACTCGTCTCCGCCGCCCGAACCGATCGGAGCGCCCGACGTGACCGCCCCCTCTGCTGCGGCCATCGCCCGCGACGAGCGGACCGCTGCCGCCACGATGCTGAACAAGGTGCCGGCGATCACCGCCTACTTCTGGATCATCAAGATCCTCGGCACCACCGTCGGCGAGACCGCCGCGGACTACCTCAACGACACCCTCGGTCTCGGCCTGAACAAGACCTCGGTCGTGGTCGGGATGGCCCTGGTGGTCGCCCTCGCCTTCCAGTTCCGGGCTCGGAAGTACATCCCGGCGCTCTACTGGCTGGTCGTGGTGCTGATCAGCGTGGCCGGCACCCTCATGACCGACAACCTCGTCGACGGCCACGGCGTGAGCCTCAATGTCACCACGATCGGGTTCTCGATCGCGCTCGCCGCCACGTTCATCGGCTGGTACCTCAGCGAGCGGACCTTGTCGATCCACACCATCGTCACCTCCAAGCGGGAGGCCTGGTACTGGCTCACCGTGCTGTTCACGTTCGCCCTCGGGACCTCGGCGGGCGACCTCGTGTCCGAGAAGCTCGACATCGGCTACTGGAAGACCGGTCTGATCTTCGTGGCGCTGATCGGCCTCGTGGCGCTCGCCCACTTCGTGTTCGGCCTCGGCGAAGTCGTCTCGTTCTGGGCGGCCTACATCCTCACCCGGCCGCTCGGCGCCTCGCTCGGCGACTACCTGCTGCAACCCCACTCCGCCGGTGGGCTGAACCTCGGCACCGGGCTCACCACCTTCACCTTCCTTGCCGTGATCGTGGGAGCCGTCATCTACCTGACGATCAGCCGAGCCGACCTCCAGGTCGCCGAGGAGTCCACCGTCTGATGGCCTCCCGTGAACCGGGCCGCCTCGGCAGCCCGGACCCGATCGGCTCCCAGCGCTCGTCATCGGGGCCGCTGGGGACCGAGGCGGAGCAGAGCCGATCCCGCCTCCGGCTCTGCTCCGCCCTCGTCGCCTGCCTCGCCGGCTTCGCGCTGCTCACCGCCAGGGTCGCCAGCCACCTCGGGGGCCTCCCGGTCGACCAGCGCGTCTGGCGGTGGGTGGTCGAGCACCGGGCAGACATGCCGATCGCCGCGTTCCGGATGGTCTCCCACATCGGCGACCCGCTCGTCCTCGTGGTCGGGGCGTCCATCTCGTTCCTCTGGCTGAGCCGGCGGCGACCGCTTGCCGTCGCAGTCGTTCCTGCGGCTGCCCTGCTCGCCGCCGCGTGCACCGAGACCGCCCTGAAGGAGATCATCGGCCGGCCTCGACCGCCGGCGTTCGCCCGCCTGGTCACCGAGCCGGACCCGTCGTTCCCGTCGGGCCACGCCACGGGAACCGCAGCGCTGCTGGTGGCCGTCGCCCTCATCGCCGCACCCACCTTCCGGAGCCGGACGGCACGCGTGCTCTCGTTCGCAGCGGCCGGTGCCGTGGCGGTGCTCGTCGGGGTCGCCCGGGTGGTGCTCGGCGTGCACTGGGGCAGCGACGTCGCTGCCGGGTGGCTCCTCGGCGCGGCGTGGGCGGTGGGCGTCGTGCTCGTCTGGCCGGCGGTCGAGCGTCGCCTCTCGGCCCGTCCCGCTACGACGGGGCCGGATCTGGCGGGCGGTCGACGAGCAGCAGCGAGAACGTCGTCGGTCGGTGCCGGCTGAGCACCACCCGGCCGCCCTCGGCTTCGGCGATCGACTGCGCCACCCCCAAGCCGATGCCCTCCCCGGACCCGGTGGTGTAGCCGCGCCCGAAGATGTGCTCGGCATCGAGGAGGTCGATCCCGGTGCCCTCGTCGGCGACGTCGACCGCCAGGCCGTGCGGCAGGTGCCGCACGGAGAGGGCGATCGTGCCGGACCCGTGGCGCAGGCCGTTCTCGATGAGGACGTCGAGGATCTCGTCGATCGAGGCGCGCTGGACCCGTGCGGTGGTCCCCGTTTCCGCCTGGGTGACCATCACCGTGCGATCGGTTCGCCGCGCTCGCTCGTTCCATCTTCCAGCGGCATCCTGAACGGCTTCGTCGAGCGAGATGACGTCGACGGCCGTGGGCATCGCCTGGCGGGCCACGGCGAGGAGGTGCTCGATGGTCTGCTCCAGGCGGTCGAGGTCGGCGAGTGCGTCGCTCCGCGTCGCCGCGCCGATCGTCGGGTCGGTGTCGGATTCGAGCTTGAGCCGCAGCGCGGTCACCGGGGTGCGCAGCTGGTGGGAGACGTCGGCGCTGAAGCGGCTCTCTCGCTGCAGCGCCTCGTGGACGAGGCGGGCCCGGTCTGCGAGGACGCTCGCGACCTCGTCGATTTCGTCGATGCCCGATGGCGGGCGCCCGCCGAGGTCGGTGCCCTCGCCGATGGTGGCGGCGTCGGCGGCGAGGTCGGTCAGAGGCGCGGCCAGCATCCTGGCCAACCGGTTGCCGATCAACCACGCCAGCCCCAGCGCGGCAACGCCGGCCACGGCCATGACGAGCCACGCGGTGCGGGAGCTGGCATCGGCGCCGGCCATCGACTCGGTGATCCGCAGCACACCGGTCACCTGCTCCGATCCGCGCTCGGTGATCGGTGTGGCGACGACGAGCGAGCCGTCCGTGCTCGATGCCGTCTCGCCGCGCAGCGCCCGGTCGACCACCGCGTCAGCACGCGCCGGGCCGCTCCCGTAGATGCGGCGCCCGTCGAGGTCGTAGACCGCGAAGCCTTCGGGAGCATCGGGCTCGTCGGCGACCCGGGCGAGTTGCTGAGGGTCTGGTGGCGCATCGATCTCCGTCAACGCGGTCGCCGCCTTCGCCTGCAGCTCGACGACCTCGGCGTCGAGCGCCTGGCGGTGGACGACGATCGCCAGCGGGATCCCCAGGACCAGCAGGATGATCGCCGCAACGCCGACGATCGCACCCCGGATCCGGCCTCTCAACGAGGGTCCACCCGATAGCCGACACCCCGCACGGTGGTGATCTCGATCGCCTCGCTCAGCTTGCGCCGCAGCGCCATCACGTGCATGTCGAGCGTCTTCGAAGAGCTGTCCCAGTGCTGATCCCACACCTCGGACAAGATGCGCTCCCGAGTGACCACCCGCCCCGCCTCCACGCCCAGCAGCACCAGCAGCTCGAACTCCCGTGGGCGCAGGTCGACCGCCCGCCCGTCGATGCGCGCTGTGTACCCCGCGGGATCGACCATCAGGGAGCCGACTGCGAAGGGTGCGTCGGTCCCTGGGTCGGGTGTGGACGAGCGCAGGTGCGCTCGAAGGCGCGCGAGGAGCACCGTCATCGAGAACGGTTTGGTGACGTAGTCGGTCGCGCCAGCATCGAGGCCGACGACGGTGTCGATCTCGGTGTCCCGGGCGGTCAACAGGACGATCGGCAGGCTGCGGTACTTGTCGCGCAGCCACCGACACAGGGTGATCCCATCGATGTCGGGTAGTCCGACATCGAGCAGCACCAGATCCGGGCACCGGTGCTCGAGGCCAGCCGATGCCTCTGAACCAGTGGCGAACAGGTCCACCTCGTACCCGTTGGCGAGCAGCGCGGCCGAGACGGAACTGCCGATCTCCGGATCGTCTTCGACCACGACCACTTTCACGTCCACCACCTCAACCTACGGATCCCGATATCTGCTGGGCTAGAGACTCGCACGCTCTTTCCCTGTGCTTATGACCGCAACGCACCGGGTTGCGCCTCGGCCTCTGGCACGGGCTCCTCGTGCGACGCCGTCGGGATGCTCGCCGGCGTGGCGATGAGCACGGCCGCCGCGACGATCCCGGTACCCACCGCGGTGCCCGCGGCCACGTCGGTGAGCCAGTGCGCGCCGAGGACGATGCGCGACGTGCCCACCATCAAGGCGACCACGGCCCAGACGCCGAACGCGACCCTGGCTCGAAGGCGCCCCGACCACACGATCGCGACGGCCAGCGCTCCCCACAGAGCGGCTGCGGTCGTGGCATGACCTGAGGGGAACGAGTAGCCGTAGAAGCTGCGCAGGGCGATCGGCGGCTGCGGCCGCGGCCGGGCGATCGCCAGCTTCATCAGGTTCGTGGCGAGGGATGCTGCGAGCGCGGTCGGGATGACGAACTGCAGGGGTCGCCAGTTGCAGCGGACGAAGCCCCAGGCGACGCAGGCCAAGCCGACAGCCCAGATGGCGACCGACGAGCCGGCCACGGTCACCCCTTCCATGAGCCAGATGAGGCCGGCGCTGCGATGGGCCGCCACCCAGGTGGAAAGCGCCCGGTCGAGCCCCGTCGGGCCCTCGGCCAGCACCGCCACCAAGGTGAGGAGCGAAGCGACGGCCAGGCCGGCGATAGCGACGGCGGTGGCCCTAGCCGTGACTGTGGAAGACGTCGGAGATGGCGCGCTCATGACCCGACCTCGCCCGCCGCAGCGGACGCCGGGATCATGACCGCGAAGGAAGCACCGCCGAGCGCGCTGTCCCCAACGATCACGGTGCCGCCCAGGTCCTCCACCGCCGCACGAACGATGGACAGACCGAGGCCGCTGCCCCCGGCCTGTCTGGCACGCGCCTCGTCGAGCCGGGTGAAACGGTCGAAGATCCGGCCGCGGTCAGCAAGCGGCACACCATCCCCGTCGTCTTCGATCTCGACTGTGATGACGCCCTCCGACCCTGATCCGGAGATACGTATCGATTCGTGCGCGTGCCGGCGAGCGTTGTCGAGCAGGTTCCGGAACACGCGTGCCAGGGTGCGCTCGTCCGCGCTGACCACCGGCAGATCCCCGCTCCAAGCAACGGCCACCCGTGGGTCACCGGCAGCGGCCACCTCGGCTTCGACCACATCGCGGATCTGGACGCGTGAGAGCGGTTGACCTCCGGAGTCGGTGACCTTGGCGAGGAGGAGCAGATCGTCGACGAGCCGTTCGAGCCGAGCCTGGTCGACCAGCGCCGAGCTCATGGCCTTCTGGGAATCGATCTTTCCGGGATGAGCGATCGCCACCTCGAGAGCGGCCCGAGCAGAGGCGAGAGGGCTCCGCAGCTCGTGAGAGGCATCGGTGACGAAGCGCCTCTGACGGATGTTGGCTGCCTCGAGTCGCCCAAGCATCTCGTTGAGGGTCCCAGCGAGATGGTCGACCTCGTCACCAGTGCCCGGCTCCGCCAGACGCCGGTGAAGGTCCTCGTCGGTGATCTCTGCCGCCTGACGGCTCATCTGCTCGACGGGATGCAGGGCCCGGCCGACGAGCGCACGGGTCACGATCGCCACCAGAGCCACGAGCACGGGGATGCCGAGAGCGAGGGCGAGCGTCATGGCCCGCACCGTCTCCTCGGTCTCGTTCAGCGAAGCGGACGACAGGACCGTGACCGGCCCGTCCTCGGTGTCCGCCTGGAGGGCCACGATGATGACCCGGCCCCCGTCGCCGATCGGCGCATCGCTGACGATCTCGGACTCCGGATCATCACCATCAGGTCGGAGTCCGGAGATGGCTGGCTCCCCGACGAGGTTGTCGGTCGCGGCGACGACCCTCCCGTCGCGGTCGATGACCTGCGTGAGGCCGTCGTCTTCGCCGGGAAACGACAGGTCATCTGGAAGGCCGTCGCCCTCGGCCAGCGCAGCGACGTCTTGCGCTCGAAGCTCGGCGGCCGTGCGCTGGCCCTCGACGAGCCGATCGCGCACCAGCCCGACGAGCCCCACCGCGCCGATGCAGAGAGCAACGGCGACCACGATCGCCGCAACGGCAGTGGTCCGGTTCCGGACGGTCAGGAACCGGCGCACCGCTCAGCCGTCCTCGTTGCTGAGTCGGTAACCGAACCCGCGCACCGTCTCGATCGAACGGCGCCCGAAGGGCGAGTCGATCTTGCGGCGCAGGGCCGAGATGTGCACCTCGACGACGTTCAGGTCGCCGGCGTAGTGCTCGTCCCACACATGTTCGACGAGCTCGGGCTTGGTGACCACGTGCCCGGTGTTTCGCATCAGGTACTCGAGGATGCCGAACTCCTTCGCCGTCAGCGCAACCTTGGCCCCACCACGTCGGACCGTTCGCTCTGCAGGGTCGAGCACCAGGTCGCCAACCTCGAGAACGGCGGGCCGGGCCACCGCGCCTCGTCGGACCAGGGCACGTATCCGGGCGACCAGGACGACGAACGAGAACGGCTTGCGGAGAAAGTCGTCGGCGCCGATGTCGAGAGCCTCGGCCTCGTCCCACTCGCCGTCCTTCGCGGTCAGCATCAGGATCGGGGTCCACACCGACGCCGCACGCAGCTGAGCGCACACCTCGTAGCCGTTGAGGCCGGGCAACATGATGTCCAGGACGATGGCGTCATATGACGTCCCCGTCGCCATCGGCAGGACCTCGTCCCCCCGGTCGACGGCGTCGACGGAGAAGCCCTCGGCTTCCAGCCCCACCCGGACCGCCTCGAGCAGCCTTGCCTCGTCATCGACGATCAGGATGCGCAACACGGACCTCGAGGCTCGATGGGACGTCGGGAGACGAGCACTCTGCCATGGGACGCCTGAAGAACAGCTGAAGCATCGAACCAGACCAGGCGCCCGTCTTCAGCGTCACCACAGGGTCGAAAGCGCATGGTGATCCCAACGAAGCCGGGAACGGCCCGGCACCGTCAAGGAGCAACCCACCCATGACCCAGATGAGCAAGACGAAGAAGGCCCTCTACGGCCTCCTGGCTGCGATCGGCGTCACCGCCGGCGCCGCCGGCATCGCCGCTGCGGCCACCAGCCAGTCCGCGCCCAGCAAGACCACCACGACCGCCACCGCCGAGAAGGGCGGCGAGGAGCACGACGGCAACGAGGCTCCCGAGTTCACGAGCTCCATCGTCGACAAGGCCAGCGCCAACGAGGCCGACGGAGCCGAGGAGAACGACGCCGCCGAGGCCGCCCGCCTCGCCAAGCTCGCCACCGTCACCCCCGACCAGGCCAAGGCTGCCGCGTTGGCCGCCCAGCCCGGCAAGGTGACCAAGGCGACCCTCGAGTCCGAGGACGGCAACGTCGTCTACGACATCGAGGTCACCACCTCCAACGGCACCGTCGACGTCACGATCGACGCCGGCAACGCCAGGGTCCTCCAGAGCGAGAAGGAGGACGGCGAGAAGGCCGACGGCAGGGGCGACCACGAGGAGAACGACGGCAACGAGTCCGGCCCCGAGGGTGCTGACGACGCCCCCGCCACCGGCACCGCCAACGGCTGACGCCGCCCGGCCGAGGAGATGCGGTTCGGGAACCGCCCGCCCGTTCCCCGCGAGTCCCTGAACGATCGAGTGCCCGCTGCTGGAGCAGCGGGCACTCGACTCGTCAACTAGGAAGGCCTCGAGGGCTGCCCAGCCACCCCGTGGCACGGCGTGCTTTGCGCACTCCTCAGTCGAATGGATGGGAGGCGGTGAAACCCGGCGCGCCCGATCAGTCGTTCTCGTCGTACCAGTGCTCGTGCCCCCTGGCCTCTGCTCGCGCTTGCGGACGCGAGTTGAGATTGCGTTGTCCTTGCTGCGATCGGGACGACCCGGGAGGCATTGGCTTGAGGTCCCTACCAGCGACATCAAAGGCATTGGGTCGAGATTGCCCCATGCTGGTCCACTCTTCGCTGCATCGAAGCCCGCGGTAGCCGCAACTGGCCTCGTCGACCATCGCGTCGAGCTTGCACTCCGCTGGCGTTGGAGAACTCCGGCCTCGCACCTTCGGATGTCGACGCTGCCCTAGCCAGGTGGCTCTGGCCCCACAACGCTCGCCTTGCCAAGCGGCGGAAGGCGTTCCGGGTCGACCACAACCTCGGCCTCGCCGCGGTCCTCGATGATCGCCAGGACTGCGTCGCCTGCGATGACCGTGGTGAACACGAGGCCTGGGGTCGCGCCGGCCGTCGTCCAACGCGCGGCGAACCGTCGGGCGCACGCCGGGTCGGTGGTCCAGGCCGTTCCTCGTCGGCGGCCCCAACTCGAGCCTCGGAAGATCGTGAGTGGCTCAGTTGGCGCTGGCCGAGGAGGGCGGGCAACGAATCCTGCAGCCCGGAACAATTCCACCCATCCGATCCGACCAAGTATTCGTTCTGGCCACTCTGGGTGTGACCAGGCGTCGAGAACGGATTCACGGAAGGCGACCGGGTCCTGCGACGCGCCGGTATCGGACAGGAGGATCTCGATGTGATCGGCGTCGTCGCTGGCGCACAGGCGGAGCCATGCCTCGTACTCCGAGACGGCGCCGTTCACCAGTCTTCGACCTCCAGTGGGTCGGGCTGATCGTCGGCAAGTTGGAGGTCGCACTCCGCACTGTCGGCTGATCGCCGGGCACGGTTGGACCAATGCTTTGCCTCGGCACGCAGACCCCAGTACCCGCCACCGCCATTCTTGGCTCCAGCGTGTTCGGTCTTCGTCACCTTGTTCGCCACACCAAGGAGGCTACGGACCGATCTGCTTGGTCGCCCGGGTCCATTCCGGAACGGCGGCGAGCTCTCGTGATGATTGTGGACGATGACATCCTGTCGGCATCGCCGGCCGGTCGTGGCCCGCGACGTCATCGTCGACGAGAAGGCGGTAGCGGCGATCATCCCTGTCCTCCCCAGCGGACCCAAGGGCGGAGTTGCATCGACAGCTCCGGTGACGGTGCCGTCGAGCACCTCAGGGATCGAGGCCACGCTCAGGCAGCGATTTCACTCCCACATCACGCACCTGACCCGAGCCTCGGGCCAGCACAGCTGAAGCCAGTCGGCGTAGTCCGGGTCGGCTCCATGCCCCCGACCTACGGGCTCGACGTTCGCGCTCGGTTCGAGTAGCGGAAAACGGACCTAGGTGTTTCGGGGGGTTGGACAGCTTGGGGAGCGCGTGAAATGAGACCAGTAGCCATCGGAGGCGGCGTGCCCCATGCTCGTCGCAGACCTGAGGAGGTGCCCGTGAGGCAGATCGATCCGAGCAATGTGTTGGCGTACGTGATGGAGCACACCGACGCGACCCGTGAGCAGGCGGAGGCCTGTCTGGCAATCCAGGCCGAGTACATGGTTGCGGTGGGGATCATGTACTCGCCGGTGGGTGAGGAGTGGCCGTTCCGGTACTACTCCGAGGCTGAACGCGAAGCCCTCCGGGGCCGTGGGCGCGTCGTCGACCCGCTGGCGCTGGCCCGGGACTGCGTTCGCCTCGCAGGTGTGCCCGAGGAGGTGGCCCATGCCGTGTACGCGGCCGAGACCGAGTTCGTGGCCTAGGCCGGTGCACGTCTCGCCCACCGTCCAGGGCCGGTCGACGCTGTGTTGTGGCCCGGGCCAGTGTCGACCGAGGAGGCGGGCGTTTGGCCAGGTCAGAGGGTTCTTGTCGGATCGAAGCTGTCGGACCCCCTGAAACGCCTGACGAAGAAGTGGCGACGGTCATCTGGGTCCTCGCCACTTGAAGCCAGGAGTGATCGACCATGGAACACCCTCACGATGGCCACGGCCACGGCCACGAACCCGAGCCGCCGGACGCGGTTGACGAAGCGAAGGTGTTGGCCGCAGCGGTGGTCGCGGCGGGGGGCTCGTACGCGCAGGCCGGTGACGCGGCGGGCAAGTCGAAGCGAACGATCGTGCGTTGGGCAGCGGATCCAGCGTTCGCCCGGTTGGTGTCTGATCTGCGTGCAGAACGTCTCTCCGAGGTGACCGGCCGCTTGGGGGAGACGATGCCCCGTGCGCTCGACACCCTCATCGATTGCCTCGATGCGGAGTCTCCGTTCGCTCGGATCCGGGCCGCGACGGCGATCCTCGAGTGGACGCTGCGGTACCGGCGTGCGTCGGACCTCGAGGCGCGCATGTTGGAGGTGGAACGCCGTCAAGGCATCCGGACGGCGTCCGACGCCGACCCTGACGCTGAGAGCGCCGCTGAAGGCTCTGGCGAGGGTGACGGTCACGGGGAGGTGGCGTGATGACCCTCGAGTCGCGCATCAGCCGAGCCGAGAAGCGAGTCCCCGCCAAGCGGGTTCGGCCTGGGGTGCCGAGGCCCGCCAACGTGATGGACTTCGCGACGAACCCCCGGTTCTTGAACGTGGAGCTGTTCCCGGTGCAGGGCACGATCTTGAAGGTCTGCACCGGTGCGGTCGATCTGCTCACCGACTTCGACCGTGAGGTCATCGCCGGCTGGGAGAAGGACTGGATCCTGGGCGAGGACCGCGGCCGGCTTCGCTACACCGGCAGCGAAGGCACACCGCCCGGGTTGCTCGAACGCCTTGAGCTGTGCCGAGCTGAAGGCCGACGGGGCCCGGCGGAGGTCGCCCTGGTCTTGGGGCGTCGTGCCTCCAAGGGTCTGACCGGTGCGATCCTCGTGGCCGATCTCATGTACCGGCTGCTCGGCACCGACGGCATCCCCGATGACCCGCGGCCCATGAAGGGCAAGACCCTCGCCGTGTACGTGATGGGCGCCAAGTACGAGCAAGCCAAGCGCAACGCGTTCGCTGACATCAAGGACCTCATCGAGAACTCGCCGGCGTTCGCGCCGTTCCTCGGCGCCTGCACCGCGGACTCGGTCACCTTGTTGACCCCAACCCAGATCGAGGGCGGGGCGAAGGTGGGGCGCACCAAGGGCCGCTTGGAGGTGCGCGCCGTGGAGACCACCACCCGCGCGGCGCGCGGCCCGACCCTGATCGGGTTGGTCATGGACGAGTTCGCCCACGTGGGCAACGCCAACCCCGACTCGGATACCTCCAGCATCAGTATCTATCGATCGGCCAAGCCCGCCGTCGCTCAGTTTCCCCGCACCGGGCTCACGTTGCAGACCTCGAGCCCCTGGGAGAAGGACGGCCAGCTCTACGCCAGCTACGAACTGGGCTGCGAACTCGACCCCGACACTGGCCAGCCCCGCGTGCCCTCCCTTGTCGTGCTGCAGCTGCCGTCGTGGGCCCCCTATGAGCACTGGGCCCGGTCGGGCGAGATCGAGATGTGGCCTGGCGGCCCCTGCTTCCCCGAACACTCCGGTCCGATCATCGAACGCACCGGGCTGCTCGAGCTCTACGCCGACATCGACCCCGACGCGTTCGCCGTCGAGTACGGCGCCCAGTTCGCCGCCGGTGCCAACTCCTACCTCAACAGCCGAACCCTCGCCCGGCTCGTCGAGCCCTACGAGGGCTGGGACGAGGCCGTGCAGGTCCGCGGTGCCGGCAACCGGCGCTACGCCGCCCACGGCGACCCGTCGCGGGTCGGCGACAACTTCGGGTTCGCCATCGGCCACGTCCGCAAGGACGCCAACGGCATCCCCCACGTGTTCATCGACGACGCCTTCTCCTGGAAGCCCGCCGAGTTCGACGACCACACCATCGACTACATCGACATCGAGCACCAGATCTCCGAGATCCTCTCCACCTTCCCGGTTACCACCTTGACCTTCGATCAGTTCAATAGCGCCGGCACGATCGACAGGCTGCGAGCCTTCGCCGCCGGGCCGGGGTCGATGCACCGGACGAACGTGTACGTGCGCGACGCGACCGCGCCGCTCAATTGGAAGATGGCCGAGGTGTTCAAGTCCGCCGCCATGATGGGCTTGATCCACATCCCGCCGTCGTTGACCGAGGCGCGCGAGGAGCTCGAGGCCCTCAAGGTGGTTGGCCAACGAGTCGACCACCCGACCACGGGCCGGATCCGCCGCAAGGACACCGCTGACGCGGTCATGAACGTCGTCTACACGTTGATCGGCGAGAACTGGGACGCCACGTTCGAGCTACTCGCAGGCCTCCATCTCCGTGCCTCGCCTGGGATCTCGGCCACGGCTACCTCGACGCCCGCCGCCTCGAGCCGAAGCCACGACGAGATGGTCTTCTCACTGCTCAGGCGGGCTGGTTCGGCCGGCCGGTTCCCACCGGGTGCCGTCCGAGGCGATGGGTACCAGCCCGAACGTGGCCACCGTCGAGGCCGAGGACAGATCGGATGACCGACCGAATCGGTGCCAATCGGTGACAATCGGTGACACCGCCCCTGACCAGCCAGAACAGGCGATCCACGTTCCCAGATTGGGCTGTTGGCGTTCCCAAGCTTCCCTAGAGAGGCGCCAGGACCAGGTCAGATGGGGTTTTCGACCACCCCCAGTGGCCCGGGGCCGGCGCGAAACGCGGTCGAAAACCCACCGTGGATGCGTGCCG
>CAZUYW010000016.1:0-10706 GCA_964624775.1 uncultured Iamiaceae bacterium
GTCGGCGGCCGTGCCGCCGGGCCGGGTGGCGGCGACCCCCGCCTCGACCCGGGCGTGGATCGGGCTCGGGTCGCCGACCGAGATGGGTGGCACGAGCCGGGCCTGCCGGGCCCAGGTCGCGCGCCGCTCGTCGACGGTCGCCCGCAGGTCGAGGGCGGCACCGTCGGCGGCGGCCTCGAGCTCGGATCGCTCGAGCCAGTGCACATCGTCCCGCTCGGTGACCGCCCCGCGGGCCACGAGCTCCTCGCCGAGGCGGGCGATCGCCCGGCGCAGGACCGGCCAGGCCAGGGTGAACGCCGTGGCCATCTCCTCGCGGACGACGCCGTAGCGCTGCGCGATGCCGAGGTACTGGTCGAACCGGGCCGCGAGCCGACGGTCGCCGGCGAGGGCGCGCCGGCACGCCGCCTCGTGGGCCTCGCGCTCGGCGACGACCCGGGCGTGGCGATCCGCGGCCGGGGCGGTGGCGGCCGCGCCCGTGTCGAGCTCGCCGAGCGTGGGGCGGGACCAGTCGAGCGACGTGACCGCGTGGGGCGGGCTCGGGACCGGCTCGCGCAGGCCGGCGAGCAGCGTGAGCGGGGTGCCGCCCACGACCGGCTCCAGGTGGCGGCGGTGGAGGGCGGCCAGGGCGAACTCCGCCTTCCCGGCGTAGCCGAGCACGTCGACCATCGGCCACGTGAGGGCGCCGACGTGAGCCACGAGGCCGTCCACAAGCTCGACGAGCTCGGTCGGCGACGCGCCGTCGACCCGGGTGGCGGCCTCGGCGACCGCCCGCTCGTATGCGGGGAGGAGCTCGGCCTCGTAGACGGCGCGGGCGGGCGCCGCGATCGCCCGCTCCCCGAGCGCGGGCTTGCGCCCGACAGTGGCGTGCCCGGCGACCGTGCGCAGCGTGCCGAGCGGGGAGCGGCGGAACATCCCGCCGAACATCGCCCGCGTGAACCGCCCGAGCGAGCAGTAGCACCAGCCGTTGACGATCACGTGGAAGGGGCCCTCGGGTGCGCCGCCGACGTGGCGCCGCACGGTGGCCACGAAGCCGGCCTCCTGGGCGGGGAAGAACCAGCTGGCGAACAGCGGGGTGACCGGCTCGGGGAGCCACTCGCCGAAGCGGAAGTCCCGGCGCCACCAGCCGGGCGCGAGCGTATCCCACGTGACCTCGTCGGGAAGCGCGGTCATGGGGCGGGCCTGGAGCAGCCACACCTCGTCGCCGTGGAGCGCCCACTCGATGTCCTGTGGCCCGCGGTCCGCCTCGTGGTCGGCGACGCGGCGGACCAGAGCGGCGACCGCGGCGGCGGTGGTCGGGGTGAGGACGGTGGGCGTGCCGGTGCAGCGCAGGTCGCCCCCGTCGCCCTGCCAGCGCTCGCCCGCCGCCTCGCCGGACACGAGTGCGTCGCCGAGTCCGGCGACGGCCTCGATCACGGTGACGTGGCGCTCACCGGTGAGCGGATCGGCGGTGAAGGCGACGCCGGCCGCGTCTGCGGCCACGAGCTGCTGCACCAGCACCGCCACCCCGGCGTCGCGCTCGGGTGCGTAGGCGTCGACGCGCGACGTGCCGGCCGAGGCGAGCACGCTGGCGATCGCCGCGGCCACCTCGGCCGGCCCGGCGACGCCGAGCACGGTCTCGTACTGGCCGGCGAACGAGCGGTCGGCCAGGTCCTCGTCGACGGCGGAGGAGCGGACCGCGAGGGGACCGTCGCCGAGTGCGGCCACGACGGCACGGGCGAGGGCGTCGAGGTCCGCGCAAGGTGCGCCGGCGACGTCGACCGGGATGACGACGCCCGTGGGCACGGGCAGGCCGGCGGCAGCGAGGCGGGCGAGGGTGGCGGCCTTGCCGCCGTGCCGCGCCGGATCGGGGTCGACGAGCGCGTCGAGCGGGATGCAGTCGGGGCGCGGGTCCATGGTGCTGGCCTCTCGGTCAGGTGCCGGTGATCGGGGTGGTGGCGGCCTGGGCCATGAGTGCGTGGACGGCCCAGTCGAGGGCGTCGGCGGTGGCCTCGGTGGTCTGGCCGCTGCGGGCGAAGCGGGCGATCACGGGGTGGGAGACGAGTCCGTTGACGGTGATGGCCAGCAGGCGCAGCTGGTCGGCGGGCAGGTCCACCTCGCGTGCGAGCACCTGCTCCCAGAGTGCGATCTGGTCTGCGGCGCGCCGGCGGGCGAAGTCCTCGTTCTCGATGCCGGCGCGCTGGAGGGCCTGGAAGAACGGGATGGAGTCGGCGAGGAAGGCGACACTGCCCCGGACCCACTGGTGCACGTCGGAGAACTCGGCGAGCTCGGCGATGGGCCGGCCCTGGTGGGCGGCGAAGCGCTGCTGGATGTAGGGCGTGATGGCCTCGAACAGCGCCTCCTTGGTGGGGAAGTGGCTGTACACGGTGCGCACCGACACGCTGGCACGCTCGGCCACGAGGGGGATCGAGATGGTGGCGGCCGGCTCCTCGATCACGAGCTCGCAGAGCGCGCCGAGGATGCGGTCGGCCGTCTCCTTGGCCTTGGCCTGGCGGCCGGAGTTGTCGTAGCGGCGGCTTGACGGCATGCAGGAATCATGCAATGAATATTCCGATGATGCAAACGTGCATCGAATATTGACCATGGGAGACGCCGTCGTGGCCACCGAACCTCACCACCCGATCGCCCGACTGGCCGTCGCCGCCGCGCTCGTCTTCGCCGCCACGGCCCTCGTCGGCTGCGGGAGCGACGCCGATGACGCCGCACCCGCGCGGCGCGCCACGACGTCCACCACGACGCCGGCGCCCAAGGCCGACGTGCGCGTCCGCCTGGTCGACTACGGGTTCGAGGCCCCCGACGCCATCCCCGCCGGGTTCACCACCATCGCGGTGACCAACGGAGGCAAGCAGGACCACGAGTTCCAGGTGGCCCGCCTGCGCGACGGCTTCACCTGGGACGACGCCGAGAACCTCCTGCACGGTCCGGTGCCCGACGCGCTCGCCACCCAGGTCATCGAGGTCGGCGGCGTCGGTGGCCTTTCGCCGGGTGCGTCCGGCACGGCCACGCTCGACCTGCGGAAGCCCGGTCACTACGCGCTCCTGTGCTTCGTGCACGGTGCCGACGGCACCTCGCACCTCGCCCACGGCATGGTCCGGCCCATCGAGGTCACCGCGGCCACGGCCGCGTCGAAGGCCCGCCGGGCGCCGGCCAGCGAGGGCGAGATCGGCCTGTCGGACATGACGATCTCCCTGCCCGAGGGCTTCGACGGCTCGGGCACGTTCCACGTCGTCAACGCCGGACCGCAGCCGCATCAGGCGCTCTTCCTCCGCCTGGCCGACGGCGCCGACCGGGCGGACGCCGTGGCCTACCTCACCGCCACCACCGAGCCCGAGGGCACGCCGCCCCTCGCCCCCGCGGGCGGCATGCCCGCCCTCGAGGAGCACGAGCAGCAGTGGCTCACCATCGATCTGCCGCCCGGCCGCTACGTCGCGGCGTGCATCATGCCGGACCTCACCAAGGGCGGGATCTCCCACGTCACCGAAGGGATGCTCACCGAGTTCACGATCCGCTGATCGGCTCGCCCCGAGCGGCCATCCTGGTGCGATGGCGCCCACCCATCCCCGCCCCGTCCCCGCCGACGACCTCGGCGAGGCGGCGCAGCGCTTCCTCGAGCACGCCGGTCCCCGGCTGCTCCTGGGCCAGGCCGTCGCCCTCTGGCTGTGGCGGGCGCGGGATCGCCGGGTCGACGCGGTCGATCTCGCCATCGCGGTCGGGGTCCTCGCCTGGTGGCCGGTGCAGGAGTGGGTGGCGCACCGCTACGTGCTGCACGCCCCGCCCCGGGAGGTGGCGGGGCGCACGGTCGACCTCTCGGTCGCCCGGCACCACCGTCGCCACCACGCCGATCCGTGGAACCCCGAGCACACGCTCCTGCCGCTCTGGTTCCTCGTCCCCGCCGTCCCGCTCCACCTGCTGGCGTGGCGGCTCCTCGTGCGCGACCCCCGGCACCGGCGCACCGGGATGGCCGCGTTCGCCTCGGTCACCGTCGGCTACGCGTGGATCCACTTCCTGACCCACACGAGCTACCGGCCCGCCCGGCCGTGGTACCGCACCCTCCAGCGCCGGCACCGGCTCCACCACTTCAAGCACGAGCAGCTCTGGTTCGGCTTCACCGTGCCGTGGGTCGACGATCTGCTCGGCACCGCACCGGATCCGGCCACCGTCGCCACCTCGCCCACCGTGCGCGACCTGGGCGTCGCGGAGGCCTGAGCCAGAACCCCCGTCACGACGCAGCGGACCTTGCTACCGTGCCGCGATCTGGCCAGCGCACGGAGGGGACACCGTGCAGAGAGGGGAACCATGACCGCCACCACGCGCACGCGCGCCCGCACCCGCCGGCTCCGTCAGGGGGCCGCCGTGCTCGGCCTGACCGCCATGGCCTTCGCCACCTCGGGCTGCTACTTCTTCCCCGCGGCGCGCCAGCTCCGCAACGCCTCGGGCGGCGCCGACGTGCCGTGGTGGTGCGACGGCTCGCCCGCGCTCTCGAACAGCGATTGCGACTCGTTCTCCCTCCAGCTCGACCAGATCATCGATTGGGCGTCGGCCTACCCGCACGCGTCGGACGCCATCGCCGCGGGCGGCACGCTGCTCGGCACGTCGAGCGGCCACGGCACGGCCTACGCCATGCCCGGTCGCCCGGCGACGTTCACGCCCAACAAGCCCCAGGTCCTCATCTACGCGGGTGACACCGGCTCGGCCCGGCTCGCCGGCGTCGGCCATCGCCTGCTCCTCGGCTCGGGCGCCCCCGCCCCCGCCGGCTACCCGGGCGGCCGGGACACGTGGATCCAGGGCGATGCCGACCAGGGCGAGTGGATCCTGCCCATGTGGGTGATCCGCGGCTTCGAGAACCAGCCCGACGTGTTCGCCGACTCCCAGCCCTGCCTGGTCGACAGCGTCACCTACACCGCCACCACCGACGCCTGCTACGTGGCCTCGCACCCCGAGCCCCTCGACATCGTGGTGACGAACGACGACGGCATCGGCGCCGACGGGATCGACGCCGTGGTCGAGGCCCTGCGCACCCTCGACGGGGTCACCATCCAGGTGGTCGCCCCCGCGACCAACCAGTCCGGCACCGGCGACCGCGTCTCGACCGGCACGGTCACGGCGTCGTCGGGCACCACCAAGTCCGGCTACGTGGGCACCAAGGTCAACGGCACGCCGGCCGACTCGGTGATCTACGCCCTCAAGACCATGAAGCTGACCCCCGGCCTCGTCGTGTCCGGGGTCAACTATGGCGCCAACATGGGCACGGTCATCCCGCTGTCGGGCACCGTCGGCGCCGCCCGCACCGCGGCTCGTCGCGGCGTGCCCGCGGTCGCGGCCAGCCAGGGCATCGGCACGCCCACCGACTTCGCGTCGGGCGCCGCGGCCACGCTCGCCTGGGTCGAGGAGTTCCGCCTCGGCCTCGTTGGCCCGCCCGGGACCGAGGTGGCGAACATCAACATCCCGACCTGCTCGGCCGGCTCGATCCGCGGCACGGTGAACACGGTGGTGGCGACGGGGCTCAACGGGCGTGGCTACAACACCCAGGACTGCACGTCGTCGGTGACCACCATCAACGACGACATCGACGCCATGAACGTGGGCTACATCAGCCGCGCCGACGCCAAGCTCGACGACTGAGCCCGGCGCTCGATCGGGCGCTCAGCCGGTGTAGGTCGCCGTTCCCGACACGGGCGCGGCCGGGCCGGCCGCGCCCGGCACCGTCGTCGTGGTGGTCGACGGCGCGGTGGTGGTCGTGGTCGTCGGTGGGATGGGCACGCTCGTCTTCGGCGGGGGCACGTCGCTGCACGTGCTCCCGGTGGCGGGCAGGCCCGGCGCCGGCAGCGTCGGCGGCTCGCGGAACGCCATGGCGGTGAAGTCGAAGCAGTCGAGGAGGTCGTCGGCGTTGGCGTCCCGGTAGGTCATGGCGCCGAGGTTGAACTTGGTCTCGATGAACTTGAGCACCGACGTGTGGTCGTGGACCACGCTCGACACGTAGTCGCGCTTCGCGTAGGGCGAGATCACGATGGCGGGCACGCGCACGCCGTACTGGTCGTAGCCGCCGGGCTCGTCGGGCGGCACGGTCGTGTTCGGCGGGATGTCGTCGGGTGCGATCGCCGGGGGCGGCGGGACGTGGTCGTAGTAGCCGCCGTGCTCGTCGTACATGAAGAACAGCGCGGTCTTCTCCCAGGCTGGCCCGTGCATCAGCGCGTTGACGATGGCCGAGCTGTACGCCTCGCCGAGCTGGATGTCGTTGGGGTCCTCCTCGGAGTAGATCGCGTGCCCGGGGCTGATGATCGACACCTGGGGGAGGGTGCCGGTCTGGGCGGCGAGGAGGAAGTCCTCGTAGGTCTTCACCTTGTCCAGGTGGTCGCCGTAGAAGTCGACGAACAACATGATGTCGGCGAGGTCGATCGTGTAGTCCGCCCAGGTGATCCCGTGGGCGTCGAGGCGTTCCCAGATGTTGCCGTTGGGCACGTTCGGGTTGGCGATCACCTCGTTGACGTCGCTCGAGATGAGGCCGCCGGCGGTGGCGGCCTGGAGGAAGCGGCGGTTCGGGAGCGTCTGGCACGGCGTGGACGCGAACCAGCGATCGCACAGGACGAACTCGTTGGCGAGGCCGTAGTAGAAGGGCAGATCGGTGCCGTCCCAGTAGCCCATGGATCCAGGCTCGCCGCCGGCCTCGCGCACGAACCCGTCCATCGCCCCGCCGTTGATCGAGCGGATCGTGCCGTTCCAGTTCTGTCCGGCCGTTCGCTCGTTCTCGCAGTAGACGGTCTTGTGGTACATGCCGACGGGGTCGCCGGCGAGGTCGGGGTTCGTGCTGGTCGGCTTCCCGTCGCCGTCGAGGGTGAGCCCGTCGCCGCGCCCGAGCAGGCCGAAGTAGTTGTCGAAGGAGTGGTTCTCCTGCATGTAGATGACGACGTGCTCGATCTCGGGGATCGTGTCGATGCCCTCGGGCTTGGCGGGGTACGGGCGGCTGCCGGGCGGCAGCACCAGCTTGGGGGTGCGTCCCCCGGTGCGCGCCCACGCCGGGTTCGGCACGAGCGTCGCCCCCCGGCCCACGGCGAGGGCGGCCACGCTGGCCGCGCCTCCCGCGAGGAAGCTGCGTCGATCGATCCCCCGGCGGCCCGGCCGCCCCGTTGCCCCTGCCATGGGACCCGATCCTAGGGGTGCCCTCGGTGGCGTCGCCGGGGACGCGGCCTAGGGTCGCCGCCGTGCCGTACGCATCAGCGACCGGGGTCGAGCTGTGGTTCGAGCGGATGGGCGATGGTCCGCCGTTGCTCCTGCTGCCGGGCACGGGGAGCGAGCTGCGTCGGCGCCCGAACCTGCTCGACCTGCCCCTGGTCCAGCGGTTCGACACCGTCGCCTTCGACTACCGCGGCCAGGGCGAGAGCTCCTCGCCCCCTCCGCCCTACGACATGGCGGACTACGCGGCCGACGCCGCCGCGGTGGTCGACGCGCTCGGGTGGGATCGCTTCGCCGTGTTCGGCGTGTCCTTCGGCGGCATGGTCGCCCAGGAGGTGGCGATCCGCCTCGCGGCACGCGTCGAACGCCTGGTGCTGGCCTGCACGTCGAGCGGCGGCGCCGGCGGGTCGTCGTACCCGCTGCACGAGCTCCAGGCGCTCGAGCCCGACGAGCGGGCGCGCACTGCGCTCGCCGTCTCCGACACCCGCTATGACCGCGCCTGGCAGGAGGCGAACCCCGACGAGGCCGCCGCACTGTTGGAGTTCGCCGCGCGGACCGGGGGTGACCCGAACCCGGATCAGCTCGACGCCCGCCGTCGCCACGACACCTGGGATCGCCTCGGTGCGATCACCGCGCCCACGCTGGTGATGGCGGGCCGCACCGACGGCATCGCCCCGGTCGCCAACAGCGAGGCGCTCGCCGAGCGCATCCCCGATGCCCGCCTCGAGGTGTTCGACGGCGGCCACCTGTTCCTCATCTCGGACCGTGCCGCGCTGCCGGAGGCCGAGGCCTTCCTCCGGGGCTGAGCGGTCGTGGACCTGGCCGATGTGGCGATCCTCGCCGTCGCGGGTTTCGCCGCGGGCGGCGTCAACGGCATGGCGGGCGGCGGGAGCCTCATCACCTATCCGGCCCTGCTCGCCACCGGCCACGGCGCGCTGGTCGCCAACGTGACGAACACGGTCGGCATCTTCCCCGGCTACCTCGGTGGCGCGGCCGGGTTCCGCCGGGAGCTGGTGTCCCAGCGCCGGCGGGTGCGCGAGCTCGCGCCCGTCTCCCTCGCGGGCGGGCTGGCCGGCGCGCTGCTCCTCCTCGCCACGCCCGACGCCACCTTCGAGGGCGTCGCCCCCGTCCTGATCCTCGGCGCCTGCGCGCTGTTCGCCGCCCAGCCGTGGCTGGCGCGGTTCGTGGCCGGGCGGCGCCACGACGACCACGACCCCGACGGCCCGGTGCCCCGCGCCGCGCTGGTCGGTGTGTTCGCCGCGTCGGTCTACGGCGGCTACTTCGGGGCGGGGATCGGCGTGATCTTCCTCGCCATCCTCGGGACGTTCCTCGTGGACCCGCTGCCGCGCATCAACTCGCTGCGCGGCGTCCTGTCCCTGCTGGTGAACCTGGTCGCGGTCGTCGTGTTCTGCATCGGCGCGCGGGTCGACTGGGCTGCGGTCGCGGTCCTCGCGGGCACGAGCCTCGTCGGCGGCTACCTCGGGGCCCGCGCCTCGCTGCGGCTGCCCGTCCCCGTGCTCCGCGCGGTGGTGCTGGCCTTCGGCCTGCTCGCCACGGTGCGCCTCCTCACCACCTGAACGGTGCGGGTGATGCTCGACGCCCGGTGGGCCAGGACGGGTGCGATGACCGCGAGGAACAGGACGTACGCGGCGACGAACGGCGCGAGGCGGTCGTCGAGCCCCGCCGACGCCGCGAGCGTCACCAGGATCAGCGCGAACTCGCCACGCGCGGCCGTCGTCGTGCCGATGCGGACGGCCTCGAGGGTGCCGAGGCGGTGGAGCCGGGCCGCCACCGCCCCGGCGACCATGGCGAGGACGAGGGTGACCAGGATCGCGATCGCGGCGACGCCGAGGACCGGGCCGACGTCGCCCGGGTCGATCGCCAGGCCGAACGCGAAGAAGAACAGCGCCGCGAACGCGTCGCGCAGGGGCTGCACCGCATGCTCGACCTGGCGGGCCAGCGTCGTCCCGGCGAGCACCAGGCCCGCCATGAACGCGCCGATCGCGTCGGACACGCCCAGCTCGGCGGCGACGCCGGCGAGCAGCAGGGCGAACCCCACCACGAGCACGACGCGCAGCTCGTCGCTGCCGGCCTGCAGCAACCGCACGACGATCCCGCCGCCCCACCGCGCCAGCGCGGCCAGGGCCAGCAGGAACCCGAGCGCCCGGAGGAACAGCAGCACCCCGTCGGCCGCCGAGTCCGCCTGGCCGAGCACGGGCGCGAGCGCGGCCAGGTAGAGGGCGAGGAACAGGTCCTCGATCACGATGATCCCGAGGATCAGGCGGCTCTCGGGGTCCTCCAGCCGCCCGAGCTCGACGAGCACCTTGGTGACGATCGCCGACGACGAGATCCCGGTGGCCCCCGCGATCACGAACGCCTCCCGGCCGCCCCAGCCGAGCACGAAGCCGAGCGCGAGCCCGCCCCCGACGTTGAGCGCGAGGTAGCAGCCCGCCGCGGCGAGCAGCCGACCACCGCCGCTCGTGAGCTCCTCGACGGTGCACTCGATGCCGAGCGAGAACAGCAGGAACACCAGTCCGAACGCGGCCAGCAGTTCGAGCTCGTCGGCGTGCTCGAACAGCACGGGTCCGGCCGTGTGCGGGCCGACGAGCATCCCGGCGGCGACGAACAGCGGGATGGTGGGCAGACCGATCCGCGCCCCGGCACGGGCGAGCAGGCCGCTCAGGAGGAAGGCGAGCCCGATGACGACGAGGTCGTGGCCCATCACGGCGTCCCTCCTGCGGCGAGCCAGAGCGCGAGGGCGACGAGCAGGCTCGCGGCCGTGATGGCGACCGCTGCGGCCGTGCTCCAGGCAGGGACGTGGAGGTGCGGGGTCTCGGGCTGGCGGCCGAGGCGCACCAGGTCGATGGTGGCAAGCGCGGCGACCGGGTGGATCACGCCGACGAGCGCGAACAGGCCGAGCGCGGGGCGCACGCCGCGCGGCGGTCCGATGAGCGCCTGGCCGAGGAGCGCGGCCCAGGCGAGGACGACGACGAAGCCGCCGCCGAGCCAGTAGATGAGCAGATCGAGGTGGGAGAGGTGCATGGTGGGTCCTTCGAGGAGGGTGCGCGGGGACGCGCGCGAGCGATGGGGGCGCGCCGCGTCGGCGCGCGCCGGGACGGTCGGCTGGACGCGCGTCGGAGGCGCGGGCGGACCGTGGGTCAGGCGGTGGTGACGACCGCGGGTGGCCCGCGGTCGATGCGGGCGCTGCGCCGCCGCCGCACGGGGACGCGCCCGCGTCCGTTGCTGACGTCCACGTCGACGAGGAGCACCAGCACCAGCGCGCCCGCCGTCAGCGTCCACGCGACGAGGTCAGGCCGGACCCGGAGCTGGCGCTCCTGGGCCTGGGCGGTGCCGGTCGACGCCAGCACCGCGTCCGGGCGCTCCACGCTGATCGCGGTGCCTGCCCGGTTGGGCGATGTGGCGGCGTGGGCGGCCGGCGCGGGTGCCAGCCCGAGCACGCCTGCGGTCGCGAGCGCGAGCGAGGCCAGTCCCCGGGTCGCTCGCTGCCATCGCCGCATCCCTGCACCGTACCGGCCGCC